>JAFXLD010000099.1 GCA_017531385.1 Clostridia bacterium
ATTTTAATTGCAATATCTCATACTCATATTGCTTTATGTGTCTGTATTCTCTGGGCATAAAAAATCCTCCTGTGGTAGTTGTTTTAATTCTACCATAGGAGGTCTCTTTTTTCTATTGTCCGTTTTTACTGGACTTGTGCAATAAACCTTACAACCTCTTTTTTTATTATTTAATTTGAGTTATTTTGTCTCCGTTGACAAGAAAAACACGTTTTGCGTATTCTGCAAAAAAACCGTCATTTTTGATTGAATCAGTATAAAAATCATCAATCTCCACATCACCAAAATCTTCTTTCAGTGCTTTAATTTTATTCTGACGCATACAGATTCTTGTTATCTGCCCTGTTTTATCATCAATTTTTGAGCAGACAATATTTTTTATACCGAGCCTTTTTGCAATCTCCTTTATTGTGAGTTCAGGAGATGCTGTCAGAATAAGGTCGTCTTCTTTCTGCACTTCTTTATAAAAGCTCTTGATTTTGTGCATATGACCGTCCCAGAATTTCTGAGTAAATTCCTCCCATTTATCGTAATCGCAATAGCATTTTTTAATGACCGGTGCATAATTGGTCATCATCTGTTCGACTGTCACTTTGCCAAGCTTATATTTAAGAAATGCAAACATAACTTTCGGCAGAAAGCGGGCAATTGACGGATTGACTTTTATGTATTCAAGAAAAAAGTCAAAAAAGCTTTCACCATCATAAATTGTGTTGTCAAAATCATAAATATTCATGTAATTATTATACATAATAATTACATTTATTTCAAGAATATTCCGATATTTTATTGAAAAAAACTACAATATGTTGTATAATCACATCGTGAATTAATTCCATGAGGTGATTATATTGTTAAACGAACCCCAGATTAAAAAGCTTTTAGGTAAAATCGAGCGTTTTGCAACACTTGTTGAACCTATGATTTTTGAAAAACAGGGCGAAATTGAATGTTCTGCTTTCCTGACAAAAGACAGACTTCACGACATTCCTGCCGATGATAAGTTTTCTCCCGTTGAGAAAGGATATGTATGGTACGGTAAAGATTCATACTGCTGGTTCAAAGGTCAGTATACTGTTCCTGAAGCTCTTGCAGGTAAAGATCTGTTCATAAAACCACATATGCAGGGATATGAAGCTCTACTGTTTGTAAACGGAAGAACAATGGGTACATTTGCTACAAAAATTGTTTATACCGGTCACGGCAATCACTACTGCGACATGATAAAGAAAAATGCTGTTTCAGGTGAAAATCTTGACATCGTTATTGAATATTACGGCGGTCATGATTATCCCGGCTGTAATCCGACAGACAATGCAGGAATCAAAGATTACAACTTCATTTATGACGGTGCTGATATCTGCACCAAGAACTATGAAATTCAAGAATACTATTTTGACCTGTTGACAGTTCTGCAGCTCGCAACTGCTCTTCCCGAAGACAGTTTTATGAGAGGTCAGGCTATCAATGCTCTTTATGAAGTACATAAGAACGTATACTATCTTCTTGACGATACAGACATGGATTCGTTCATTGACGGCATCAGGAAGTCAGTTCCCGCTCTCAAAAAAGTTCTTGCAATGAAGTCAGAAGACTCTGCACCTTTTGCAGGTCTTATCGGTCATTCTCATATGGATACTGCATGGCTCTGGCATGTTGGTGAAACTGAGAAAAAAGTTATCAGAACTTATGCAAATGCTCTCAGTCTTATGGAGCAGTATCCCGAATACAACTTTATTCAGAGTTCTGCTTGTCACGGTGATATGATAAGAAAAAACAGACCTGAACTTTTTGAAAGAATTGCTGAAAAGGTACGTGAAGGCAGATATGAACCCAACGGTGGCGTATGGGTTGAATGCGACTGTAACATCACTTCGGGTGAATCAATGGTCCGTCAGTTCCTTTGGGGACAGAGATTCACAAGAAAATATTTTGATTACACATCTGACTGTTTCTGGCTTCCCGATACTTTCGGATACTCTGCTGCAATTCCTCAGATCATGAAGGGTTGTTCAATTGACTACTTCCTTACAACCAAGCTTTCATGGAATGATACAAACACATTCCCCTACGATACTTTCAACTGGCAGGGACTTGACGGAACAACTGTATTCACACATTTCAACAGAACACATATGTATCCCGATGTTACTGCAACAACAAGAGAAACAAAGGGCTGGCTCAAACAGAAGAGCGTTTCAAACAAGAGACTTATTTCCTACGGTTTCGGTGACGGCGGCGGCGGACCTCAGTTTGAAATGATCGAACACGCCAAGAGAATCGCAGACCTTGACGGTGTTGGTAAATCCAAGCATATGTCTGTAAGTGAATTTATGAAGGATCTTGAAGCCACTGCTATGAATCCCAACACATACAGAGGTGAGCTTTATCTTGAGCTTCACAGAGGTACTCTTACAAACCAGCACACAATAAAGAGAAACAACAGAAAATCTGAATTTGCTCTTCGTGACCTTGAAATTCTTACAGTAAATGAAGCTGTCAAGTCAAAGAAAGATGCATCAGGCGAAAAGATTGCTCCTCTTTATGAGACACTTCTTATCAATCAGTTCCATGATATTCTTCCCGGAACCTGCGTTCATAGGGCTCACGCTGAAAGCCGTGAACAGACAACTGCTCTTATCAACGATGCAAAAGAACAGATTGCAACTATAGTAAACGGTTACGACAATGAAACAGTAACATTCATAAATACCCTTTCATTTGACAGAAATGATGCTGTATTTATGGATTACAACGGATATATTGTTGATGATCCCTGCAAACAGCAGCTTTATACAGACCTTGACGGCAACAAAAAACTGATCGTAAGCGGAATTACTGTTCCTGCAATGTCTTCCGTTACACTCAATCTTAAAAAGGGTGATCCCGATGCTTCTTCTGTTTTCAATGCAGACGGAAATACTCTTGAAACTCCTTTTGCAAAGGTTACATTTGCAGACAACGGAACAATCAGTTCTTTCATCGACAAAACTGCAGACAGAGAAATTCTCGGCAATAATTACAATTTTAACACATTCCTTATGGCTGAGGATGTGCCCAATGAATGGGATAACTGGGATATTGATGCTGATGTTCAGTGCAAATTCAAAGATGCTTCAAACCTTGTTTCAAGAGAAGTTGTTTCTGCAGGTGCTGCAGCTTATATTATCCGTTCAGTATACAAGATTTCCGCAAAATCGACTATCACTCAGGATATGATTTTCTTTGCTGACTCAGCAGAAGTAAGATTCGACACTGTTATGGACTGGCAGGATGACCACAGACTTCTCAAGACTGCTTTTGATACAAATGTCAGCGATGATTTTGCAAGACACGAAATCCAGTTTGGTCATGTAAAACGCCCAACGACAAGAAACAACTCCATTGAAGAAGCAATGTTTGAAGTTGTAAACCACAAGTACACAGACCTTTCAGAATCAAGATACGGTGTTGCACTTCTCAATGACTGTAAATACGGTATTACTGTTGAAGGCGGAAACATTCGTCTTTCACTTCACAAAGGCGGTACACATCCCGATAGTGAAGGTGATCACGATTGTCCCCACAAGTGCACATACTCACTTCTTCCCCATAACCGTGGTTTCAATTCAGCTGACGTTATCAGACCTTCTTATGAACTTAATGTTCCTGTTATCACTGCAAAGGGTAACTATGAGATGTCAGCCCCCGTAACAGTTTCAGCTGATAACATATTTGTTGAAGCAATCAAGCCTTGTGAAGATACACAGAAAGCGTTTATTGTACGTATGTATGAAGCTGAAGGCACAAGAACAAATGCAGTTCTTACTTTCCCGGGTGCAGCAAAATGCGAAATTACCAATATGCTTGAAGAGACAATCGAAGAACTTGCAGATATGAATGTTACTTTCAGACCTTTTGAAATCAAAACAGTGAAAGTATATTATTGATTTACAGGTGATTTATATGAAAATTCTTGAAAACTCTGCTGAAATAGATATTACAGATATTGATTTATCAAATATTGGCGAAAATATCAGCAATGCAGGAAAAATTTTTGATACTATTGTGGATAAAATCGGTGAATATCTTGCTGATGCAGGAATAAACCTTATACTGTCTATCGTGCTGTTGCTTGTAGGCTGGAAACTTATTAATGTTCTTTCAAAAAAAATGAAAGAAGGCAAATTGTTTGCGAAAATTGAGCCCACAGCAAGATCATTCATAAACAGTGCATTATCAATTACACTGAAAATTCTTCTTGTTATAACAATAGCTGCAATTCTCGGCGTTCCGATGACCTCTATGATAGCTGTTCTCGGTTCATGCGGTCTTGCAATCGGTCTTGCATTACAAGGAAGCCTTTCAAATATTGCAGGCGGTTTTATCCTTACTGTTTTCAAGCCCTTCGTTGTAGGTGATTTTATAAAATCAGGTGAATTTGAAGGTACTGTAAAATCTATAAATATTTTCTATACCAAGATTATCACTCCTGACAACAAAATCATTGTCATTCCCAACAGCAAGGTTTCTGACAGTGCGTTGATAGATTACAATGCTTTTTCTACCAGAAGAGTGGATATTGATATTACTGCTGCGTATTCTGAAAATTCAGATGTCGTTAAGAAAGCACTTATTGATGCTGCAATGGAAAATGCCAAGGTTGATAAGACAACAGAACCTGTTGCCGTTATCACATCATTTGATGACAGTGCTGTTGCATATCAGCTTCGTTTGTGGTGCAAAACTGAGGATTATTGGGATGTAAAATTTGAAGTAACCGAAAGAGTCAAGAAGATCTTTGATGAAAGAGATATTCAGATTCCGTTCCCGCAGATGGATGTACATATCACAAAAGAATAACACAAAGATGAAAAGCCATCGGAATTCCGGTGGCTTTAGTCTTTGCAAAGAAAATGACCGCAAAAATGCGGTCACTGAATTTTATTTTTTCTTCCTTCCGAAAATGCCTTTTTTATCGTCGTTTTCTCCGGGTGTATTATTTGCCGAAAACGGTGATTTACCGCCAAGATCGTTATTAAGCTCCCTGATAAGTTCTTTTTGCCTTTCAGTAAGCTTCTTCGGCACTTCAACAACAATTTTTACAAGCTGGTCTCCGCGACCTCTGCCGTGAACATTCTGTATACCTCTGTCTTTGAGCTTGAATATTGTTCCGGGCTGAGTTCCTGCAGGAATCGAATATTTTACTTTTCCGTCAAGAGTGGGGACCATCAGTTCATCACCAAGTGCAGCCTGTGCAAATGTTACGGTTACTTCGCACCATACATTATAACCATCACGTTCAAAGAAAGGATGGGGTCTTACATTTACGCCAACACGCAGATCTCCTGACGGACCGCCGTTGACACCGCGGTTTCCCTGACCTCTTACGCTGAATACCTGACCGTCGTCTATACCCGCCGGAACATTTATATCCTGTTTAACAGTTCTTCTGATTCTGCCGTGTCCTTTACATTTATTACATGGCGTCGGAATAACAGTTCCCTTTCCGTTACAACGAGGACAGGCCTTGCTTGACTGAATAACACCAAACGGTGTTCGCTGCTGAGTAGTTACCTGACCTCTGCCGTTACAATCGGGGCAGGTCTGAGTAGATGTACCTTTTGCAGCACCACTGCCGCTACACTCGTCACAGACTTCGATACGCTGAATATCAATTGTTCTTTTACAGCCCTTTGCAGCCTCTTCAAAAGAAATAGTAATCCCTGTCTGAATATCAGAACCGCGCTGAGGAGCATTAGGATTGACTCTCTGACCGCCACCGAAGCCACCACCAAAGAATGATGAAAAAATGTCTCCAAGGTCAAAATCCATACCGCCGAAGCCGCCGCCAAAACCACCTTGACCTGCACCATAGTTAGGATCTACACCGGCATGACCGAATCTGTCATATTTGGCTTTCTTATCAGCATCAGAGAGAACTTCGTATGCTTCGTTTGCTTCTTTGAATTTTGCCTCAGCTTCAGCATCTCCGGGATGCAAGTCGGGGTGATACATTTTAGCCGTTTTTCTGTATGCTTTTTTTATTTCATCCTCTGTTGCATTTTTATCAATACCGAGGACCTCATAATAATCTCTTTTATCTGCCATTTAGGATACCTCTCCATAATATATAACAAGCATATCCCCGCCATCTGACGGGGTTTATGCATTTATTATATATTATTCATCAACATCTGTAAAAGGTGCTTCATAATATCCGTCTGCACCGGGAGCCTGACCGCCTGCAGCCTGAGTGGGATCAAAACCTGCAGCCTGTGAAGGATCAAATCCCTGTGCACCTGCAGCTTCCTGTGCTGCCTTGTACATTTTTTCAGAAAGAGCATAGAAATCCTTCTGAAGTTCTTCCTGTCTCTGCTTGATAAGATTTATATCCTGACCTTTAAGAGCCTCTTTAAGAGCATCAATCTTATCATTTACTGACTTCTTTTCATCTTCTGAGAATTTATCACCGTTTTCACTGATAATCTTTTCAGATTCAAATACCATCTGGTCAGCAGCATTTCTGATATCAACTTCTTCTTTACGCTTCTTGTCTTCTTCTGCATACTGAGCAGCTTCATTAACAGCCTTTTCAATGTCTTCCTTGGACATGTTTGTGGAAGATGTGATTGAAATTGACTGTTCCTTACCTGTGCCGAGATCCTTTGCAGAAACGTGTACAATGCCGTTTGCGTCAATATCAAAAGTTACTTCAATCTGAGGAACACCACGTCTTGCAGGCATGATGCCGTCAAGATGGAAGTTACCGAGAGTCTTATTATCTCTTGCAAATTCTCTTTCACCCTGAAGAACATGGATCTCAACTGATGTCTGGTTATCAGCTGCAGTTGAGAATATCTGACTCTTCTTTGTGGGGATAGTTGTGTTTCTTTCGATAATCTTTGTGCAGACACCGCCGAGAGTTTCAATACCGAGTGAAAGAGGTGTAACGTCAAGAAGAAGAAGTCCTTTAACATCTCCGCCGAGAACACCACCCTGAATTGCCGCACCGATTGCAACACATTCATCGGGGTTGATACCTTTGAAGGGTTCTTTACCTGTGAAAGACTTGATTGCTTCCTGAACAGCGGGAATTCTTGAAGAACCGCCAACCATGAGGATTTTATCAATTTCTGCAATTTTAAGACCTGAGTCAGAGATAGCCTGACGAACGGGACCCATTGTTGCTTCAACAAGATCAGCAGTGAGTTCATTGAACTTAGCTCTTGTGAGTGTCATTTCAAGATGCTTGGGACCTGTTGCATCTGCTGTAATGAAAGGAAGGCTGATCTGAGATGTTGTTACACCTGAAAGCTCAATCTTTGCTTTTTCTGCAGCTTCCTTGAGTCTCTGCATTGCCATTTTATCGCCTTTGAGATCAACACCCTGTTCCTTAAGGAATTCGGATGCAAGCCAATCAATAACTCTCTGGTCAAAGTCATCACCGCCAAGACGGTTGTTACCTGCTGTTGCAAGAACTTCCTGAACACCGTCACCCATTTCGATGATGGAAACGTCGAATGTACCGCCACCAAGGTCGTAAACCATAACCTTCTGTTCAGATTCTTTATCAATACCATATGCAAGAGCTGCTGCTGTAGGCTCATTGATAATTCTCTTAACATCAAGACCTGCAATTTTACCTGCATCCTTTGTTGCCTGTCTCTGTGAGTCTGTAAAATATGCAGGAACAGTAATAACAGCTTCTGTAACAGGAGCACCGAGATAGCTTTCTGCATCAGCTTTAAGCTTCTGAAGAATCATCGCTGAAATTTCCTGCGGTGTATATTTTTTGTCATCAACAGAAACATGATAATCTGAACCCATCTGACGCTTGATTGAAGAGATAGTGCGGTCGGGATTTGTGATAGCAAGTCTTTTTGCAACCTGACCGATCATTCTTTCACCTGTTTTTCCGAAAGAAACAACAGAGGGAGTTGTTCTTGCACCTTCTGCGTTAGCAATAACAACAGGCTCACCGCCTTCAATTACAGCTACACAAGAGTTGGTTGTACCTAAGTCTATACCTATAACTTTTGACATAATTCTTTTCTCCTTTTAATTTAAAAAATTATATAAATTTAAATTTTTAACATTAATTCAGTTTGCAACTTTTACAGTTGCGGGACGGATTACCTTATCGCCTATTTTATATCCTTTCATGAAAACATCTGCAATTTCATTTTCACCGAAGTTTTCATCATCAATGTGCATAACGCCGTTATGGAAATTGGGATCAAAAGACTCTCCTGCAGCACCGAATGACTCAACACCCATGCTCCTGAGAATTTCAAGAAACTGATTTACAGTCATTTCAATTCCTTTTTTGTAACCATCAAAGTCTGCATCTGCATTGAATGCAGCACGTTCAAAATTATCAACAACAGGAAGAATTTTTGAAAGCAAATCTGTTTTTGTATATGAAACTCTTGATTCTATATCCTTTTGTGAACGTTTTCTGAAATTATCATATTCAGCCAGAATCCGCATATATTTATCATTTAAAGCATCATATTCTGCCTGCAGTTTTTCAAGTTCCTCAACAGATTCATTAACAGCGGGCTGTGTTGTTTCCGTCGATTCAGTTTTGATATCTTTTTCTTTCTTCGCCATTTTTTTACCTCATTCTTCTATTAATTCGGAAAGAACATTTCCGACAATTTCACTTATATTAATAATATTCGGAATTATACGGGAGTAATCAATCCTGAGTGGTCCAATCACACCGACAGCTCCTACGTATCTGCCGCCTACTGCATACTTAGAGCAAATTATACTTGCATTTTCAAAAGCTCTGTTCATGCTTTCTCTACCGATTATTATATTTGTTTTTTCACTGCCTTTGTTTATCAGACGGGCAATATTTGCTGAATTTTTAAATTGTTCAAACATATTATAAACATTAGGTTCAAGGTCTTTAAAACCTAACAATTTTGACTGTCCGTCAATAATAATATTGCAGGTTGAGGCTTCCTTTGCAAGTTCAGTCAACGTTACAAGCAATGGAGTCATCATAAGGGCTTTGTCACCCAACGAAACAGCAAGAGTCTGAATGACTGCAATATTGAAATCATCAGATGAACGGCCAATAAAATATGCTGCAGCTATATTATAAAACAATTCGGCATTTTTTATATCAAGTTCACCATCGCACCTGCAAATTTTACTTTTAATAACACCTGTTGACATCATTATTATAATCAACACAGTTCTTGATCCCAAAGGCACCATTTCAACTTTTTTTATAAAAGCATTGATATCATAAGGTGTAAGCGCGACAGCTGCGCAACCTGTTATTTCAGACAAAATCTTTGCTGCATCTGCAAGGATATCCTTAGGTTCACCATCAAAATTATCAAAACGACTCTGAACTGCAAATCTGTCCGCGTTGCTTATATCATACATCGGCATAAGATTGTTAATGTAAAATCTGATTCCTTTCTGAGAAGGTATTCTACCGGCAGAGGTATGTGGCTGTTCAAGATATCCGATTTCTGACAACTCAGACATCTCATTTCTAACTGTTGCAGATGATACAGCAAGACCTTCACACAAAACTTTAGATCCGACAGGCTCACCTGTCTGAATATATCGTTCAACGACGGAAGCGAGTATTTTCTTTTTTCTGTCTGAAAGTTCCATTATTTCACCTTCAATCATATTAGCACTCTCTTAGTTTGAGTGCTAACCATGTATTAAATATAATACTATTCGCATCATTTGTCAAGAGTAAATTGAAAAAAAATCCTGTTTTATGAAAAATATCCAGCAATCAATCCTGATGAGTGCTAAAAAAAAATACAGCAATACATTATATGCACTGCTATATTATTCCCAATTATTGTATATTATTTATTTTTCAGTAAAACATCCATTGATTTATCCATAATCAATTGAGTATTTATATCGCTGTATTCAATTTGTTTAGACCACAGTTTTACATTATTTATTCTGTCTGCATCTGAAAATTTCATCGAGTCACAAAACGTTTTACAGTCACACAAATATATAAAGATTACATTTACCACGCTGAAACAAATAACTGAGAGGATATTTCCGTCATCCATTGATTTCATAAAGTGTCTGTATAATACATATGTCAGAATTTGTTCATATTCATATTCTTTTGTTTTAATATCATCTGATGCACTTATAATATTTTCTATATCTGTTTTTAAAGTCTTTATATACTCAGTCCATTCATCATTGATTGGTTCTGTTTTAAAAAACAATCTGATTACAGACTTAAACACAGATTTAACATCATTGCTCTGTTCAAAATCACAAGAATCATTAAAAAATTCATTCTGAACAAAAATGCCGTACATAATAAGTTCTTTTATTCGGTCTTTTAATGATTTTTGACGATCACATATAATTTCAAAGCATTTATTTCTGAAAAAGCAATAAAAATTATATTCATAATCAACAGAATCATCATTATCACTGTAAGACAAAAAAGTAACAGCCTTATCAGACGAAAAAATCATTTCACAGACTTTTTCACAACATAAACCAAGCCCCATTTCTGTTACATTCTCAAAGCAATCATAAAAACGTGGGTGTTCACGGCAAATTTCACACAAATAATCTTCGCCTAATTCAGTATATATATCACAAAGTCCGTTTTTGTTAAGAAACACACATCTTTCATTTTCACAAAGTCTGAAACTTGGAATTTCGTCCGAAAAAGTGACACTGTCTTTCAATCTTTCTCCGAATTCTCCGCTGACATTTTTATATCTATCATAACTTTCCTTGTCAATATCAACTTCCCATCCTGCACAGCATGTATCGGTACATTTATCAGCTTTACATTTAAAATCATCATAAAAATACGGTTTTGTATAAATCATAACAAACCTCTGTTTAATAAGAATGGGACAGCTTTGCTGTCCCGATATTTTATAAAAACTTTACTCTTGGTGATACAACATTAATTGCTTCTTTTTTCACACTGATATCAATTTCTTTGTGAGCACCACCAAACTCACCGTCAAGTGTCCATGGTACATCATCTTCTGTTGTTATTTTAAGCTTTGATGTCCGCACCAGCATAACATTTTCACTTGAATAATCCTGGCGAAGAGCACTTGTGAATACACTTGCAAGATCTTTGAGTCCCCTTGCCTTAACAAGAAGAAGTTCAAAAAGACCGTCATTCATTTTGAGTCCGAATTTTTCAAGCTTGAATAAACCCGAAATCTCATTTGTATTTGCAACAGCTCCAAAATAAAACTTATCATCAATAACACCATCATCATATTCAATTCTCATATGAGCAGGCTTCAGATTCTTTATCATCGGAATAAGTTTTATAACAAAACCGTTAATAAGATATGCTGAGCGACCTAACATATTTTTGACTTTCTGGGAAGTGGAATAAGCAATCTCTGTCGCCATACCAAATGAAGCAACATAGCTGAAATATTTATCATTGAATTTACCGATATCAAACTTGTTTATAAGTTTTTCCACATACATCTGAGCAGCTTTGTGAGGATCATTTGATATTCCGAGAGTATGAGCAAGATCATTAGTGGAACCGCAAGGCAAATATATTATAGGATTATCACACTCAGCAAGCATCATTCCATTAATGACTTCATTATATGTACCATCACCGCCGCAACAAATAACAGCATCATATGACGACGCATATTTCTGTGCTATATTGATTGCATCACCCTGGCATGTTGTTGTTTTTTCAAAACATTCAATACCATGTTCTTTAAAAGCACTGATAATATCACCTGTATTAATTCTCCTACTGTCTTTGCCAGCTCTGGGGTTCTTAATTAACAATAAATTTTCCACTACCGCACCTCCGATGTTTTTTTAATGATACATCGTAAAAATCAACTGAATATAAACTATGTAAATAATACCATTAAATTATGAATTTTGCAAACACTTTTCGCTTAATCACTATACTTTGTAACATTATCTAAAAAACTATGCATAAATAAGTATATAAGTAACAAAAAAATAAAATAAAATAAATTAAAAATTTTCTTATTTACTATTGACAAGAACCATCAATGTGTGTTAAAATAACACCCGTCATTGAGTCGCGGGTGTAGTTCAATGGTAGAATCCCAGCCTTCCAAGCTGGTCGTGTGGGTTCGATTCCCATCACCCGCTCCATGTGCGCTGATAGCTCAGCTGGATAGAGCAACTGCCTTCTAAGCAGTAGGTCAGGGGTTCGAGTCCCTTTCAGCGCGCCACTTATGGTGGGTATAGCTCAGTTGGTTAGAGCGCCAGGTTGTGGCCCTGGAGGTCGACGGTTCGAATCCGTCTATCCACCCCACCTAAAAAATGCCGCAAATCACATGTTGATTTGCTTTTTTTATACCAAAAAAATATATTGAGGAGTCGTCAAGCGGTAAGACACAGCACTTTGACTGCTGCATTCGTGGGTTCGAATCCCGCCTCCTCAGCCAAAACTCCTGAATGCGAATGCATTCAGGAGTTTTACTTTCCACATCTTCACTATTCACTTTTCACAAAAAAAGATTAAATGTTTTTTTTGCAAGTTAAGAAGCAATAATTAGAATGAATAATTTATATAAGAACTGAAATAAACCGTTGGTAACAATAAAAATCAATCTGTTATCTTTTAATTTTCATAAAACTTTGGTAATATATAATCAACAACAGAGAAAGGAATAAAAGATATTATGAAAACCGACTTATCAATTGGAAACAGAATTGCTTATTACAGAAGATTAAATGCTATGACACAGGAGGAGCTTTCAAGCAAACTGAATGTTTCTACGCAGGCGGTTTCAAAATGGGAACAGCAGCTCTCTTCACCCGATATTATGCTGCTACCAGTTATTGCAGAGACTTTTCATATTTCCGTTGACGAATTATTCGGTAAAAAACTGCTGACAGAACCGATATTTTCTCTCGTTGACAGCGTACCGTGGGATGATGACAGCAAAATAAGATTTGCGGTTTTTCACGGAAAAAAACTTTTAGAGCATTCGGACACCGAGCTGTCAGACGGCATAAATACGATAAATATTCATCTTGATTACGGTGAATTATATAAAATAAACGGCATCTGCAAACTAAATAAAGAGTAACAACTCAGTCTTTATTTTTATTATGCTATTATAAAAATCCGGGCACTATCATGATTTGACAGTGCTCGGTTTTTTCATTTCAGGAATTATTTGATTCCTTGTGACACATATCTTTCGAGGGACATCCTGCACAACCGCATGCACACAGTCCCTTCCCTTTTTTCTTATCACGGATGAATTTTATTACAATTGCCGTAAGTACTGCTATAAGAATTACAAGAACTATTATTGTTCCTGCATTTTCCATAAGAAAAGCTAACATATTATCACTCCGTTTACTTCTTTGATTTATCTTTAATTGATTTATTGTAAGGACGGAAAAGCATAAATGCCATTACTGCAAGAATTATGACAGAAGCGATTACACCGACGATATTCATGTTGCCTGTAAATGCCATACCAAGCTGATATACAACAAGAGAAACAGCATAAGCAAATACACACATATATCCGAGTGCAAAAGCTGTCCATTTCCAATCGTTCATCTCTCTTTTAATTGCACCCATTGCGGCAAAACACGGTGCACAAAGAAGATTGAAAATCATAAATGAGTAAGCGGAAATTTTGTTACCACCGAAAAACTCCTGTCCCATTATTGCAAGTTCTGCACTGCCTGATTCTACGAGCTCCATTGCAAGATCTGAATTTGCCATTGAAGACAGCGAACCAAACACACCGACAACCTCTTCTTTAGCAACAAGACCGAGAATGGTTGCCACAGCGGCCTGCCATGAGCCAAAGCCCAGAGGTTTGAATATAACTGCAATCACTGAACCAATAACATTAAGAATGGATGCTTCTGTGCTATCACCGATATAATGCAAACCACCCTGGAAAGTAAGGCTGTTAAGAACCCAGACAAGAACACTTGCAGCAACAATTACAGTTCCTGCTCTTTTTACAAAGTCCCAACCACGTTCTGCTGTTGCTCTGAACACATTTGAAGGAACAGGCATATGATATGCAGGTAATTCCATAACAAAGGGTGCAGGATCGCCCATGAAAGGTTTTGTCTTTTTGAGCATGAGACCTGTTATTACAACAGCTGCAACACCTAAAAAGTATGCTGAAGTTGCAATCAAAGGACTGTTTCCGAAAAGAGCCGATGCTACAAATCCGACAATGGGCATTTTTGCTCCGCATGGAATGAAACAGGTTGTAATAATTGTCATTCTGCGGTCTCTTTCCTGCTCAATGGTCCTGCTTGCCATGACACCGGGCACACCACATCCTGATGCAATAAGCATGGGGATAAAGCTTTTTCCTGAAAGTCCGAATTTACGGAACAATTTGTCCATTATAAAAGCGACTCTTGACATATATCCGCAGTCTTCGAGAAGCGAAAGCATTACAAACAGGATAAGAAGCTGTGGAACAAACCCCAGAACAGCTCCGACACCGCCGACTATACCGTCTGCAATAAGACTCACAAGCCAAGGTGCACAATTGACTGCAACCAAAGCAGATGTGACACCGGGAACCACCCATTCACCAAAAAGAGTATCATTCATAAATGTTGTAACCCAGTCGCCGATTGTTCCCATTGAAATTGTATAAACAAGGAACATAATAAGCACAAAAATGGGAAGAGCAAGCACACGGTTTGTTACTACCCTGTCAATCATATCAGACACGGTCTGTTTTCTTATTTTCTTTTTCTTATATGTATCTTTGAGAATTGTTTCTACATAATTATATCTTTCATTAGTAATGATGCTCTCAGCATCGTCATCAAGTTCTGCTTCAAGAAGTTTTATATCATCTTCAATATGTGCAAGAACTGACGGATCAAGATTCAGTTCAGAAAGAACTTTTTCATCTCTTTCAAAAATCTTTATTGAATACCAACGCTGAATCTCAAAAGACATACTATGTACTGCCGCTTCTTCGATATGAGCAAGGGTATGCTCTACAGTACCGGAAAAAATATGTCTGGGGACTTTTTTACCATTTTCTGCCGCAGATATTGCCAACTGAGCCGCTTCATCAACGCCAGTACCTTTAAGAGCAGAAATTTCAACTATTTTACAACCGATTGTCTTTGAAAGTTTTTCAATGTCAATTATGTCACCGTTTTTTCTGACGACATCCATCATATTGATAGCAATTACAACGGGTGCACCAAGTTCAATAAGCTGCGTTGTAAGATAGAGATTTCTTTCAAGGTTTGTTCCGTCGATTATATTAAGGATAACATCCGGTTTTTCATTTATAAGATAATTTCTAGCAACAACTTCTTCAAGTGTATAGGGAGAAAGCGAATAAATACCGGGAAGGTCTGTCACTATGACATCCTTATAATTCTTCATTTTTCCTTCTTTTTTTTCAACTGTAACACCCGGCCAGTTTCCGACATACTGATTTGATCCTGTCAGGGCATTAAACAATGTTGTTTTTCCGCAGTTGGGATTACCTGCAAGTGCAATTTTAATTCCCATAAACTCGTCCTTTCACAAACAGTTAGCTTAGGCTAACTTGATATTTAAGAAAAAAATCAGGCATTGCCCTTTTTATATTTAAGCTGTTTCTATCATCGCTGCATCGGCTTTTCGCAAAGACAGTTCATATCCTCTGACTGTAACTTCAATGGGGTCACCAAGGGGAGCAACCCTTCTGACATAGATGCTTACACCTTTAGTAATTCCCATATCCATAATGCGTCTTTTAATGGCACCTTCACCGTGAAGTTTTACAACGGTGACTGTCTCGCCGATTTTTGCTTCTCTGAGAGTTTTCATAAAACCCCTCCGTCAATCAAGTTAGCATAAACTAACCATATGGTACATAAAAAATCAGTTAGCCATGCCTAACTTTATTTTATTATAGCACCGACCAACTGATTTGTCAATCATTTTTTACAGATTATCCCTTATTTCTTCAGCTTTCTACAAAAGAAACATCATCAAATTTGAGTATTTCTTCGCAAGGAGCAGAGAAATTATTTCTGCAAAGCTCAAGGCATTTTATATTCGAACCGTCAATAGCGTGCTTATAAAATTCATACGGCTCACCACCCCATGTTACGGAAGTTTTTTCTATACGTACATTTTCTGCATTACGGATAAAGAAAGCAGAATTATCAGATTTTTCAATGCCGTGATCAATGCAAGGTCTCAGATCATAAAGACCGCAATCCCATTTTGACGTTTTTTCCATATGAATATTGCAATTTTCAAAAACTACATTTTCAACAGGATTTTCGGGTGATGAATATATCAGAACTCCGTTTTCACCTTTACAGGTAACATTAAAATATCTGACATTTTTGATATGACCTGCAACAGTATTCTCATCACGTCTGAAACAAGTGATTGTAACAGGCTCAGCTGTACCCCACCAATCGGAACAGAATCTGCGTGTCTCAACAATACAATTTGAGAATGTAACATTTTCAACATTGCCGCCGTCACGAATCTGAATTGAAAGACCTCTGTTACTTTTTGAAATAATGCAATTGCTTACAATTATATTTCTGAAATCACCGACACCTTCTGTGCCGATTTTAATTGCAGCAGAAGTTGAAGTAAGAGTGCAATCTGAAATAATTATATTTTCACAAGGACCGTATTCACTATTACCTTTTGTTGTTTTAAGACATATGCAGTCATCAGCACAGGTTATATGGCAACCGATAATGCGAACATTTGAGCAATGATCAGGATCAATACCGTCACTGTTTGCAACATCAAGAGGATTGAGGATTCTTATATGAGAAATAAGAACATCGTCGCAGCCTGCAGGATGGAGTGTCCAGAAAGGTGCGTTAGTAATAGTTATATCTCTGAATGAAATATTATTACTCTTTTCAATATAAATTGTTGTTGGACGGGGATAAAAATCGCCTGTCACATAATACCGATCTTTTCTTTTGACAAAAGCATAGCAGTTGCCGTCAATTGTACCTTCACCCGTAATTGAGCAACAGTCAGCTTCATATCCATAAACAAACACAAATGACGGTTTTCCTGTTACAGGGTTGCCAATCAATGCTGTTTTCGGATCATTTATCATTTTGCAGGGTCTGATATAGCCGTTTATATCGGAAGTTGCACGAAGTACAGAGCCTTTCTGCAGATGCAGTTCAACATTCTTTTTCAACTGAATTGAATCACTGTAATAAGTCTTACCGCTTTCAAGCACTACCCTGCCGCCACCATTTGCAGAGCATTCATCAATTGCAGCCTGAATAGCCTTTGCATCGTTGTTTTTGCCGTCACCGACTGCACCGTATGATGCAACATCATATATTTTCATTTCAATCACCTTTTTATCCGTCTTTCAGATCATGGACAGTAAGTCCGAGAGAAGAGCTTCTGTGTACATATGCAAACATTTCATCGATATCAGAGAAAATCATATACAACATTCGGCAATTTGAGCGAATAAATTTTTCGTTCATCGCATCATACATAAGCTTTTCAATATTATCATAAAAACCGTTTACATTATAGATTGCAATTGGTTTATCGTGTCTGCCAAGCTGTTTGAGAGTCAGAATTTCAAAAAATTCTTCAAAAGTACCGATACCGCCGGGAACAATTATAAATGCATCAGCCAATTCTTCCATTTTAGCTTTTCTTTCACGCATTGTTTCCGTAAAAATCAACTCGTCACATTCGCCATATATTTCCTCAATCTCTTCATCTCTGAAAAAATGCGGAATAACGCCGGTTATTTTGCCACCGCCTTCTTTCACACCTCTTGCAGCAGCACCCATCAGACCGTTACCACCAGCTCCAAAGACAAGGTTATCTCCTTGTTTTGCCATATATAATCCCAATTCTTCAACAGCATCTATATAACTTTTGTCGATTTTTGTGCTCGCTGCACCGTAAACACATATATTCATATAAATCCTCCAAATGTAATCATATAATATTATATACCGATAAAATCAATTTTGCAACATTCTTTACATGAAAGTCAGCAATAAAAAAAGGCAGTCATAAAGACTACCTTTTTTATATCTGATTTATCAGTCGCTTGTATAAGGAAGAAGAGCAATCTGACGTGCACGTTTGATAGCTGTTGTAAGCTCTCTCTGATGCTTTGCACAAGTACCTGTGATTCTTCTGGGAAGAATCTTTGCTCTTTCAGATGTAAAGCGGCGAAGCTTTGCTACATCTTTGTAATCGATATATTCTGTCTTTTCAACACAGAATGTGCAGACTTTTCTACGGCCTTTTCTGTTGCCGGGACGTCCGCCCTTTTCTTTATCGTAAGCCATTTCGGAAACCTCCTATTTTAGAATATCAGAACGGAAGATCATCTTCCGCTGCATCAACGCCGGAAAAATCATCAGCAGCGTTGTTCTGGAAGGATGCAGGAGCAACGGCAGGTGCAGGATATCTGTCAGCAGGAGCAGCACCTGTTTCACTTTTGGATCCGCAAAAACTTGCTCTGTTAACAATAACCTCAAATGCTGTTCTCTTGTTACCGCTTTTATCTTCATATGAACGGGTCTGAATTGAACCCTCAATTGCAATCATCTGTCCTTTGCGGAAATATTTTGAAATAAAATCCGCATTCTGACGCCATGCTACACAATTAATAAAATCTGTCTGTCTTTCCTGTCCCTGGCTCTGATAACTTCTGTCAACAGCAACAGAAAAAGATAAAACAGAAAGGTTTGTATTTGTAGTTCTGAGTTCGGGATCAGCTGTAAGACGTCCCATAAGAATAACGGTATTAAGCATTTAAACATCCTCCGTTGTGGAAATTATTCAGCAGCTTCTTCTGTTACTGCTTCTTCAGCTGTTTCAACTGCTACAGCTTCAACAGCTTCAGTTTTCTCGACTTTGATTACCATTGTACGAACTGCATCGTCTGTGATGTTGATGATACGTTCGAACTCTGCGGGGAACTCAGGTTCTGCCTCAAATGTGTAGAGTACATAGTAGCCTTCGTTCTCGTAGTTGATGGGATATGCGAGCTTTCTTTTGCCCCATTCATCAACTGAGTCAAGAGTTCCGTTAGCTTCGATAAGAGCCTTAAACTTTTCAACAAGTGCGGGGATCTTATCCTCACCGTTCTTTACTGAAAAGATAACGACTGCTTCGTAGTTAGCTTTTGACATTAGTTGCACCTCCTTTTGGACATTGGCCCCCTTGTTCAGGGAGCAAGGGATACTGTTAAAAACACAACAGCGATTTCATATTATATCAGAATAAAATATCTTTGTCAAGTAAAATATATAAATTTATGCCAATCCGAGATATTCTTCAAGGCATTTGCCGCTGTTTTTTATATTTGCAGCATTTTCAACGCCGACATAACGCCAATGCCACGGTTCAAACTTAACACCGGTAATATCAACCTTATCCTCAGGATATCTGAGAATGAAGCCATAGTTGTGTGCATTTTCATCAAGCCATGCATAGGCTTTTGTATTCTGGAAATTAGCAGAGCTTGATGCACAGATAATATCCATGCAGATACCGATGTTATGTTCAGAACTTCCTGGAGGATTTCTTCTTTTTGAAGTGAGATTATGTGCTTCCGTTTCGGAATACCCCTGATTAATATATTCATAAAAAAACTCATTATAAAGTCTTTTTTGTGTTGAATAACTTCTGTAACCTGAACACGGTGTAAGATAAATACCATCAGCAGCAGCGGCATCATACATTTTTTCATATGCGACAGCAGCTCTTGAATCCATCCGCTCTCCAGAACCTGCAACATAAGAAAGTGATATTGAGTTTTCAACAGATGAACCAACATATCTGTTTCTGTTAAGACAAATCATCTGCCACGATGCTGTATCAGCAGGATATGCAACATTTCCACCATCTGAAGCAACAGGCGTTTCTGTGGAAGGAACTGTTGTTATTGTTGATTGTTCACCGGTTGTACTTGTAACTTTTTGAGCATTATCAGCTGTTGAAGTAATTTCCGGGACTCTGCTCACATGCTCAGAATTGCTTTCAGTTTCAACTTTATCAGGATCATTGATTCCATTAAAAATTGCCGTTGTAATAAAAAAGGTACACACAAATAATGCTAAAAGTATTATAACAGCAGTTATTGTTACTGCAACCGTATTAGAGAAAAAGGATTCCAATTTATTCTGTTTTTTTCTTTTTGCCATATCTTAATTCTCCATAAATTTTATAAAAATAATTATATACCATTAAAAATAAAATGTCAATTTAAATCTATGGTAATTTTGCACAATATGTCACAAAAGATTTCATTAGGAATTACAATCGACAATTTGAATTTAATATGATATTATTTATTTATATATTTTATTTGGAGGTCAATAAATGAAACCACAAGATTGCGGTCCTCAGTATCAGTCAAAATTAAGAGAATGTGCAAATTTTGCTGCATGGACCATAAAAAAAGTATGTAAAGACATAGGTCCCAGACCTTCCGGCAGTGAGGCTGAACTTAAAGCCGAAGAATTCATGGCAAAACAGACCGGAAAAGCTGCTGACTCTGTAACTACAGAATCTTTCACAGTTGCAAACAAAGCATTTTTTGCATGGACAAAAATTGACGGCGTATTGCTTTTCATTGCATCACTTTTCCTGTTTTTCAAAATGCCTGTTGTATCATTGATTCTTGCTTTGATTGCAACAATATGCCTTATGGGTGAATTCCTATTCTACAAAGAATTTCTTGACAGATTCTACAAAAAGCAGACTTCTTACAACACAATGCTCACAAGAAATCCCACAGGTGAAGTCAAGAGAAGAATTATATTTGCCGGACACGCAGACTCTTCTTTTGAATGGCGTTACACACACCTTGTAGGCCCCGGCATGATGTATTTTGTGTTTATATATGCCGCAATCGGTCTCGGCTGGAACATTGTTTTCAGTATTGTAAGTCTTATTCAGGGTAACCTCATCGTTCCTTCTGTTGAAGCTATTTCATGGTATTCATGGGCAGCTCTTGCTTTCCTTCCCGCTTTTGTACTTCTCTTTTTCTTTATTGACTACAACACATGTGTTGACGGTGCAAACGATAATCTTACAGGTTGTATGGTTGGTGCCGCTGTTCTCAAATTCCTTGATGACAATGATATCAGATTTGAAAACACAGAAGTTGTTGCTGTTTTCTCAGGTTCTGAAGAAGCAGGTCTCAGAGGTGCAAAAGATTTTGCAAAAAGACACGGTCAGGAATGCAAAGATGTTGAAACAATCTTTGTTGCTCTTGATACATTCAAAGACTATGACGATATGTTCATTTACAACAGAGATATGTCAGGTCTTACAAAACATGATGACAGATGTTGTAAACTCCTTAAAAAAGCCGCACAGAATGCAGGAATTGATATGAAATATTCCGTAATTTTCGCAGGTGCTTCTGATGCAGCAGCGACAACACAGGCAGGAATCCCCAGCGTTTCTCTTGCAGCCATGAATCCCGGTCCTCCCAGATACTATCACACAAGAAGAGACACTGCTGACATACTTGACCTCAAAACAATTGAAAAAGGTATTGAAATTGCTCTTGAAGCTACTTATATCTTTGATGAAAAAGGTCTTTGTAATAATTATTGATTTTTCTATTGTAAAATCAGTTAAGATATGATATCATAAATTTATTGAATATTCACACATTCAGAAAGGGGCATTCCTTAATGAAAAAGAAAATTTCCGTTTTAGTTGCAATATTACTCTGCATTGCTATGATTGCATCATTTGCAGGTTGTAGCGCTACAGGCGAAGATGAAGAAATTGATGTTTTTGTTGCAGCAACACTTGATGTGGGTGATTCCATTCCCGTATCAGAAAGTGAAATTATTGCATTTTATAATGACATCATAACAAAAGTCCAGACTGACAGTAATTTTACAGCAGAAAACAAACCCGGATTAAACACCGGTGAATCAATAAGAGTTGATGATATAAAAGTTCTTGCTTACAACACCGCTACAGGTGAAGCTACGGAAGACGATTCACTCAAAACACTTAACAGTTCTGCAAAAGCAATCAAGGACCGTATACTCAGCGGCATTGATACTTCAATTCCTGTTATTCCTTTCGGTGATATGAACAAATCATTCAGCTCTGTTATTTATCCTTACGATTCTGCAGTTATGAATCTTACAGCAGATGATGTAATCAAAGCAGAATGTAATGCAGACGGCAATAATCTCAACATCAGTATTGTTCTTAATAATACCACAGAAACAGTTAATACCGTATTCGGCACAAGAGATAAGGCTGAACTTCTTTCATCACTCAACGAAAACTGTGCTGATTATGCAAGCATCAACGATTATACTGTCAATTATGTTGGTGATGAGGAAAACAACACATACTCTACAATCAACCTTAGTGTAGAACTTGAGACGCAGGATGACGGTACATATAAGTGCACAGGAAGAATCACTTCATTCAGAATCAACATCATTGCCGATGTTGCAGCAAACATTACATGCAAGGGTTCTTTTGCTGATTACGGCGATCTTCAGATTCAGTTCAGATTCACAGATGAAAAGAACTACACATTCGACTGGATGGGTAATGCCGATTGGGAACCGACATCTGAGGCATAATAATTAACACAAAAAAAATTGAGAGGATGTGTTATACATCCTCTCTTTTATTCAGCATTTTGTTATAGCGGTCACGTATCAACTCTTCAGAATGATAAATAATAGTTTTAAGGAATTCGGGTTCATCCGAATATGCGTACTCTGATGATTTATCCTTTTGCCGTGTACCTGAAAACATTCTGTCAAGCACTCTTGCCGCAAGTATTTCACCGTCTTTGACATCTATTCCAAACCAATCCTTATCAGAAACACCGTATTTTACACTTAAAAGTGCAAAACGGTATACAGACAGTAACATTTCTTCTTTCAGTCTGTTTTCAGCAGTATCACCTGAAGCACTCAGTTTTTCAATCAGACTGACAATAGCTCTGAATATGGTTTTTGTCCTGAGCTCCGAATCGGTTGATAATTCAGTTTTTATGTAAACATCACTTATCCCCTGACGGTTATCTGAAAATCCAAGAAGATAATCAGCGGTGACATCATAATAATCACATGCTTTTTTCAGAAAATCGAGTTTACACTCTCTTATCCCCTTTTCATAATGCGACAGAAGAGCCTGAGAAACCCCAAGACAAGAAGCAGCTTCTTTCTGACTTAAATTTTTTTCTTTTCTCAGATCTGTAAGACGCAAGGCAAAATCCGCACTCATACTTGACACTCCATGATTATTGATGTATATTATTTTACAACAGAAAAAACATTTTGTAAAGGATAAAATAAAATGAGAAACTATAAAATATATCTTATCAGAAACGGCCTGACAACAGGAACTATTGAAGGCAGATATATCGGCCACACAGATGAATCGCTTTGCGAAGAAGGAAGAAAGCAGATTATTGATCTTTCAACAACAGGATATTTTCCTGAAGTTGAAGCCGTTTTTTCAAGCCCTCTCAAGAGATGTACCGAAACAGCAAAGCTGATATATCCCGAAAAAACACCAATTATTTTAGATGAACTGAAAGAATGTAATTTCGGTGAATTTGAGGGCATGACTGCCGATGAGCTCAGCTACAAAGAAGAATTTAAAGATTGGCTCAAAGGAGGTAACGATGCTGCGCCACCATTCGGAGAATCAAACGGTGAATTCAGCACAAGAATCTGCAACGCTTTTATAAAAATTATTGAAGGACTGCTAAAAACAGGAACAAGAGAAACTGCAATCATAACACATGGCGGAATTATAATGTCATTACTTGCAGCATTCGGGCTTCCCGAGGCTCCGATTACCGACTGGAGAACACCATCCGGTTGCGGTTATATGCTCAGTTTAAACGCATCAATCTGGTCAAGACTCAGAAAAATTGAGGTAATCGACGAAGTGCCTTTTACAATCCGTGACGAAGCAGAAGATGATTGGTTTTCCGACGGAAGCGAATTTATATGGCAGGATTACGAATCAGATGATGAATAAAATAAGAGGCTGCTCACTTTCAAATGAGACAGCCTCTTTTTTTAATAGAAAAGCTCTTGCTTTTTATGATATTTTTTTATCACTCTTTTTACTGCAGACCATATAATTGCAAGAGTTGTAAAAGCCATGAATGTTGCCAAAGGATTTTTTACATTATTTTTCTTCATTTATAGTCCTCCTATCGGAATTATACTGCCGATATCTTCAAGCTTTCCTTTGAAAGATACTGCGTTTATACCATATTTTTTCAAAAATAAATCTATTTCTTCATAATCAGGATGTTCAGTAATATCACCATTGAAAATTATTTCGTTACCGGATATTTTTCCTGCAGTACCACCAATAAAGCCATAATCAAAACCGGGTAAACAAACACTACCCTTTGATATTTTCAGAACATCAAGGCCATATTTTTCACATTCGTTAAAAATAGATTCATCATCCGTAATAATAGCATTATCACTGACAGGAACAACAGAACATTTGGTATAGCCCTGTTTCACATTTATTATATTATAGCCCGATTTCTTCATTTTGTCAAAGATTTCATAGCTAACTGTTTCTGCATTGCATATAAAATTTCTGCCTGTACAGACACAGTTCAGAAGTACATCTCCGGGATATTCTTTTTTTAGATGTCTATTTATTACAACAACATTTTTACAATATTTATTCAGCAAATCAACATATTCAGACATCTCATTTGCAATAAACAAAGTATCAATGCCATCATAAAATAATGATAGGTCTGCATGATATGCAACACGTTTGTCCACATTTGGATTATCACGAAAAGTTATAATATCAAAACCTGTATTTTTTAAATATTCTGTCGCATGTTCTGATAATTTCGAAGAAATAACAGCCTTTTTAATCATAATACTATTTCAGTGAATGCATCACGCACACTACGCACACCTACAATTTCGGCTTGCTGTTTTACATCATCGGGTAATGATTTAAAATTATGGAAAGGTATAATTATTTTTCTGAAACCCATTCTTACAGCTTCATTGACACGCTGTTGTGCATTTGAAACACCTCTGATCTCACCTGCAAGACCGATTTCACCGAAAGCAATAACATCATCTTTGAGAATCATGTTTTTAAGCGATGACACAAGAGCAAGAACAACTGACAAATCTGATGCAGGTTCATCTATTTTTAGCCCGCCAATAATATTAAGATAACAATCGGTATTAGCGAAATAATATCCGCATCGTTTTTCAAGAACGGCTATAAGCATAGCCATCCGGTTAAAATCATAACCGTTTGTCATTCTTCTGGGAGTTCCGAAACCTGTTGCGGTAACAAGTGCCTGAACCTCGGCAAGAATTGGCCTTGAACCCTCCATAACGCACATAACACACGTTCCCGATGTGTTTTTCGGTCTGCCTTCAAGAAGCATTTTAGAAGGATTGGGAACCTCTTCAAGACCTGTATCATTCATGGTAAAAACACCGATTTCATTTGTTGAACCGAACCTGTTTTTAACCGCACGTAAAATACGGTATGACATATTTTTATCGCCCTCAAAGTAAAGAACGGTGTCAACGATATGTTCAAGAACTTTCGGTCCCGCAATATTACCGTCTTTATTGACATGTCCTACAATAAAAATAGGAATAGCAAGAGATTTTGCTGTTCGCATAAAAAGATTAGTACACTCTCTGACCTGAGTAACACTACCTGTTGACGACTGAATATCTGTAATATTCATAGTTTGGATTGAGTCAACAATCACAACATCAGGCTTGTCCGTTCTTATCAGCTCAGAAATATACTCTGCATCCGTTTCACATAAAACATAAAGATTTTTGCTCATTACTCCAAGTCTTGATGCTCTGAGCTTGATCTGACTGGCAGATTCTTCACCTGAAACATACAGAACTGTTTTTTTTTCGGACAAATATTTACAAGCCTGCAATAATATGGTTGACTTTCCTATACCGGGATCACCACCAATAAGAACAAGAGAACCTTTTACAAGCCCGCCGCCAAGCACTCTGTTAAATTCAGATATACCAGTATCATATCTTATCTCACTGGTTTCGCTTATTTCATCAATAACAACAGCCCTGCCCCTGTCAAGGGATGCAGAGCGTTTTTTTGACGCAATCGAATTGACCACAGTTTCTTCCATTGTGTTCCATTCCCCACAACCCGGACACTGACCGAACCATTTTGCTGATTCATATGAACATTGATTGCAAACATACATTGTTTTTGATTTTGATGCCATTTTTATGCCTCTCAATCACTTTACGGCAGTTTCACTTTCTGTGCCGTTAAGATAATTTATAATTCCTTTACATATAGCTGTCGCCATTTGCATACGATAATCTTCATTTTTCAGTTTTTCAGTTTCTTCTGCGTTGGAAAGAAAACCGCATTCAACCATAACAGACGGAACCGGAGAATGATAAAGCAGATATATTGATGAATCACTTTTCTTTATCTGTCGTGTGTTATCAGGTTGCAACAAAGAAACAATACTACTTTGAATATTATGAGCAAGTTTTTCACTTTCTGTATTATTAGGAGAATAAAAAACCTGTGCTCCTTTATATTTACTTACAGAATAATAATTCAGATGAACGGATACAAAAATCGAACCAGGATTTGTTTCAATTATTTTGAGTCTGTTATGAATGTCAGAAACTTTTTTCTGCCTGATTGTATCTGCCTCAGGATCATGTATTGAATTATCATCAGATCTGGTCATTATGGTTTTATAGCCAAGCTTTGTCAGGTACTCATTAATTTTTCTTGCAATATCAAGATTAATATACTGTTCCTGTGTACCGTCTGATGAAACAGCACCGCCATCAACACCACCATGTCCTGCATCTATTATTACTACAGGCATATTGTTGTTACCACTTTGCACCGTAACACCATTATCAGTATTAACTCCGACAAAAACAAGGCCGACAGCAATCACTATCATTATAAAATACGGAACAACTTTTTTCAAGCTTATCATTTGAATCACCTGATATATAATTATTCTGTATTTTTTTATTTATGCTTAAAATATCAAATCCGCCACCAAAGGTGGCGGACTGACATAAAAGTGAATAAGAATTATTCGCCCATCTGGCTGAGAAGTTCTTCAAGACCGTTAACAACAGCTGCGAAGATACCAAGGGGAAGAAGAACCTTAATCATGAACTTAAGGAGCAACTTAACGATAACCTTCATTTCAAAATTCCATCCTTTCTTTATTTTGGTAATTTAATTATACAATAACAAAAATGCAAAATCAAGAGAATTTGAAAAATTTTTTTAAAAATTTATGAATTTTTTTATCATTTTATCGTTTCAGGCTCGTCAAAAGAAATTCCATGAGTATCAACAGTTACAGATTCTATAACAACATCGCTCAAAGGCTTGTCATTGTAATCTGTTTCAACAAAAGCAATCTCATCAACAATTTTCATTCCGTCTGTAACTTTACCGAATGCAGCATACTGCCCGTCAAGATGAGGAGAAGTCTGATGTACAATAAAAAACTGACTACCGGCGGAATCATAACTATATCCACCTCTTGCCATAGATATTACACCTCTTGTATGCGCAATATCATTTTCAAAGCCGTTAACATCAAATTCACCTGCAATTGAATAACCCGGATCACCGGTGCCGTTTCCATCAGGACAACCACCCTGAATCATAAAACCTGAAATAATTCTGTGAAAAGTCAGACCATCATAGAAGCCTTTGTTTGCAAGAGAAATAAAGTTTTTTACAGTATTGGGAGCTTTATCGTAGTAAAGTTCAACCGTAATTTTGCCGTAATTTTTAACATTGATAACAGCAACGGGATTAACTGTTATATTTTCTTCCTCTGTTTTATTAACCCTACAACCTGAAAAAGCAAGTGTGCTGAATATCATGAAACAAGCAAGAATCAAAGCTATATGTTTTTTCATAATTATGTCCTTTCTTAATTAAGAATAATTGTCGGCAACGGCATTTTCACACCAAAAGTCTTTACTCGTACCTTTTCAATACCGACCGGCTCTGCAACCTTTCCGTTATCATCTTTTTCGGAAGCTGCAATTTTGTCTATATTTTCAATGCCTTCAATTACTGTTCCGAATGCTGTGAATCGGGAATCAAAATGTGTCTGATCCTTTGTCAGAATAAAAAACTGACCTGTCAGAGTGTCAGAGTTTGACGTTCTGATCATTGATACTGTGCCTCTTACATGCGAAAGATTGTTGTCAGTGACTTCATCCTGCACATAATAAGGTGCTGAGAATTCACCTTCCATCGCGCCTGTCATTACTATACAGTTATTGCGAACATCTGTAAATCCCATTTTATCATAAATTTTTTCATCTGCAAATGCAATAAAATTAGCAACAGCATTCGGTGCAGCTTCATAGCAAAGTTCAATAACAATTTCCGAACCATCAGTCAGGGTCAGAACTGCCTGTGGATTTTTATCAATTTCGACTGTAAAAATCTCATCACCTGTCGGAAACTCATTGTAAAATGAATCATCATAAAACTCATTCGAGTTTTCTTTATCATTTCCGCAAGCACATAATCCAAGGATCATAACCGCAATAATAAAAACACTAATTGCTTTTTTCATTGTTTTTCTCCTTATTATTATTAATTTTAAAGCCTTCAGTACTTTCTTTCATAAATATAATCTTAACCGTAAGTAAAATAAGTCTGACATCAAGGAAAAATGAAAATTTCTGAATATAAATAAGATCAAGAAGTAACTTATCATAAGCAGTAGTGTTATATTTTCCCATCACCTGAGCATAACCGGTAAGACCTGCTTTGACTTTCGTTCTGAATGGGAATTCAGGAATCAGCTTTGTATAAGATTCATGGTGTTCAACCCTTTCAGGTCGCGGTCCCACAAAAGACATATCACCTTTCAGAATATTAAACAGCTGAGGTAATTCATCTAAACGTAATTTTCTGATAACATTACCGACAGGAGTTATTCTCGGGTCATTTTCTGTGGCAGGAATTACCCTATCATCTTTTTCGGCGTTGATTATCATACTTCTGAACTTGTATATTTCAAAAACTTTTTCATTAAGCGTTACTCGCTTTTGTTTGAACAATACCGGTCCGCCATCATATATTTTTATGGCAAACGCTATTGCAATCATTATCGGTGAAGACAGAATTATACCGACAACCGAAATAATAATATCGCACAATCTCTTAAAAAACTTCTGGCTGTCAGTCAGTGAACAATTTTTACAGATAACAAGAGGTGAATCAAACTGATCAAGTTCTTTTGCACCTCTGATAATTACATCTGAAATTCTGGGTGGCAAATACACCTCAATGTCATTTTCATAACAGAATTTAAGAAAATCATTGCGCACATTACTTGGTATTCTGTAAATTATAACAGCCTTATAATTCAGAATTTTCTGTTTTACGTCATCAAAATTTGATCCACTTGTGTAAGTTTCAGGCAGATACTGAATCGTTTCGCAGATTTTATACTGATCTTCTCTTTCAAGAATTTTATACACAAGCTCCTCAGCTTTTTTATCACCGTAAATCAGAAGCATATCAATGGCTGATGCAAAAGATTTATTCAACTTAAAAACAATAACAGTCCATATAACAGATATCACAATCTGAATCACAGTCATAAAAAAAACAGGATATAAAGGCAAAAATGATCTATGTATAAGACTGAGCTGAAGGTAAGCCACTACATTCAGTACACACAAGCTTATGATATGTGACAAAATAATATTGAACTGTCTGTTATAGCCGACTTTCAGAGCTCCCATTATCTTAAAGAATCCTACAACTCCGGCACAATAAAGAACTACCATAAGATAACCACCTGAATCAAGAGGGGCCGCCAACATTTTATTATATACATTAAAAAGAACATAATAGAACGCACCTGTATGTAATGCTACAATTACAAGTGAATAGAGAAACTTAAATATGCTCTTTGCACTCTGATTCTTATTCATTTCTAAAATCCTTTAATTCCAAAAAAGGCAGCACGAATGCTACCTTTCAGGCTCAATAATTATTCATCAGAAGAATCTGAATTTTCTTCAATTTCAGTTACAACATTTTCTGTTGCGTTATCAACCATAAGTTTATCTTCCATAAGATCTGCAAAATCTTTTTCACCGATTTTTTCATGCTTTATGAGATATTCTGCAACAATTTCAAGCTTATCGGAATGATCTTTCAGAAGTTCAGTGCATCTGTTGTATGCATCCATAATGATTCCGCCCACAACAGAATCAATTTTCGCCGCAACAGTTTCAGAATAATTCCGGACATTTGAATAATCTCTGCCAAGGAAGACTTCATCATGACCTGTTCCGAAAGCAATCGGACCGAGTTCATCACTCATACCGTATTTTGTAACCATTTTACGTGCAATATCAGATGCTCTTTCAATATCATTGGATGCTCCTGTCGATATATCACCGAAAGTAATGGCTTCGGCAACACGACCGCCAAGGAGAACAACAATATCCTCAAGCATACTGTTTCTGGACTTGTAAAGCTTATCTTCCGTAGGAACTGACATTGTAAAACCGCCAGCCATACCTCTCGGAACGATGGAAACCTGTCTTACAGGATCCTGAGTCTCAAGATAATATGTTGCAACAGCGTGACCTGCTTCATGGTAAGCGGTAAGTTTTTTGTCTTTTTCATTAACTTTGTGAGAACGCTTTTCTGTTCCTACAATTACTTTAATAGAAGCTTCTTCAATTTCTGTCATTGTAATGGCACGAATTCCTTTTCTTGCTGCAAGAAGAGCTGCCTCATTAAGAAGATTTTCAAGATCAGCACCTGTGAAACCTACAGTCTGCTGAGCTATTTTTTTGAGTTCTACGTCAGGTGCAAGGGGCTTACCCTTTGCATGAACCTGAAGAATCTCTTCTCTGCCTTTGATATCAGGATAGCCAACTGTCACCTGTCTGTCAAAACGACCGGGACGAAGAAGTGCAGGGTCAAGAATGTCAGGACGGTTTGTTGCTGCAATAACAATTACGCCATCGTTAATACCGAAACCATCCATCTCAACAAGCATCTGGTTAAGAGTCTGTTCTCTTTCATCGTGACCGCCGCCCATACCGGCACCTCTGTGTCTGCCGACGGCGTCGATTTCATCTATAAATATAATTGACGGTGATTCTTTCTTAGCCTGCTGAAAAAGGTCACGGACTCTTGATGCACCTACACCGACGTACATTTCCACAAAATCAGAACCTGAAATTGAGAAGAACGGCACATCTGCTTCACCGGCAACAGCCTTAGCAAGCAATGTTTTACCTGTACCCGGAGGACCGACAAGAAGTACACCTTTGGGAATTCTTGCACCAAGATCGCTGAATCGTTTCGGATTGCGAAGGAATTCAACAAGCTCTGCAAGTTCTTCTTTTTCTTCGTCTGCACCTGCAACATCATCAAATGTTGTTTTGTGTTTATCGTCTTTTACTTTTACACGAGCTTTGCCGAAACTGAGTGTTTTGTTATTTTCACTGCTGATGGACTGATTCATTTTTCTTATCATGAATAACATTAATGCACCAAGCACCAACATCATCAGAACGGTTGGAAGCATGCTGGTCAGCCATGAATTTGTTCTGCCGGCATTGTAATTATATTTAACACCGTTTTCTTTTGCGATATCGTGAACATCATCAATAAACAAAGATACATTAGGCACATTGTATTTGAATGTTTTGTCTTCACCATCGCTCTTTATATCATATTGAAGAACACCGCTGCTGAGGTTAAGCATATATTCCTCAACATCATTTTCCTCAAACATCCGGACTATTTCATAATACTCTTTTTTTGCTTTTTCGCTGTTCTGAGATGAAAACATCATCATAGATGCCACAAGAATAACAGGAATAAGAATATAGGGTAAATATGAAAAAAAGCTTCTCTTATTTTTTTCCAAAATATCTTCTCTCCTTGCATATCCGGAAATTCCGGAAAACATTCTTATTTAATATCCCCTTCAGGGAATTTGTATTTTGCTGATTTTAACAATATTTTCAGTTTTTTCGTCAACTGCAGCATATGCCGAAACTCCAACACCATCAATCCATAAAATATGTTCATCATCAGCAAGCATAGGGATTCCCCATCTTTCAGATATTGATATGTTGTTTTCTCTAAACAGACTTTTCAGTGATTTTGAATGTTCAGAATTTACATATCTGAATCTGTCACCGGCTTTTCTTGTCCGGAAAACCGAATTTAGAAGTTTATCGCTGTCAGCATAGCCGGACTGACACAACTGTCTGCTATTATAATTCTTTATTGTTTTTTTGTCAACAGTTTCGACAGTAAGTGTATATCCGGGAAATTCATAAACAGTTTTTGACTTATCGTATTTTTCATTTATATTCACTTCAGTAAGTTTTTCATCTGCTTTATACAGGTATTTACCGTCAGAAACGATGGTGACATCCTCAGAAAGCATCAGAGCACCACCTGCAGATAAAAAGTCGCTGATAATCTTCACATGACGAAAACTTATATCTGATGCACCAAAATACTCAGCAATTTTAATGATAAGCCTGTCTCGGATAACCTTATCAAGCTGAATTATATCATTAATTGAAAACTTTATGTTTTTTTTAGTTTTAAAAAATGCTTCGTCGGTTTTTTCTTCAAGATATTTCTCTGAATCAGACAAAACGGAAATACAATTTGTAAAAACAGAAAAAAAACCGGGATTTATTTCATTAAGCACAGGAAGAACATTATGTCGTATTTTGTTACGCGTATATTCATCGGAAAGATTTGTACTGTCAGTGACATATGCAATCATCTCTTCAGCTAAATACTGCTCAATTTCTTCACGAGTACATTCACAAAGAGGTCTGATGATATTATCTCTGACAGGCGGTATACCTGTAAGGCCTTTTAAACCTGTTCCTCTTGTAAAATTGAACAGGAATGTTTCTACTGAATCATTCAGATTGTGAGCCGTCGCAATTTTTGAATTCTCAGCAATAGAATTAAAGAAGTCATATCTGAGACGTCTGCCGCATTGCTCTTCACTTTCACAGTTTTCTTTTGCAAGTTTGGGAACATCATAGTGAGCAAAAACAGATTTGATGTTGTGTTTATTACAAAAACTACGCACAAATTCTTCATCAGAATCAGCTTCAGCACCTCGTATTGAATGATTGACATGTGCACAGATAATATTCAACTGCATCAGGCTTGAAATTTTATTGAAAAAATGAAGAAGACACATCGAATCAGCACCGCCTGAAACTGCGACAACAACAGTATCGCCGCAGGATAACATACGGTGCTTATCAATTACAGACAAGATTTTATCCTCAATTTTCTTCATCTCTGTTATACTCTCTTGTAGTATATAATGTAAAATCGGCATTCCATGCAAGAGGGACTGTTCCTGTCGGACCGTGTCTGTTCTTTGCAATAATCAATTCTGCTTCATCAACTCTGATATCATCAGGCGGAACATCAGAAGAATCCTTATAATAATCTTCTCTGTAAAGCATGAGGATTATATCTGCGTCCTGTTCAATAGAACCTGATTCACGAAGGTCTGACATCTGCGGCTTTTTCGATCTGCCTTTTTCTGTTTCTGTACGTCGTGCCAACTGTGCACAGGTAACAACAGGAATATTAAGATCTTTTGCCATCATTTTAAGGTCCCTGGTAATATCGGAAACTTCCTGAACACGGTTGTCTGTCTTTTTGCTTGATTTCATAAGCTGAAGATAGTCGATTACAACGCAGTCAACATCTTTAAGCTGTCTTACACGGGCTTTCATTTCAGGAACAGTTATATTTGCTGTATCATCAAAATAAAGGTCAACATCAGAAAGAAAAACGCTGGCCTCAGCTATATGCTGCCATTCATCTGCTGAAAGATTACCTGTTCTGAATTTTGTACTCTGAACTCTTGCTTCAGTTGACAAAACACGCTGTGCGAGCTGTTCTTTTGACATTTCCAATGAGAAGAAAAGAACTTTTTTCTTGCCGTACACCGCAACATTTCGAGCAATATTCAATGCAAAACTTGTTTTACCCATTGCAGGTCGTGCACCGATAATAACAAGGTCAGAACGGTTAAGACCTGTAATGCGTTTATCAAGCTCTGAAAAACCTGTATTAAAACCTGCGTACTGATCTTTTTCAAGCTGTGAAAGATTGTAAAGATTCTGATATACGGTTGAAATAACATCGCTGATCCTTGAAGGACCTACAACTGTTTTTCCCTGTCTGATATCATATATTCTCTGCTCTGCCATATCAAGAAGCTCATCTGCTGTCTGACCCGACTGTGATGCTGCTTCTGATATCTCACCTGCAACGAGAATAAGTGATCGTATGTAATATTTTTCACGCACAATTTTTGCGTAAGAGTCCACATTTGCCGTAGAAGGTACGATTTTTGAAAGCTGAAGAAGGTATGTTTTTCCTGATTCATTATCGTAAATTTTCTCTTTGCGAAGTGCATCAAGTACAAGCAGAGCATCAATTTTTCCGCCATGAGATGCATCAAGACCGATAATTGTAGAAAATATAGCCTTATGCTGAGGCAGATAAAAATAATCGGGCTTGAGAATCATAGTAACAGCAGAAATACATGACGGATCAAGCAAAATTGAACCAAGCACTGCCTGTTCAGCCTCAAGACTGAAAGGTAGCGCACCGTTATCTGTCGTCATGATTTGTGATTCGTTTGCCATTTATTATTCACCTGCAACTATTGAAAGTTTTGCTGAAATACCTTGATAAAGCTTGATTTCTGCTTCGTATGTGCCGAAACTCTTTATATCTTTCATTACGATTTTTCTTTTATCAATATCCAGGCCAAATTGCTTTTTGATTTCCGTTGCAACTTCTTTTGATGTAACAGAGCCGAACAATTTACCGTTTGAGCCCGCCTTTGCAACAATCTTAAGTTCTTTGCCATTTAATTTTGCAGCAGCTGCATTTGCATTTGCAATATCTGTATCGATTTTATGCTGATTTGAAGCTTCTCTGTTTTTAAGTTCTGTTATTGTCTGCGCAGAAACTTCAACAGCAAGCTTTCTGGGAAAAAGAAAGTTTCTTGCATATCCTTCTGCAACTGTTACTTTTTCACCTTTCTTACCAAGTGATTTTACATCCTGATTTAAAATAACCTCCATGGGTTAATCCTCCTTTTTATTGTTTCTGAGTTGATTCTTTTTTGCAAATTCTTCAACAATTTCCTGTAACATTTCATTTGCGTTATCAACCGATGTATCTTTAAGCTGTGCGGCAGCCATTGTATGATGACCGCCTCCTCCTAACTTTTCCATAATAATCTGAACATTTACTCTTCCGTATGATCTTGCAGAGATTGAAACAGCATTATCACCTGTTGCAAAAACAACGAATGAAGCATCGACATCTTCAATATTCAGAAGATCATCGGCTGCCTTTGCAGCAGCAAGACGAATTGACGGGTCTTTATTTTCCGTTTTTGCAAATGCAAAATTCCCTTTTATCTGGGCATTATTGACAATCTGACTGATAATTGCATTTTCTTCAACCGTCGCAGCAAAAAGCTTTCTGACAGTAATTGTATCTGCACCATTATCACGGAGATATGCAGCAGCTTCAAACGTTCTTACACCTGTTTTGAGTGTAAAATTCTTTGTGTCAAGATAAATACCGGAAAGAAGTGCTTCAGAAGCTTCTTTTGATAACATGGGCTTTGACGGCATGTATCTGATAAGCTCTGTAACCATTTCACTGGCGGAAGATGAATTTGGTTCATGATACAGAATAAGTGCATCAGAAATATAGTCAACAGACATTCTGTGATGATCAATAACTACTTTCTTTACTGCCTTTTCAGCAAGCTCCGGACAATCAGTAAAGCCTGAACGCATAACATCAGTAATAATAACGAGTGTTTCATCTTCAAGTTCGGAAAGAGCTTTATTTACAGAAACAAACACAGAAGCATTGCCGGTATCTTTATAATAATCAAGAAGCGGCTTTGCCATTGTATTCTTTTCATCGATAACGATTTTCACATCAATGCCCAGTTGTTGAACAGCTTCAGAAATACCGATAGAAGAACCTAATGCATCAAGGTCAACATTTTTGTGTCCCATAATCAGAACATTTGAAGAATGTTTTATAAGCTCTTCTATTGACCCCGCAACGATTCTGGACTGAACCTGATTACGACTTTCAACACCTGTTGCAATACCGCCGAAAAATTCATAATTGTCATTATCATTAATAACAACCTGATCTCCGCCTCTGCCTCTTGCCATATCCAGAGATTTTCTTGCTGCAGATTCACAGGCAGACAGCTCATTGCCCGTTGCGATTCCTACCGACAATGTCAGTCCCGTGGAAATACCTTCCAACCGGTAATCTCTTATAGTATCAAGAATGTCAAAGCCTGCTTTTTTCATCTGTTCAAAAACAGAATGCTCAACAACAACAAAAAATCTTCCGTCACCTGTTTTTCTGAGAATACACATGTAGTGAGTAAACCAAGAAATAATCATACCTTCAGCATCACTGAGAAGTGAAGAAAATGCATTCTGTGAAATTTTGGAAGAAACATCATCCATTCCGTCAACAGAAACTATCATTATAACAGGTCTGGTCTCATCGTATTTTTCAACAATGTTTTTATAGTATGTATCATCTATAAAATAAAAAACATACTTTTCACTTGATGTATCAACAAGCTCTGATAAATACACCGTATATCTTTTGCCGTTATAAGTTGCATTAAATGAACCTTTATTTAAACTGCTCTCAATCTTTTCCTGCGGAATGAAGTTTTTTATCTGCTTGTTTGTAAGCCCTTTTTCACCAAGAAGCTCCAACTCAAACAGATTATTATACCATACTATTCCACCGTCTTTATCACAAACAACAAACGGCAACGGAATGCTCGACACTCTGTCCTCATCATTTGATACAATATGGGAATTCAGAATTTCAACAGTCTTTTTCAGATCATTGAAATTCCTTTTTTCCGCAAAATATACAAGAACAGCAAGCAACAAGCCGAGTACGAGCTCCGCATATGCTATTATATATTGATTAAGATAAAATGAAGTCACCGAAACTGACAGTGAAAATAATATAACAACAGGAAACATAGGGTGAAGCTTCAGAAAATCCCTCAATCTCATATCTTTTTATCCTTTCAATAGAAATGGAAAACTATATCTCCTGAATAACAGGAATAACAACAGGACTGCGCTTTGTTTTTTCATACATAAACTTAAGCACTTCATCCTTGATTCTGCCTTTAAGTGAATTTATATCGCGTTTTCTTGAATCAGCATATTTATCGAGGATTCGGATAACGATGTCTTCAGCCTCTCTGAAAAGCTCCGAAGATTCTTTCACAAAAACAAAGCCTCTTGAATGAATCTCAGGCGAACAGAGATTATATCCTGTTGCCGAATCAATAACAGCGGACACAACAATAACTCCGTCTTCGGAAAGAAGTTTTCTTTCACGAAGAACAAGACTTCCCACATCACCGACACCGTAACCGTCAACAAAAACATTTCCCGCAGGAACATCACCAACAGTATACTGATGGTCAGATATAAACGATATTTCAGTGCCGTTTGATGCCATAATTATATTATCAGTTGCTACACCCATTGCTTCACCAAGCATTGCGTGTTTTCTTAAATGCTTCTGTTCGCCATGAACAGGTATGAAAAACTTGGGTTTAACAAGACCCAATATCAACTTTTGTTCTTCCTGACAGGCATGACCTGAAACATGAACCTCATACATCCGCTCATAAACTACGTTTGCACCAAGCTTCATTAATTCATTAACAACATTGCCGACCGTTTTTTCATTGCCGGGAATAGGTGTTGCAGAAATAATAACATAGTCATTAGGACCGACGGACACTTTTCTGTGGTCAGACATCGCCATTCTTGTCAGCGCAGACATAGGTTCGCCCTGACTGCCTGTTGTTATTATGACAAGTTCTTCGTCGGCATACTGTTTTACGGCATCAATGCCGATTATTATTCCCTCTGGAACATCAAGATAGCCCAGTTCCTGACTGATAGCAACAACATTTTCAAGACTTCTGCCTGAAAGTGCAACTTTTCTGCCAAGCGATGCTGCAACATTTATGATCTGCTGAACACGATGGATATTTGATGCAAAGGTAGCAACAATAAGTCTTCTTGAACCTGCTCTTCTGAAAAGGTTTTCAAAGGACTCTCCTACCTTTTTTTCACTTTCTGTATATCCGCCTCTTTCTGCATTTGTTGAATCAGAAAGAAGACAAAGAACCCCTTCGTTTCCGAGCTGACCAAGACGGGCAAGATTCATCATTTCGCCATCTATAGGAGTGCTGTCAATTTTGAAATCACCTGTATGAAGAATCACACCATCCTTACATCTGATTGCAAATGCAAGTGAATCCGGTATGGAATGGTTAACATGAATGGCTTCAACAGAAAATTCACCGATTTTTATTACATCATCGGGCTTTATGGGATTAAGCTTAACTTTGGAAAAAATCTTTGCTTCTCTGAGCTTATATTCAATCAGACCAAGTGTAAGTTTTGTTGAATAAACAGGTGCACTGACAACTCTTAAAAGATAAGACAAGCCTCCGATATGATCTTCATGACCATGTGTAACAAATATTGCTTTTACTTTATCAGCATTTTTTTCAAGATACGTAAAATCAGGAATAACGAGGTCAATACCCGGCATTGATGCGTCGGGAAAAGCAAGGCCACAGTCAATAACAATTATTTCGTTATTATATTCAATAACAGTAAGATTTTTGCCAACCTCATTAAGTCCGCCGAGAAATGCTATTTTTACTGGACATGCAAACTTATCATCTGCAGGTTTTTGCTGTTTTTTACGATACTGTAAACCTGCTTGTTTTTTTGTTCTGGACGCCTGTTGTTTTCCGGAAGTCTTCACATTTTTATAAAACTTTCCGTAACGTTTGACCTTTTCTGTATCCTTTCTTGCTGTATCTTTATTTTGTTTTTGATTACTCAATTTAAGACTCCTTTTGTCATTTTTTTTGTGTATGTAAAGCCTCCTGCTGAGGCTTAAAAATATTAAAATTTATTATAATCATAATAACCCATGATATTGTTATTTTACACTTATTGTTTCTTATTGTCAATAGTATCGGGTGTTATTTTATTTTCAGTAGCAATACAGATTTCCTGTGCAGCCTCCATTGATTCTGCTTCAGCAACGATTCTTATGTGTCTGCCGGCACCCGTTCTTGTAACGGTTACATAACCGTTTCCGAGCGCTTTTCTGAGACCTTGTGTTTCATTATCCACGGTCATTCCGAGTATTCCGGCAAGCCTTGATGGTGACACATTGCAAATTACTGTTTTTGATGCAATATTGAACTCAGGCAATTCACTGACAAGATCACACAATTTTTTGTTTTGCTTTTTCATCAGTTTTATCACATTAAAAACAAGGGACAATCCGTCATAAGCCCACAGATTTCTTCTAGCACTCAATGTGACATTTTCATCAAACGTTGTCATAGAAGAGTTTCCTACTCTGTAAACATTTTTACCGTTTTTCTCGGCAATATTATCAATAAATGCAGGAGCATCAAAAGATATGCAGATATCATGCCCGTTTGAAAGTGCATCGGAAGCACATATTGCTACCAACTTTTCATGCATTACCAATTTTCCGTTTTCATCTTTTGCTGTAACATTTTTTCCCGAATAGGCGATATTGAATTCAGGCAGTTCTCTCTTATAGCAACCGAGCCAATAAAAACATTTATCAGCGGCATTTTTTATCATCGGATTTGTACTTTTTACCGTTGCGCATGAACCAGAAATACTCTCACCTGCAAAAGCCAGCAGTTGTCCCTGATATATCTGCGAAACAGCACTCATATCATTGATTTCATTGCATTTATCACCACATGCTCTTCTGAAATCACTTCGTTTATATCTGTTTTCAATTTCTCTTTCATGTTTGCGTGCAAGAGGTAATCCGTATTCACCGAACAGTCTGATATCAGTTTTTTGTTCATCAGCATGAATAAAAATACCGCTGTCAAGCGAGCAGAATGAAACAAAAAATCCCATCTGACTTTCAAAACTTTCACCAAAATCAAATATCCTGCTGCCTGTGGAAATAAGACCTGACAAAACTGCCATTGCAAGTGCTTTTGATTCACGGGAACTGTCATATCCGATTCCGACTTTTCCTCCGCAGGACGAACTTCCCAATGCTTCGCCGATTCTGCAACATCTTTCGGGAGACATTTCAGAAAATGTTGATCCGCAAATTCCGTCAGAAGACAGCAAATCGTATTCACTCTTGCCGTCACGGAGGTTATCGGTGAGCACCGAACGGTACGGTATATGCTTTTCCGGCCACACAAGGACATGATTTGATACAGTTGAACCGCTTTCAATTGTACAACCGTCACCGACACATGAACCTTCAAGACAAACAGTATTTCTCTTAAGCAGACACTTTTTGCCGATTACTGCACCTATCACATCGCAGTTACCGCCGATATTACTGTTATCCATAATAACAGACCTTTTAATTCTGGTATTTTCTCCCACAACAGTATTATCTTCAATAACAGAAAATGGTCCGATTGTACTGCCGTTTCCGATTTTTACATTTTTGCCGAAATATACAGGAGGGACGATTTCAAAATTTCCTTTAGGACAACCGTATGGTGCAAAAATTCCGTTTCTTCCGTCAGGTAATTCAATATTTACTTTGTGTGCCATAATATCACGCACGCACATTCTAAGGCTCTTGAAGTCTCCAATATCACACCAATAATTCTCTGTCTGATATCCGAAAAGACGTTTACCTTCATTCATAAGTGAGGGAAAAAAGTCATTTGCAAAGTCATATTCTGAATTATCCGGAATCAAAGACAGAATTGCAGGATTTATAATATATATACCCGTATTTGCAAGATTTGACGCAGCATGGCTCCAGTCAGGTTTTTCACAAAAGCTGTCAACTGCACCGTTTCTTGTAAGATTCACCGTCCCGTATTCTCCGGGATCATCAACAACAGAACATACAATTGTTGCATCAGCCATTATACTTTTGTGATAAAGCATAACTTTTGACAATTCAATATCGCATATGCAGTCACCGCTGATTACAATAAAAGGTTCATCCCAGTTTTTGGCAGCATTTTTGACACATCCTGCAGTGCCAAGCACTTTATCTTCTTCAATACAATAAAGCTTTGCTTCATTAATATTAAGATCTTCTATATAATTTTCAATATCTTCGGAACGGTATCGTGAAGTCACGGCGATTTCATCAAATCCGTTTTTAACAAGTAAATCAATAATATATCCGATTACGGGTTTACCCATAATTTTTATCATCGGCTTAGGTCTTGTGCAGGTCAGCGGACGAAGTCTTGAGCCTTCTCCTCCTGCCATAACAACAGCTTTCATTTCTCATTCTCCTACAAATATTTTTTATGTATCTTTATTATTCACAGTAAGCTTCAAAATAATCATTTGCTATTTACTTATGAAAAAATTTTTGGTATAATAACCAAGGAAATGAGGATGAAATATGCAAGACAAAGTAACGATATATACAGACGGTGCATGCTCAGGAAATCCCGGTCCGGGCGGTTGGTGTGCAATTTTAAAAGCAGGAAAATATGAAAAAGAAATTTCGGGCGGAAGCTCTGACACTACAAATAACAGAATGGAGCTGACAGCCGTTATTGAAGGTCTTAAGGCACTAAAAAGACCATGTGATGTCACCGTTGTTTCCGATTCAAAATATGTCTGCGATGCAGTGCTTCAAGGCTGGGTTTACGGTTGGAAGAAAAAGGGCTGGAAAAAAAGCGACGGCAAACCTGCACTGAATGTGGATTTATGGGAAGAACTACTGACTCTTCTCAGTACACACAATGTCGAATTCAACTGGATAAAAGGTCACGCAGGACATCCCAAAAACGAAAGATGCGATAAAAAGGCAGTTGAGGAATATCAGAAATATTTATAAATACATTATTATAATTGAACAAAAAAAACGGATACTCCGGAGAGTATCCGTTAATTTTTTTACTTTGGAATCAGTCGATTTCAACCTGAATCTTCATGTCCTTACGGTTTGCAGTTGCACGCATAACAGTTCTGATAGCCTTAGCGATTCTTCCCTGTTTGCCGATAACACGACCCATGTCGTCAGCTGCAACATGAAGGTGGAACACTGTGATTCCTTCTTCGTTTACAGGATCAGTAACAACACTTACTTCTGCAGGTGCATCAACAAGACCCTGTGCAATAGCAACAAGTAATTCTTCCATTTTATTTTTCCTCCCTAAAAAATTCCTTACAAAGCAGAGCTCTTACTTCTCGATAATGCCCTGGTTTTTGAGAATTGATCTTACAGTATCAGTGGGCTGTGCGCCGTTACCGATCCACTTCTTTGCTGCTTCAGCATCAATTTTTACTGTTGCAGGCTCAGTTGTGGGGTTGTAATAACCGATCTCTTCGATGAATCTGCCGTCACGGGGATATCTTGAGTCTGCTACAACTACACGATAGAAGGGAGCCTTCTTTGCCCCCATACGACGAAGACGAATTTTAACTGCCATTGTATTTACCTCCAAATAAAATATACAAATTTAATATTTCAAACACTTCTGTGTGTTTTTACTATTACATCGGCATGCCGGGGAAACCACCGCCGCCCATCATGCCCTGCATCCTTCTCATTTTCTTTTTACTGCCTTTACCTGACATCTGCTTGAACATTTTCTGCATCTGACGGTACTGAGAAAGAAGTCTGTTTACATCTTCAACCTGCATTCCGCAACCTGCAGCAATTCTGCGTTTTCGGGAAGGATTGATTATGTCGGGATTTGCTCTTTCTTTCGGTGTCATGGAATAAATGATTGCCGCAGTTTTGTCAAGCTGACGGTCATCAACATCAGCATCCTTTAATTTTTTACCGACACCGGGTATCATCGAAAGCAGATCTTTCATTGAACCCATTTTTTTAACTTCCTGAAGCTGGTCAAGCAAGTCATTAAGGTCAAATTTGTTTCTGCGAAGCTTTTCTTCAAGTTCAAGAGCTTTTTTCTCGTCAAGAGTCTGTTCAGCTTTTTCGATAAGAGAAAGAACATCACCCATGCCGAGGATTCTTGATGCCATTCTTTCGGGATGAAAAACATCAAGATCATCAAGCTTTTCGCCGACACCGACAAACTTGATGGGTTTGCCTGTAATAGCTCTTGCTGAAAGCGCTGCACCGCCTCGTGTATCACCGTCAAGCTTTGTGAGAACAAGACCGTCAATTCCGAGTGCATCATTGAAAGTAGAAGCAACATTTACTGCGTCCTGACCTGTCATAGAATCAACAACAAGGAGAATTTCATGAGGCTTGACTTCAGACTTGATATTCTTAAGTTCCTGCATAAGCTGTTCGTCAATGTGAAGACGACCTGCAGTATCAAGGAAAACATAGTCATAGCCTTTGTCTTTAGCAAGTTTAAGAGCTTCTTTTGCTATTGTAACGGGGTTTGTGTTACCCATTTCAAAAACGGGAACATCTGCCTGTTCACCGACAACCTGAAGCTGTTTTATAGCAGCAGGTCTGTAAACGTCACAAGCAACAAGTAACGGACGGTGCCCCTGCTTTTTAAGCATTTTAGTGATTTTAGCACTGTGGGTTGTTTTACCTGAACCCTGCAGACCGCACATCATAACAACTGTTGGCGGATGTGCCGCATTTGCAAGCTTTGCCTGAGTACCACCCATAAGGGCTGTAAGCTCTTCATTAACTATTTTAATAACCATCTGGGCTGGAGTAAGACTCTCCATAACCTTTGCACCGATAGCTTTGTTAGTAACGGATGTTGTGAAATCCTTTGCAACTTTATAGCTTACGTCAGCTTCAAGCAAAGCAAGACGGACTTCTCGCATCGCCTCTTTTACATCACTCTCTGAAAGGCTACCCTTACTTCTCAGCTTTTTAAACGCTGATTCAAGTCTGTCTGAAAGACCTTCAAATGCCATTTTGATACCCCTTAATTATTCATATCTCGGGGTCTGCGAGGTCAGCACAAAGTGACTGAATTTCAACTGTAAGGTCGTTGATTTCCCTCGAAAGACCGCATTTAAGATTTTCTTCATTGATTCTGCCTGCTTTTTCACTGATTTCTGAAAGTCCGGCTTTGACCTGCTCAAATCTTGCAACAAAGCCTACTCTTTCTTCCATCTCAACAAGCTGACTTTCGGCTCTCTTGATGGCATCTCGTACTCCCTGTCTTGTAATACCTGCATTTTCAGCTATCTCAGCAAGTGAAAGATCATCATTATAATAATAGCTTACAAAATCACGCTGTTTCTGAGTGAGCATTTCACCATAAAAATCAAGAAGCATTATCATATCGAGATTTTTTGCCATCAGAATTCACCTCTTCGCTGTAAAGATTTTTTGCTTTACAGTCGTGTATTATACAAGAATAGACGATAAATGTCAATAGCAAATTTGAATTTTTTTGAAATTATTTGAGTGTAGCTATGGTTACACCGTTTTCACCCTCACCGAATGTACCCAGACGGTAGTTTTTGACCTGCGGATGCTTTTTCAGATGCTGCTGAACTGCAGCACGTAAAGCACCTGTTCCCTTACCATGGATAATTGTAAACTCTGAAAGTCCTGCCATAACCATACTATCAATAAACAGGTCGAGAGTCATTATTCCCTCTTCAACAGTCATACCACGCAAATCACAACGGGTATCGGAAGCAGCATTAAGTCTGCTTTCTGTTTCGCGACGGACAACAGTTTCTTTTTTCTTCTCTTTTTTCTTTTCAACAAGACGCAAGTCAGAAACCTTTACACGCATTTTCATGCTGCCGGTCTGAATTTCAACATAACCTTTATTATCAGGAATGACAAGCACTTCACCTTCACTGCCCATACCTGCAAGTTTAACGGTATCACCAACCTGTAAAGGTCTTGACAATTCATATCCGTCATCGGCACCGTCCATGACAGGATCTGCCGCTGCATCAACTCCGGATAATCCTTTACGCACTTTAGACCGCATTTCATTAAGCTTGTCTGCACTGTTCTGATTTTTGAGGTCTTTTTTAAGCTTTTCAATCTCAATCATCAAAGCATTTGCTTCTCTTCTCGAATTCTCAACAAGACGCATTGCTTCGCTTCTTGCTCTCTGAATTTCTTTTTCACGGAGCTTCTCAATTTCGGCAAGTCGTTCTTCTGTTTTTCGTTTGAGCTCTTCATTCTCAAGTCTTAATTGTTCGGCAGCCTGTCGTTCTTTTTCCATTTCAAGCCGACGTTCCTCGAGTGTGTCAACAACATCCTCAAAACGGACATTTTCGGAAGAAACAAGTTCTTTAGCCCTGTCAATGACTGATGACTCAATGCCGAGCTTCTCAGAAATCGCAAAGGCATTTGACCTGCCGGGAACACCAATGAGAAGTCTGTATGTGGGTTTGAGAGTTGAAACATCGAACTCACAGCTTCCGTTTTCAACACCCGGAGTATCAAGTGCATATGCTTTAAGCTCTGCATAATGCGTTGTTGCAGCTATCTTTGCACCCTGAAACTTGAGTCTTTCAAGAATAGCCATTGCAAGTGCCGCACCCTCAACGGGATCCGTACCGGCACCGAGTTCATCGATAAGAACAAGGCTTTCGTCGTCAGCTTCTTTCATTATATTAACAATATTGACCATATGAGATGAAAAAGTTGACAAAGACTGTTCAATACTTTGCTCATCACCTATGTCTGCAAAGACTTTCTTGTAAACGCAAACTTTACTGCCGTCTGCCGTGGGAATCATAAGACCGCACATTGCCATAAGTGTCAGAAGTCCGAGTGTCTTGATTGAGACAGTCTTACCGCCTGTATTGGGGCCTGTAATGACAAGTGTGTCAAAGCTTTCACCGAGCATTATGTCAACGGGGACGACTTTTTTTGTGTCAAGCAAGGGATGTCTTGCTTTTTTGAGCACCGTTACACCGTTATCATTGAGTTCAGGCATTGACGCTTTCATTTTATAAGCAAGCTGTGCCTTTGCAAAAATCAGATTGATTTCAAGTGCAGCTTCATAGCTGTATCTGATTTCATCGGCATAATTTCCCGTTTCTGCAGAAAGTTCTGTCAGAATACGCTCGATTTCATCCTGCTCCTTACCTTGCAGAACACGGATTTCGTTATTTGCTTCAACAACTGCCATAGGCTCAACAAAAACCGTTGCACCGCTTGATGAAGTATCATGAACAAGACCTGCAACCTGTCCTCTGAATTCAGCTTTGACCGGCACGACAAATCTGCCGTTACGCTGTGTGACAATCGCATCCTGCAGACACTTCTGATAAGTCTGTGAACGGATGATCCCGTCAAGCTTTTCCCTGATTCTTGATGCCTGTTGCTTCATTTTTCGTCTGATATCCGCAAGAGTCGGTGAAGCATTGTCGGACATTTCTTCTTCGGATGTGATTGATGAAGTGATTTTTGATTCCAGATACTGGTTAGGTCTGAGAGAGCCGAAATACACATCAATTGAATATGATGTTTCGTCCGATTGACGGCTTCTCCATTCATGAAGAGAACGGAAGACACGAAGATTTTCGGCAATGTCAAGAAGTTCACGCATAGTCAGAACACCGCCTGCATTTGCTCTTGCGACGGAGTTATTGACATTCTTTATTGAACCGAAAGAGGGACCGCCGAATTTAGCCAGAAGAATATAAGCATCTTCTGTCTTTTTCAGTTCACCTTTTGCAATTGTGATGTTTGTTTCGGGCTTGAGATTCAGTGCCATTTCCTTACTGTCTGTCGCAGAAGCATATGCTGACAGCATTGAAAGGACTTTGTCAAGCTCAAGTGCCCTGTAATGTCTGTTTTCCATAAATATCACCGATAGATAAAGAGAGTGTATCGGAAAAAGATACACTCATGATAAATTATTTAGTTTACATTATTTAATTTCAGTACCACCGACAGGTCTGATGTTAAGCACATAGCAAGCGCCCTCACCGAAGATACTTTCAAGAGTTGTCTTGTATGTATCAAGAAGTTCTGTGGGAACAAATGCCTGTATTGTACCTGCAAATCCTCCTCCGTGAACACGCCATGCACCCTTACCTCTGAGTATGTAATCACTTGCGGCAAGAGCAACGGAAACAGGCTGTGAAAGAGGCTGTTTTGCTGAGAAAACATTCTGATTATACATATAGGATGAGAAACCGCTTTCGGTGATGATGTTCTTGAATTCTTCAAAGTCACCCTTTTCAAGTGCTGCAACAGCTTTTTCAACTCTGTTGTTTTCACCGTAGAAATGAAGACCTCTGAGAACACTTCTGTCCCCTGCTTTTTCTCTTACAAGAGAAAGATTTGCAGTAAATTCAGCTTCATCAACATCTCTGAGTGCTGAACCACCGAAAACCTGAGCTCCCTTTTCCATTTCCTGTCTGATAAAGCCGTATTCATCAGTAAGGTCAGCGTGATTTGCTCTTGTATCTGTGATAACAAGTGCATGACCGCATGAAGCAAAGTCAAACTCAACAGGCTCGATAACAGGATTTGAATTATCCTTGAAGTCAATTTTTACGAATGAACCGACTGAGCAAGCCATCTGATCCATAAGTCCGCAGGGTTTGTCAAAGAAAACATTTTCCGCATACTGAGCAATCTGAGCCACTTCAACAGCAGAAACTTTTCCGTCATTATACATATAGTTGATGATTGTGCCAACAAGCACCTCAAATGCGGCTGATGATGAAAGTCCTGAGCCTGAAAGAACCTGAGTCATTGTTGCGGCATCAAAACCGCCGACATTGTAGCCTCTGTTCTTGAAACCTGCACACACACCTCTGATAAGACCTGCCGAATGACCGAATTCTTCTTCATGGGGTGTAAGGTCTGTGATGTCGATAACATCAATCTTTTCATACTCTGCAGATTTGACACGGACGATCATTTCGTCATTCTTTGCGGCAGCAGCAACTGCATCAAGATTGATAGCGGCAGCCATAACCTTACCTCTGTTGTGGTCGGTATGATTACCGCATACTTCAGTTCTGCCGGGAGCAGAGAAAAATCTGATTTCTCTGTCTTCATTATAATATTCGCAGAAAAGGTCAACAATTTTCTTATATCTTTCTTTCTGTGATGCAACAGCCTCATCGGTAAAATAGATTTTCTTCATCAGGTCATCATACTGAGCCGACTCAATTTTTCTGATTGCGTTTTCTTTGGACATGAGTTTATCTCTCCTTAACTTTATTTATGACATTCCATACTCCTCTCAGGAGCAGGAAGAAAATTCCTGAAATAAATGTAAGAATTATAAGCGGTAATGTAAATTGCGGTGAAAAGATATTTGCAAAGTTATTACCGATTATAATATATGATATCAGTTTCGGTAAAAAACCGGCAACGGAAATGAGTATAAATCTGTAAAACGGAAAATCCATTGCACCGTAAAGATGACTTACAGGATTTATCGGCATTAACGGAAGCAGTCTGATAACTGCAAGCACCCACGGATTACCCTGTCCGTCGTCCTCAACAAGCGTTCTTATTGTTTTGCTCCGTCTTACAAGCCACTGAGCACTGCCTCCACCTTCACGTTTTCCTGTAGAATATCTGACAGAAAAGAGAATTACAAGTCCGCAGATATTTATAAAAAGTGATTGAGAAAAATCAAAAACCATTGCAGATGCAACACAAAGAATTGAAACAGGAAAAACAGGAAAAGCCGTCAGAATAAAATACAGCAGTTCAATAACAAGTACAATCAGCCATTTATTTTGTATTGCTGCAACTTTATGTTCAATATTTGTCAACCAATCGATATATTGCCAGTATTTTTCTTCAAGAATATTTATTCCTGAAACAAAATACCACACAGCAAGCATAACAGAAAGTATAAAACACAGCACTGATGCTTTCAGAAGCAATTTCTGTATAAGTTTCTTCTTACTCATATATATCACCGATATAAGAGTATGAATCAATTAAAAATATTTTAACAAAAAAAATGGAAAACTTCAAGAGTTTGTGATATAATATTTTAAAATATTAATTGAAGGTGGTTTTTTATGAATATAGTTATGCTTGATGCGTACACCACTAACCCCGGCGACCTTTCATGGAATAATTTCAATAATCTCGGTAATCTTACAGTTTATGACAGAACACCCTCTGATAAAATCATTGAAAGAGCAAAGGATGCAGATATTCTCATAACCAACAAAACACCGATAACAAAGGAAATCATCGACTGTCTGCCGAACCTTAAATTTATTGCACTTATGTCAACGGGATATAACATAGTTGATTATATTTATCTGAAGGAAAAAGCAATACCCGTATCAAATATTCCGTCTTATTCAACTGATGCCGTGGCACAGCTTGTTATGTCTTTTATTCTTGAGCTTTCAATGAATGTGGGACTTCACTCTCAATCCGTTAAAAGCGGTGAATGGTCGGAATGTGCGGATTTTTGTTACTGGAAAACTCCTCTGACTGAGCTTACGGGAAAAACTCTCGGAATTTTCGGTCTGGGAAAAATCGGCAGAGCTGTTGCTGAAAGAGCAAAGGCTTTCGGCATAAATGTTGTAGCATATGTGCCGAGAATCCACGGTGATGAGCCTGAATATATAAAAATTCTCCCGCTTGATGAAATGCTGAATATTTCCGATGTTGTCTCTATGCATTGTCCTCTTACACCCGAAACAGAAGGTATCGTAAACAGCGAATTCATATCAAAAATGAAAGAAGGAGCTTATTTTATCAACACTTCAAGAGGTACTGTTGTGAATGAAACAGCACTTGCAGATGCTCTGAATACAGGCAAGCTCGGCGGTGCAGGTCTTGATGTACTTTCAACGGAACCACCGCAGAAAGATAATCCTCTTCTTTCTGCAAAAAACTGCTTCATCACACCGCATATTGCATGGGCATCTTTTGAAACAAGAAAACGGCTTGTATCTATTCTTTATGATAATGTCAGAGCATTTATTGACGGCAAACCGCAAAATGTTATAAACAAGTAATTGGAAATATACTCTTTTTGTGTGAGTTAAACAAATCTTTGTAAATTAAGTTAATTTTTTAACAAAAGACTTGAATATTTATCCAATATGAGTTAAAATAATAACGCAAAAAAACAATGGCTTAAGCCATTATAAATGGAGGAAAATTAAATGTCAGTTAAAGTTGCTATTAACGGTTTCGGCAGAATCGGCCGTCTTGCATTCCGTCAGATGTTCGGTGCAGAAGGTTACGATGTTGTTGCTATCAACGATCTTACAAAGCCCTCAATGCTTGCTCAGCTTCTCAAGTATGATACAGCACAGGGTGGTTACTGCGGCAGAATCGGCGAAGGTCTTCACACAGTTGAAGCTGACGACGAAGCAGGCACAATCACAGTTGACGGCAAGACTCTCAAAATCTATGCAAAAGCTAACGCTGCTGAACTCCCCTGGGGTGAACTCGGTGTTGACGTAGTTCTTGAATGTACAGGTTTCTACTGCTCAAAGGACAAGTCACAGGCTCACATCGATGCAGGTGCAAAGAAAGTTGTTATTTCAGCTCCCGCAGGTAACGACCTCAAGACAATCGTTTTCAGCGTAAACGAAGATACACTTACAGCTGATGATACAATCATCTCTGCTGCTTCTTGTACAACAAACTGCCTTGCTCCCATGGCAAAGGCTCTCAACGATTTCGCTCCCATCCAGAGCGGTATCATGGCTACAATCCATGCATACACAGGCGACCAGATGATCCTCGACGGTCCTCACAGAAAGGGCGACATGAGAAGAGCAAGAGCCGGTGCTGCAAACATCGTTCCCAACTCAACAGGTGCTGCTAAGGCTATCGGTCTTGTTATTCCCGAGCTTAACGGCAAGCTCATCGGTGCTGCACAGAGAGTTCCCGTTCCCACAGGTTCAACAACAATCCTCACAGCAGTTGTTAAGGGTGCAGACGTAACAAAGGATGCTATCAACGCTGCTATGAAGGCTGCTGCATCAGAAAGCTTCGGCTACAACGAAGATGAAATCGTTTCTTCAGACGTTATCGGCATGAGATACGGCTCACTCTTCGATGCAACACAGACAATGGTTGCTAAGGTTGGCGACGATCTCTATCAGGTTCAGGTTGTTTCATGGTATGACAATGAAAACAGCTACACAAGCCAGATGGTTCGTACAATCAAGTACTTTGCTGAACTCGCTTAATCAACAAAAATTATCCCGTATGGCAACATACGGGATTTATTTTTTTCAATTATATCACAAAAAAAAGTCAGGCACACAATCATACCTGACTTTTATTAATTTAATGATGCCTAAGTCATCATTTATTTTATTCTTCACCACCGACAGGTTCCTCAGCAGGCGGCTCATCAACAGGCGGCTCATCAACAGGCGGCTCATCAACAGGCGGCTCGTCAACAGGCGGCTCATCAACAGGTGGCTCGTCAACAGGTGGTTCATCAACAGGTGGCTCGTCAACAGGTGGTTCTGTTGTTGTCTGAGTTGTGCTTTCTGTAGTGCGTTCTGTTGTTGTTTCAGGAGCACGGGTTGTTGTTGTATTGTCGTCCACAGGTGCATCAACATCTCCGCCCAATTCGGTATCCTCAACTTCCTGCATTCCGTTACTGCCGTTAAAATCGTCATCATTTGTTCCGTTCTCAATAATTATCTGCTCACCATTGGTACCGGACTCACCTTCATTCAAGGGATTATCCGGACGTGTAGCAAGGTAAAGTGCAGCAGTTACAGCGAGAATAATTACAAGAATTGCAACAGGAATAAAGCTTAAGATCTTTTTCTTGGGGGATGCAGGTCTCTTACCGGTTTCCGGTTTTTCATCATCGGTAACATAACCATCAGTTTTTCGAAGTTCATCTGTTTCAACAGGAGGTTCTGCATCAAAAGCATCCGGGGTGATGGAAACAGCACCATCATCATCAATATCATCATCAGGAATAACAAGCGGAGTAGCAGCATATGTACGTTCTGAATCACATTTGAGCTTCATCAGTACAACAGAGCAATCTTTACCTCTTGCACCAATTGATAAAAGTTTGTAAAACTCTTTTATCATTGATTTCAGATCAACATCTGAATCAAAAGTATTAACGATTCCATCATAATCAAGATCAGCGGATGCTTCTTCACCGATAAGTGCAAACATATCACCATCAGCAATCACATCAACAAACTGAAAACCTCTTCCGTTTTCATCATCAGAAAGAGCAATCTCAAAAAGTTCACCTTCAGAAAAGCGAAGAAGATGACATCCGCCTGTCTTTGCGGCTATAACGCAGTCGTCATATGCACAAACAACACCGACAGAAAGCCTTCCGCCTTCAATACCGCAATTTTCAACAACAGATTGCATATCATCAAAATACTTATTGATAACATTTTCTGCATTGTATTTATTAAAATTTATGTCTTGTACATAGTCATTGAATGCAGATACTGCACCTGCAGCAAATCCCTTCTGATTACCGGATGCAATAACAGCAATATATGGTGGATTTACACTTCCTGCCGCTTTGAATCCATTATCAGCTTCCTGAGCAGAAATAACCTTACCATTCAAATTGAGATTATCACCGTTAAAACCTTTAGCCAAACGGCTTTTTGTTATAGCAACCGATTCAGCAAGTATAACTGCCATAATATTCACCTTCTCTTTTAATCTAACTATATTATTTTATCATTTAATTTATGAGTAGTCAACAGATTAAAAAATATTTTATAAATTATTGAATTTTTCTTGATTCTTTAATAAGTTTTTGTTTTTCAGTCCACAGTTTTTCAGACAAATCCACATAGTAATTATGAGGATATTCAAATCTGAGAACTTCTTCCCATAAAGTATCGATCTGCTCTGCACAATAAGTACGGATATCAGCAATATCAGGTGACTTATATACACATTTACCGTTATCAAAAATCGGAACAAGAAGCTGCCTTGCAACAAAATTTGTAACTGTTTTTCTTTTCCATGAATAATCAGGGTCAAACAATTCGTATTCAGTCAATTCAGATATATTTTCATCTTCAAGAGTAAGCAAATCTGCTATAGCCTTGCCTGTTTCCATATCAAACAATCTCCAGAGCAGCTTCGGGCAGGGAGTTGTTATCTTGGTGACATTTTCACTGAGTTTAATGCAGTTCTTTATTTCACCATTCTTCTCAATTGCGGCAATTTTATAAACGCCACTGAAAACAGGAGCATCGGCAGAGGTTATAAGCCTTTCGCCTACAAGAAAACCGTCTACTCTTGCTCCATGACCGAGCATTTCACGGATGATATATTCATCAAGGGAGTTTGAAGCATAGATATCACAATCGGGGAAACCTGCTTCATTGAGCATTTTTCTGATTTTCTTTGAAAGATATGCAAGGTCACCGCTGTCTATTCTTATTCCCTTGGGTCTGTATCCTCTCGGAAGAAGTTCACGCTTAAAAGCTTCAATAGCATTCGGCACACCGGAATTGATTGTATCGTAAGTATCAACAAGAAGAACACAGTTATCGGGATATTCTCTTGCATATGTACAGAACGCCTCAAGTTCCGAATCAAAAACCTGAATCCATGTGTGACTCATACCGCCAAAAACAGGAATATCAAAAATCTTGGAAGCCTGAACATTTGTTGTTGCAATACAACCGCCGATATAAGCACTTCTTGCACCGTAGACAGCAGCATCTGCACCATGGGCACGTCGAGAGCCGAATTCAACAACACTTCGACCCTGTGCAGCACGTACAATCCTGTTCGCTTTTGTAGCAATAAGTGTCTGATGATTTATTGTGAGCAATATAATCGTTTCTATAAGCAAAGCCTGCAGAACAGGACCTTTTACCTTTACAATAGGTTCTCCTGCAAATACAGGGGTTCCTTCGGGAACAGCCCATATATCACATTTAAACTCGAAATTTCTCAGATAATCAAGAAATTCATCGGAAACACCTTTTTGCTTTAAATATTCAATATCTGTATCGTCAAATTTAAGGTCAGAGAGAGTTTCACAAAGCTGCTGAACACCTGCCATAATACAAAATCCACCGATAGCCTGTGACGGTCTGAAAAACATATCAAACCAAGCAACAGTGTCCTGTATACCTCCTGATATAAAACCGTTGGCGAGTGCAATTTCATAAAAGTCCATCATCAGATTGTGCTTTTCATTTCTGTTTAACATAATAATCAACTCTTTTCATAATTTATCATAACATAAAAAAACAGGATAATCAATTATAATTTTTACAACATAATTGCAAAAATGTTCACAAATTGTTAATTTTTAATTACATATTGAATTTAACCGTTCTTTGTGTTAGAATATCTTTAGTTTTCACGGAGGTATATATCATGAGAGTAAGAAAACAGGAACTCGGTGACCGCAATATCGCAGGCGGCAGAGTTGAACAGCGCAGAAAAGCTATAGGAATGAAGCAGAAAGACCTGCTTACACAGCTTCAGGTAAGAGGTGTAGACCTCAACGCATCAGGACTTTCAAAGCTTGAAGGTCAGATAAGAAGCATCAATGACTATGAACTTGTTGCACTTGCAGAAGTACTCGGTGTTTCTGTCAACTGGTTATTAGGTATTGACGAATAAATTCAAAGCAAAAAATTAAGCACTTCATCATGAAGTGCTTTTTATTATGTTATACACATCGGAACATAGATAAAGTGAACCGCAAATTATAAGCACATCATCGGATGTGATGTTTTTTATTGCAGATTGTGTTGCCGTTCCGATATCTTTAAAACTCTCTGCAGAAGTGCCGAATCGTTTTATTTTTTCGCAAAGTTCATCACTGTCTATCGCCCTGGGATTTGACGGAGTAACGGTATACACCTTTTCAAAATAAGGGAGCATCAGAGTCAGAACCTTATCAATATCCTTATCTGCCATCATTCCTATGAGAGCTGTTATTTTTTTTCCTTTAAGGTGCTTTTCCATAACAGTACATAACGCTTTTGCGCTGTCTTCATTATGACATCCGTCAAGGATAATAAGAGGTTTTTCAGATACAACTTCGCATCTTGCAGGATTTTTTGTTCTGGCAATCCCCTCTCTGACTGCTTTTTCGGATATGGCTATTCCCTGCTCTTTCATCAAATCTATAACGGTCAGTGCAGTTATGCAGTTTTCTGTCTGATGTTTTCCAGGAAACGGCACAAAAACACTTCTTCCGCCATAAAAAATATCACTGCCTCTGATTGATTCATCAAGGACTCTGATTCCGTTTATATCTGCAACGGAAAGTGATGAATTTCTCATTTCAGACTGTTCCTTTATCATTTTAAGTGCATCCGAAGGCTGAGCAGAATTTGTAACAACGGGACATCCGTTTTTAATTATACCGCATTTTTCATAAGCTATTTCGCTGATTGTATTGCCCAAAATATTGACATGATCAAGAGAAATTGAAGTTATAACACTTGCAAGAGGTCTTTCAATGACATTTGTGGCATCAAATCTGCCACCCAGACCTGTTTCAAGCACAACAAAATCGCAACCCTGATTTTTATAATACAGAAATGCAGCAGCTGTGACGGCTTCAAATTCAGTTATGGTAATATCTTCACTTCTGAGTTTTTCAATCTGGTTTCTGACTATATCAGTCACTTCTTCCAGGTCAGTTTCGCTTATCATTTCACCGTCAATACGAATTCTTTCACGGAAATTAACGATATAAGGCGATGTGTAAAGTCCTGTCTTGTACCCTGACTGTTTCAGCACAGAAGCAAGGAAAGAACAGACCGTACCTTTGCCGTTTGTTCCTGCAACATGAATACAGCGAAGACTTTTTTCGGGATTTCCGAGCCTTTCAAGAAGGATTTTTATTCTGTCAAGACCGGGCATAATGCCGAATGTCAGAAGTGAGTGATAATATTTTTCTGCTGATGTCATTTTATCACCTTTAAGGGAGAATCAGGCGGACTGAAAACCACAGTCCGCCAAAATAATTTAACCTAATTTTTCAATACTTGATTTAAGAAGTGCTATCTTCTCCTGAAGCTTTGCGCCGTCTTCTTTCTGCTGAGCAATAACAGCTTCGGGAGCTTTTGCAAGGAAACCGGGATTATTCAGTTTGTTTTCAATAAAGCCGAGTTTCTTTTCTGCCTCTGCAAGTTCCTTATTAAGTCTCTTCTTCTCAGCTTCAAAATCAACAAGCTGTGCAAGGGGAAGATAGATTGTCGCATCTGCAGTAACAATACTTACACTGCCTTCAATATCAAAGCTGTCTGCAACCTGAACATCGGATGCTGATGCGAGACGCTTGAAGAACTCTTTTCCGATTTCAAATGTATCTTTATATGAAGTTGCAACATAAACTTCAGCCTTCTTTGAAGGAGCAACATTCATTTCTGCACGGCGGTTACGGACTGCCTTGATTGCAGTCATAATGCGTTCCATTTCAGTTTCATCGTCTGTGAAAACGAGTTCATCTGTGAATTTTGGCCATTCTGAAATCATGATGGACTCACCTGCATGAGGAAGTGTCTGCCAGATTTCTTCTGTGATGAAAGGCATGAAAGGATGAAGAAGTTTGAGTGTGTTTGACATTACATAAACAAGTACACCCTTGCATGTTGCTTTCTTTTCTGCATCTTCGGAATTAAGACGAATTTTACAAAGCTCAATATACCAGTCACAGAGAACATCCCAGATGAAGTCATAGAGCTTCTGAACAGCAAGACCGAGTTCAAACTTATCAAGTGAAGCTGTAACTTCCTTTGCAAGTGTGTTGAACTGACTGAGAATCCATTTATCTTCGATTGCAAGATTTTCGGGAACATAAGGTGCGGGTTCATTTTCATCAAGATTCATAAGAACAAATCTTGCAGCATTCCAGAGCTTGTTTGCAAAGTTACGGCTTGCTTCAACTTTTTCGTCTGAAAAACGCATATCGTTTCCGGGACTGTTGCCTGTTGCAAGAGTAAATCTCAGAGCATCAGCACCGTACTGGTCGATAATTTCAAGGGGATCAATACCGTTACCGAGGGACTTTGACATCTTTCTGCCCTGTGCATCACGGACAAGACCGTGAATAAGAACCGTATCAAAGGGAACCTGTCCTGTGTATTCAAGAGCTGAGAATATCATTCTTGAAACCCAGAAACCGATGATATCGTAGCCTGTAACGAGTGTATTTGTGGGATAGTAATGCTTGAGGTCTGCTGTTTCTTCGGGCCAACCGAGTGTTGAGAAGGGCCAGAGGGCTGATGAGAACCATGTATCGAGTGTATCAGGATCCTGATTAAGATTCTTACTTCCACAGTGAGGACAAGTATCAACATTTGTTTTTGAAACTGTCATCTTTCCGCATTCTTCACAATACCATGCAGGAATTCTGTGACCCCACCAGAGCTGACGTGAAATACACCAGTCACGTGTGCCGTTCATCCAGTTGAGATAGTTCTTTGTGAATCTTTCGGGAATAAACTTTGTTTCACCCTTTTCAACTGCTTCAATTGCAGGTTTTGCAAGGGGTACCATACGAACGAACCACTGCTTTGAAACCATAGGCTCAATTGTGTTGTGACAACGGTAGCAAGTGCCGACTTCATGCTTACGGGGTTCAACCTCTTTGAGGTATCCGCCTGCTTCAAGGTCTGCAAGTATTGCTTTTCTTGCTTCCTTTGTTGTCATACCTGCGTACTTACCGCAGTCAAGAACTTCAGGTTCATTTTCAGTTGCTCTGCCGCTTGCGATAAGCTCATCGGCAATTCTCTTATCTTCGGCACCTGTAAGACGACCGTCATATGTGAAAGTACGGACAATGGGAAGATTATTTCTCTGACCGACTTCAAAGTCGTTGGGGTCATGAGCAGGTGTGATTTTAACAACGCCTGTACCCTTTGTCATATCTGCATGTTCATCACATACAATAGGAATTTCTTTATTAAGAAGAGGAAGAATGACATGACAGCCGTGAAGATGCTTATATCTTTCATCTTCTGCATTGATAGCAACAGCTGTGTCACCAAGCATTGTTTCGGGACGGGTTGTTGCAAGTTCAAGCTTCTCGCCTGTTTCCTTTACAGTGTAAAGAAGATGCCAGAAATTGCCGTCTTTTTCTTCGTATTCAACTTCAGCATCTGAAATTGAAGTATTACAGAAAGGACACCAGTTAACCATACGGTTTCCTCTGTAAATAAGGTCTTTTTCATAAAGACGGACAAAAACTTCATTAACGGCCTTATTACAGCCTTCATCGAGAGTGAATCTCTCTCTGTCCCAGTCACAGGATGAACCGAGTTTCTTGAGCTGTTCAACGATTCTTCCGCCGTACTGTTTTTTCCAGTCCCAAGCTCTTTCAAGGAATTTTTCTCTGCCGAGATCTTCCTTTGTGAGACCTTCCTTCTTCATAGCCTCAACAATTTTAGCCTCTGTTGCGATAGAAGCATGGTCTGTGCCGGGAAGCCAGAGTGTATCAAAGCCCTGCATTCTTCTGAAACGGATAAGAATGTCCTGCAAAGTGTTATCAAGGGCATGTCCCATGTGAAGCTGACCTGTGATATTGGGTGGGGGAATAACTATTGTGTAAGTCTGTTTGCTTTCATCGCGTTCAGCGTGAAAATATTTGCCGTCAAGCCAGGTTTTATAAATTCTGTCTTCAACGTTTTTAGGATTATACTGTTTTTCAAGTTCCTTGCTCATAAAATTACCTCCTTAGATATAAAAAAACTTCGTCCCGTAAAACAGGACGAAGCGAAACTCTCCGTGGTACCACCTGAATTCAGTCAAACGACTGCACTCGAAGTCTTTAACGCAGAAATACGTCGGGTTCTAATCAGCAATAGCTTTTCTTCCCGATGCTCACAGGCTACCTTCATTCAGTCTTTACTCAAAGGCTTGCACCAACCGCCTTCTCTCTGGGAGAAAGAAAGAATTACTCCTCCTGCTCATCGCAAATCAATATTGAAAATATTTTAACATAACAATCAATTCAAGTCAAGAGTTATTTTACTCTGCACATCGTAAAACTTGCTTTTGCGATTTTTTTACCGTTTTCGTCAGTCAGCATCGCTTCACAGAAAACAAGCGTTTTTCCTCTTCTAATGACCTTTGCTTCTGCAATTAGTTTTTTGCCTGTGCCTGCACTTAAAAAGCTGATATTGCCGTCAGCAGAAACAAACGCAATTTCATCAGCATTCGCAGCAACGGCACATGCAAAATCAGCAAGTGTGAACATAACACCGCCTTGCACACAGTTATTACCGTTATAATGTCTTTCATCAATGTCAATCGAAACAACCGAATGCATATTATCGGCTTCAATAATTTCGCAACCGAAATTCATTGCAACACGGTCATTACCGAAAAAGTTTCTTAATTCTTCAAGTGTCATATTTTTACCTCTCAGGATTTCAGCATAGTTTTTAACATAGAATATCTTTTATTCTGCTTATTATTTTCAATCATCTTATCAAGTTTATCCCGACTTCCTACAATTATTATCATCTTTTTGGCTCTTGTTATCGCCGTGTAAAGTAGATTTCTATAAAGAAGCATAGGCGGTACATCTGCAACAGGCATAACAACGCAGTCATATTCACTGCCCTGACTTTTATGCACCGTAACTGCATATGCAAGCTCAAGTTCAGAAGCCGACGGAATCGGATAAACAACTTCCCTGCCTTCATCAAAAACAATTTTCATACATTCATTTTTGACATTTATCTCCTGAATAATACCGATATCACCATTAAATAGTCCCGAGCCTGATTCTCTGCCTCTTTCCCAAGGAATATCGTAATTATTCTTAATCTGCATGACCTTGTCACCCTGACGGAAAAGTCTGCCTGCAACTTTACATTCAGCCTTATTTTCATCGTAAGGATTAAGCACATTCTGCAGTTGTCTGTTGAGATTTATCGTTCCGCAGTCACCTTTTCGTGAGGGGCACAGAACCTGAATATCTGCTATCGGTGAAAAACCGTAAGCTTTCGGCAATCTTTCACAGCAAAGCTCGGATACGGTTTTAGCTGTAATTAGAGGACTTTCTCTTTGCATAAAGAAAAAGTCATTATCCTTTGAATCAAGCACCGGCTGTTTACCCTCAATTACATCATGTGCATTGGTAACAATCAAGCTTTCTTTTGCTTGTCTGAATATCTCAGTAAGTCTTACAACAGGAACTCTTTCCGAAGCTATAATATCACCGAGAACATTACCTGCATCGACAGCGGGAAGCTGGTCGGGATCTCCGACCAGAATTACACGACAACCGAATCTAACTGCATCAAGGAAATGTGAAAACAGGAAAACATCAACCATTGAAACTTCATCAAGAATTATAACATCAGCTTCAAGAGGATTCACCTTATTGCGTTTAAAATCGAGTTTTTTTCCGTCTGTCCATTCAACCTCAAGAAGCCTGTGAATGGTTTTTGCTTCATATCCCGTAAGCTCACTCATTCTCTTTGCTGCTCTTCCTGTGGGTGCAGCAAGCATAATCTCCATTTTTTTGCGTTCAAAGAAATTAATAATTCCTTTGACAACCGTTGTTTTACCTGTACCGGGACCTCCAGTCAGCACAAGTATTCCGCCGTGAGCCGCAAGTTTTATTGCTTCTCTCTGACGGCTTTCATATTTTATATTGTTTTCTTTTTCAATGCGGTTAATTTCACTCTCTGCCGCATCGATATCACTTGCAGAAAATTTCAGAAACATATTCAGTTTTTCCGCAATGGTGCTTTCGGCTCTGTATACATCGGGCAGACTGAGAAATTCTTTTTCTTTCATTTCAAATGACATCAGCAATTTATTCAGAAGCATTTCATCAACTGCATCTTCTGCCTCTTTTTCGGTTACACCAAGTAATTCACAGCAAAGAGGAACCACTTTTTTGCGTGGCAGACACGTATGTCCGTTAAAAAGATTATATCTGATTATATGTGAAATTCCGGCTCTGAGTCTGTGCTTCGGTAACGGTGCGAAATCAAGCTCCGATGCGATTTTTTCAGCTCTTTCAAATGAAATAATCTGAGCATCACCGCAAAGAATATACGGATTTTCTTCAATTATTTCAACGGCGTTTACACCAAGCTCCTTGAAAATTCTTATACATTCAGACGGAGTAAGTCCGTATTTTTCAAGTCCCAGAATAACAGTTCTGACAGCAAATTGTTTTTTAAATTCGGCAGAAATAAGCTGAGCCTTGTCTTTAGAAATACCTTTAATAACAGCAAGCCGTTCAGGTTCATTTTCGATTACATTAAATGTGTTATCACCGAAACGCTCTACTATATATGTTGCAGTTTTAGGTCCGATTCCTTTTATTGCACCCGACGACAGATATTTAAGAAACTGCGCAGCCGTATCGGGCAGATAACGCTCAAAACGAATTACCCTGAACTGTCTGCCGAAGCTCTGATGCATATCCCATGTACCTGTAAGAACAACTTTTTCACCTGCTGTAATCTCAGGAAGGGTGCCGACAGCAGTAATAAGCTCACCGCCGCTTGAAACATCAAGGACAGTGAATGAATTTTCGGAATTATAGAAAACAACATCTTCCACAATTCCTGTTATTTGTTGATACTCTGCATAATCCTGCATAATTACTCCGTAAAAAGATATAATAATATCGGTGATTTATATGGATGACAATAAAAAAGTGGTTGTAATCGGAACAGGCTTCGTCGGAATGAGCTGTGCATATGCTCTTCTGAATCAGAATGTCTGTGATGAGCTTGTACTGATAGATATAAACGAAGAAAAAGCCAAAGGTGAAGCAATGGATCTTAACCATTCACTTGCATTCTCTCCTGCAGAAATGAGAATTTACAGCGGTAAATACGCTGACTGCAATGATGCCGATATAATAGTTATTGCAGCAGGTGTGAATCAGAAAGAAGGTGAATCAAGAATTGACCTTCTCAAAAGAAACAAAACTGTATTTCAATCAATTATTCAGCCTGTAATTGATTCGGGATTTGACGGAATTTTTCTGATTGCAACAAATCCCGTTGATATTATGACATATATAACAAAAGAACTTTCAGGTTTTGATAAATCAAAGGTAATCGGAACCGGAACAAGTCTTGATACTGCAAGACTTCGATATCTTCTCGGTCATTTTCTTGATATATCACCTAAAAATATTCACGCATATGTTATGGGTGAACACGGTGACAGCGAAATGATTCCCTGGTCACAGGCAACAGCCGGCACAAAACCGATCTTATCAATTTGCAAAGATGAGAATTCTCTTAAAAAAATCGCTGATGATGTAAAATATGCCGCCGGTGAAATTATAAAAGCAAAAAACGCCACCTACTATGGTATCGGAATGGCGCTTGTGCGTATAATCAAAGCTATTCTTAACAATGAAAACAGCATAATTACAGTTTCTGCTTATCTTGACGGTGAATTCGGTTTTCACGATATTTATGCCGGTGTTCCGTCCGTAATAAACAGAAGCGGATTCCGTGAAATAGTTGAAGTAAAATTTACCGATGAAGAACGCAATCAATTCACAGAAAGCTGTAATTTTCTCAGAACAACAACAGATAAAATCAGAAATTAAAACTCATCACGGTATTTAAACTCATATCCGTTCTTTTTAAGCTTTTTAATATTATGAAGTGACTTTCCGAGACCTTTGGCAACACAAAGCCATGGGTCTTTTGCAATTCTTACGGGAACACCTGTTGAACTTTCAAGAAATGCATCAATTCCGTAAAGAAGCGAGCCTTTTCCCGTAAGTACAATTCCGCTTTCAAAAATATCGGCAGAAAGTTCGGGAGATATTGATGAAAAAACTTCTTTAACACCTGTCAGAATAAGATCAACATGCTCTTTTATTGCCCAGTAAACTTCGGTTGATGTTATTTCAAAGTTAATGGGGGTTCCCGTTACGGCATTTCTGCCTTTTGAAATAAGAGCAATTTCTTCATTGCGGATGACTGCTCCGCCGATTGTTCTTTTTATATTTTCCGCAGTAAGATAACCGACTTCAATATCCCTTTCTCTGCGAAGGTATCTGATAATATCCTGAGTAAAAGATTCCGACGCAAATCTTATAGTTTTTGATACAGCGATACTTCCCATTGTAACAACGGCAATATCAACAGTGCCTCCGCCGATATCAATAATCATCGTTCCGTAAGGCTTTGTAAAAACAACATCTGCACCAACTGCCGCAGCATACGAATGCTCCATAATACAGACTTTTCCTGCACCTGACATTTCAAGAACATCAAGAATAGCCTTTCTTTCAAGGCTTGTTATATCCGACGGCACTCCTGCGATAATATTGGGTTTCAGAATGGTAAGCTTACAGACTTTATCAACAAAATCACTGAGCATTGCTACTGTTTTGCTCAGATCAGAAACCACACCGTCGCTGAACGGATGAATAATCTCTATTGAACCGGGAGTTCTGCCTGTCATGGCAAAAGCAGATTCGCCAAGAGCGAGAATTTTCCCGTTATGAGCATCACACGCAATAACACTGGGCCTTGAAAACACAATACCTTTGCCTTCCACATAAGCTGTCATGTTGGATGTTCCTATATCAATTCCTATACAAAGTCCGGTCAAAATCTCACCCCCTGTTGTTTAATTATACTTTTATTTTATATCATAGTCAAGATAAAAATAAGAAGTCGGTTTTTTTATGACCAACTTCTGTTAATAGATTTTTATGCATCATAACCAAGGGCAAAAGCTTTAAGATTAAGCTCCTTGAATTTAGCAGGAACTGTTTCTTCAACCACCTTTTCCCATGCTTCCTTTGAGAATTCCATGTGTTTTGCAACAACGCCCATCAGAACAACGTTAACTGCCTTTGATGAACCAGCTTCAACGGCAAGTGAAAGTGCATCGATTGCTGTAACATCTGCTTTTTCTTTAAGCTGTTCAAGAACACCTGCAGGATATTCAGCAGCACCCGTTACAACGGACATGGGGTCAATCTGCTGAGTGTTAACAACAATTTTACCGCCTTTTTTAAGGAAAGGAAGATATCTTGCCGCTTCAAGCAGTTCAAAAGCAATAATAAGGTCTGCTTCACCTTTTTCAATGATGGGTGAATGCACTTCTTCACCGTATCTTACATAAGTTATAACGGAACCGCCTCTCTGGCTCATTCCGTGAACTTCGGAAACCTTTACGTCGTAACCTGCACTGATAACAGCATTACCTAAAAGACGGCTTGCAAGAAGAGTTCCCTGTCCGCCGACACCGACAATCATTACACTGTATGTATTCATTTCAGTAAACTCCTTTCTTAAGCCTCAATTGCATCAAACTTACACATCTGGGTACATACATTACAGCCTACACACTGTGTGAAGTCAATTTCTGCCTTGCCGTCCTTCATGCTGATAGCAGGACAACCGATTTTCATACACATCTTACAGTTCTTGCACTTATCCTTGTTGACCTTGAGAGGAGGATTGTGCTTGACCGTCTTGAGAAGTGCACAGGGTCTTCTTGAAATGATGAGTGAAGGCTCGTCTGCAGCAACTTCTTCGTGAATTGCATCTCTTGTTTCCTTGAGATTATACGGGTCAACAACTCTGACTCTCTTTATGCCCACAGCATGAGCTAAAGCAACAATATCAACCTGAGTTGCGGGGTCACCCTTGATTGTCTTACCTGTTGTGGGATTCTGCTGATGACCTGTCATACCTGTGATTGAATTATCAAGAACAATAACGGTTGATGCACTGTTGTTGTAAGCGATATCAATAAGACCTGTTACACCTGAATGGATGAATGTTGAGTCACCGATAACAGCAACACTCTTCTTTGCATTTTCTGGGTCAACCTTGTTTCTGCCGTGAAGTGCCGATACGGAAGCACCCATACAGATAACAGTATCGATTGAATCAAGGGGCTGAAGAGCACCGAGAGTATAACAACCGATGTCACCGCTGACTGTTACCTTTTCCTGCTTGAGTGCATAGAAAAGACCTCTGTGGGGACAGCCTGCGCAAAGAACGGGAGGACGGCGGGGAATGTCGAAGCTGACGGCATCGAAATCCTTTGTTTCACCGAGAACTGCCTTTGCAACAAGAGCCTGAGAATATTCACCCTGAAGAGTGAAAACATCCTTACCGTGAACAGAAAGACCGAGTTTCTTACAATGATTTTCAATAACGGGGTCAAGTTCTTCGATAACATAGATTGTTTCACATTCGTTTGCGAAATCAATAATCTTCTTTTCGGGAAGAGGATAAACGCAACCGAGCTTTAAATATGAAGCGTTCTTGCCGAGGACTTCTTTTGCATAGTTATAGCAGTTACCTGCTGTGATGATACCGATTTTCTTGTCGTAATATTCAACTGTGTTGATATCATCTGTTTCACAGAATTCAATTTGTTTTGCGATTCTGTCTTCAACAACAACGTGCTTCGGAATAGCGTTTGCAGGCATCATAACATACTTCTGAGGATTCTTGATATACTCTTTAACGGGTACATCAGCTCTGTCAGAAAGCTCTGCAAGGCTTCTTGAATGTGCAACTCTTGTTGTAAGTCTGAGAATAACAGGTGTATCAAACTTTTCTGAAAGTTCAAATGCCTTCTTTGTGTATTCGAGGCATTCCTTTGAATCAGCAGGCTCAATCATCATTACCTTTGCGCCTTCTGCATAATGTCTTGAATCCTGCTCATTCTGTGATGAATGCATACCGGGGTCATCTGCAACACCGATAACAAAACCGCCGTTGACACCTGTATATGATGCAGTAAAAAGAGGGTCTGCAGCAACGTTGAGACCAACGTGCTTCATACCGCAGAATGCTCTTGCACCTGCAATTGCAGCACCGAGTGCAACTTCACAGGCAACCTTTTCGTTGGGAGCCCATTCCGAATACATTTCATCGTATGTAGCAGCAAATTCAGTAATTTCTGTACTGGGTGTACCGGGATAACTTGAAACAACATTGCAGCCTGCTTCATACAGACCTCTTGCAACGGCTTCATTACCCAGCAAAAGCTTTTTAGCCATTATATAAACCTCCGTGGATTAAAATCTATTTGTTAAATATACCACATTCGACAAAGAAATTCAACAGTTAAAATAAAAAAACGGCACTTTCAGAAGAAAATGCCGTCCTGAGGTTACTTTTATTCAATTACTGAAAACAAGACATAGAACTGTACACAGCTTGTTTTTCAAAAAAGCTGTGTAAGTAGTAATTAAAATATTAATAAACATACTTAAAATTATTTTCTTTTGCGTACGCCTCAATTTTTGTGTTTGGTGTAACTTTAAGAGTCATCCTATCACAATTTCCAAAAGGCTCTTTACCTAAATATGCTATATCGGCTGGACATCTAACTGTTGTCAGGCTGTAGCAATTTGCAAAAGCATAATCTCTGATTTCTTTCAGAGAATCAGGAAATTCCAGTGAAACAAGTCTTTTGCAATCCTTAAATGCATTATCATCAATACAAACAAGCTTATCATTAAAATTAACTTTTTTAAGATACCAACAGTCACAAAAAGCAAGTTTTCCGATATACTCTACATTTTCGGGAATTGTTATTTCTTCTAAAGCTGTACACATAAAAGCGTACGAACCAATATAACGAATATTTTCAAGATTGATTTTCTTAAGCCTGTGACAATCCATAAATGTACTGCCCGCAATTCCTATTACGCCCGACGGTAATTTTATTTCTTCCAAGCTGTAACAATTTGAAAAGACGCTGTAATCTATATAAATAACACTTTCGGGGATTTCCACGTTTTTCAATAAATAACAATATGAAAAAGTACCTCCGCATAAGGCTTCAACAGTATCGGGAATCACCACTTCACGAACAAAATGATTGTGATAGAACGTTGAACGTAAAATTTTAACCTGTCTGCCATCAATAGTTGACGGAACATTTACATGCGTCGATTTTCCGGTATAAGTCCGAAGCGCAGCGGAACCATCTTTTAAAATGTAGTATTCATAATCACCTGACGTATAAATTTCCTGATCATCATGGGATTCAAAATAATACAAATAATCTGATTGAGGTCTGTCTGCATGAAAATCTTCCTTATCATAAAAATCAGAATAATACACTATGGGATTTGCCGACATCTCTGCCAACATCCCTTCAAAAACATCTTTGGCATAATCGGGCAGTCCTTCAAGAGGATCATCGCTTGTTGTAGTTTCAGTTGTGTTGACTATGGTTGTTTCAACTGATGATGCAACAACAGATTCAGCAACCATACTATAGGATGCCATAATGTTGTCATCCGCTATTTTTGCTGTTTCATCATCAACATTACTTTCAGAGCAGGAACACAGACCAAGCAAACACAAAAAAGTAACTATTCCTGAAATAATTCTTTTCATAAAAACAGCTCCTTATTTATAGTACTTCATCGCCGACACGGGAATTAATGTATCCTCTGTAAAGCTAAGGGATTACACAATTCAGCAAAAACAAACAAATAAACAAATTAGACATTTTATTCAAAGTGTCTGTTAATATAAGTTTATCACTTCATAAACCGAAAATCAATACTTTAGTCCGTAAAAAAACGGCACTTTCCGAAGAAAATGCCGTAATAAGTAATAACTTATAAATTTGATGATGAAGTTCTTGTAACTGTTTTTCCGGAACAGATTTTCTTTTTCACCATTATTATAATAAAAATAACAATACATTCAAGAATTGTTACCAATGTTGCTGTTTTTAATGATCTTATAGTTACAGCGTAATTAATACGTGATAAATAGTCTTCTATCAATCCGTGATTTTCAAATACTTTATCAGAAAATTCATCAGGAAATTGTTTCATGTCTGTTTTTAACAATGCTCTGTATTCCCCTACATAAGCATTATCATCATAAAAGAAAGCCAATGTGTAAATACTGCCATCATAAGAAAAATACACAAGATTTGACAAGTTAACAAAATGCTCACCGTCTGAAATATTATTTTGCTGTGCCACCGATGAATAAATTACAAGAGTCACCTGATATGCTTTTTCATCCAATGACTTATCTTGCAGAATTTCCCAAGCTTTTTCCTGATCAACTAATGTATAATTATATTCAGATAATTCAGAAACAAAATCACCAAAACTAAAATTCAAATCTGCATAATAAGAATAATCATGTGTTTTTGTTGTTGCTTTTGTTAATACAGGCTCTTTTGTAATAACAGAAAAATAATTATTCAGAAAATTATCATCTTTATCATAATATGAAAGACAAGGTGTAAAAAACATATTGGCAGCAACAATAAATACAATGGCAAAATTCAGTACGATAGATAATAAAGCAAAAATCCACTTTTTCAAGTTCACCATAAACACCGTCCTTTTATCAATAAGGTACAAACTTAGATATGCAGAAAAGTTTCACATAACACAGGTCAGTAATATTATAACAGCTTTTGATTATTAATATTTTTCTTTTGCTTATTTAATATTAAAATAGCCAAAATTATAAGTGCTGATATCACGCCAATAACAACACCGTGCTTAACAGAAAACATCTTTAAATTAGAAACATAATCATGTTGAAAGTCATCAAAAAAATTCTGTTTTTCAAAATCGTTCAAATCAAAATCATTAACAATATCTGCATTATCAATTGTGTACCATGTAGTTAAAAAACCATTATCTCCAGCACATACCGAACAAAGATATACATTGGAATCTTTTATCACAATATAGCCTATAAAAAAAGTTTTACCATAATTGCCGGTATCTACTTTTTTATTTGATGCAAAGGATAACGCAAGAACATCTGTTGAAGATAAATTCATGCGCAATGCATCAAAATAACTCATTGCAGAAAGTTGACATTTGTCAAGCAACTTAAAATAATCAACTTCATACTCACCTATTGTTGTTGAAGATTTGTCAAATCCTGTTATTGCATCTTTTAATGTTATTGCTGTATCGTCAGTGTCATAGCCAAAAGTAGTAAATACATTACTGCCAAAAAATACAGAAACTGCTAATACTATCACTACAATTATTGAGATTATTTTTTTCATAAGAATCCTCCTGTTCTGTACTTTCTGATACTATTATAATACAAGATATTTTCCGGAGTGTCAACAAAAAAACAGGACTCAAAAGTCCTGTTTTGCGTATGTTTTTTAATTTATTCTTTACCGTTCCAGCAATATGTGCAAAGCTTGTCTGCGGGAAGACCTGTTGCTTCAAGCATATCGTCAAGACGGTTATATATAAGAGACGTGAAGTGGAGTTTTTCACCGATTTTTTCAACCATTTTCTTATATCTTTCACTGTCGGGATCTGCATATTCCTGAAGCACTTCACGGCTTACATTTTCACCCTCAAGTTCAGCAATAACTCTTCTTGTTATCAGATCCATTTCGGAGCTTGAACGTGAGAAATTCAGATATTTACAATTGAACAGCAACGGCGGACAAGCAGGTCTGATATGAACTTCCTTGGCACCGCTGTCATAAAGGAATTCCGTTGTTTCACGAAGTTGTGTACCTCTGACGATTGAATCGTCAATAAGCAGAAGGCTTTTGCCGTCGATAAGGTCGTGTATGGGAATAAGTTTCATCTTTGCGATAAGATTTCTCTTGCTCTGATTTGCAGGCATAAATGAACGAGGCCATGTGGGAGTATATTTGACAAAGGGTCTTGCATAAGGAACACCTGATTCATTTGCATAACCTACCGCATGAGCAATTCCCGAATCGGGAATACCTGCAACACAATCAGGTTTTACATGGTCACGACGGGCAATAAGCTTTCCGCAGTTGTTTCGCATCTTTTCAACGCTTATTCCTTCATAAGATGATGACGGATAACCGTAATACACCCAGAGGAATGTGCAGATTTTCATTTCATCACCGGGAGAAACAAGTGTTTTAATGTCGTTTTCATCAAATACAACAACTTCACCGGGACCGAGCTCTTTATAATCATGGTAACCGAGATTAAGATATGCAAAGCTCTCAAAACTTGCACAATATCCTTCTTCTTTTTTACCGATTACAACAGGAGTTCTGCCGAGCTTATCACGGGCAGCATAAATACCCTTGTTTGTAAGAATAATCATACTCAGAGAGCCGTCAATAATCTCCTGAGCATATTTTATACCTTCAATGAAATTATCTTTTCGGTTGATTATAGCTGCTACAAGTTCGGTGGGATTGATCTCACCGTTCTGCATTTCAAAGAAATGTGTCTGACTGCCGATAATACTGTCAACGATTTCATCAATGTTATTGATTTTGCCGACTGTTGTTATGGCAAACGTTCCGTGGTGACTTCTTACAAGAATTGGCTGTGCTTCAAAATCAGAAATACAACCGATGCCGTAATTGCCGTGCATGGACTCATATTCATCAAGAAATTTTGTTCTGAAAGGTGCATTTTCAATATTGTGAATTGCCTTATCAAAACCCTTTTCTTTACCGTAAACAGCAAGTCCTGCTCGTCTTGTTCCCAGATGAAAATGATAATCAGTTCCGAAGAACAGATCGAATACACAATCTTCTTTTGATGCAACTCCAAAAAATCCGCCCATAAATTTACCTCACATTTTATATAGCGCTGATATTTTAAAAGCAATAAAATTTAAATATTTCATTATTGCAATTGCTGTAACATATCCTGACCGAAGAAATCAAATATAGTAGACGGTCTCAGACCGTTAAGTGTCAGCATATCTGACGGAATGGTGGGTGAAAACTCATTAACATTGATAGTTGTTGTTACAACACCGTCTGCATCGCCATAATCAACTTGTCGGAGTTCACCCTCTACAAAGTAGAAATGAATTGAAATCTCGTCAGCATAATATTTATAGCAGGTTGCAGTCTGACCGTTAAAATCAACCTGAGTCTGTTCAAAGTCATTGAAATTGTATGTTGACAGATCCAGAACCTCTGTCATAGCTGTTATCTCAGACATATCAAAATCAGTCTGTCCGCCGAGCATAGTCATAATTGAATCAAAATCAATGTATTTTTTTTCGGTGTTATTTATAAGATATATTTTCTCATTCTTGAACATAATACCCAGATTCATACCTTCAATATCTGATGTGGTATAAAAATCTTTTCCGTTTATGGCGAACTTCATTTCAGTCGCAACATCATCTGCATTCATAACCGCTGAAATATAATAATTACCTGAAATATATGCCTGAATTTTTTCGCCCTCTGATGCATCCATAATAAAATTCATTTCAGGAAAATCTGTTTCGGGTACAGCTGCCGAAACGTTTTCAAAATTTTCTGTGCTCACAGAAGAAGATACATCCGGAAGCTCGTCCGGCTGTTTTTCATTGCTGCCGCTTAAAACCAGCAAAACACCGATTCCGACTGCCATAACCAGAATAAATCCGACAACCGAAATAAGTATTTTTTTGTTACCGCTTAATCCATTCATGATATCACCTGTATTTTTTATGTAAACAGTATATTTTATTTTTATATTTTTGTCAACACAAAAACAGCCTTTATTTTTGCTTCAAAATATTTACAGTAAAAAAAGAAAAAAGTTAAACTTGAATATTGCAGATTTTTATACTATATGATATACTTAATTGATACAAAACTGCGAGGTGATAAAATGCATACAAAAAGATTTTTCATATCGGTCATTACAATTATTCTGACTTTGTGCATTTTATTGTCTTCATGTGCTGTCGGCTCAGTAAAATTCAGAACCGGCACGGTCATTGATGCAAAACCGGCAGACAGCGGTTATCACACATTTTCAGGCAAGAGCGAAACAGTCGCAAAAAATGAATTTATAGAGCTTAGCATTGATAAAAATAATCATTCAATCATTGTAAAAGATCTCCTGACAAATTATACATGGAATGCGCTTCCTGAAAGAAAAAATGAAACAGCATATACTTTCGGTCTTACACTTTATACAGCAAACGGAATTTACAAACTCAACACACAGGACAATTCCGTTGCATTTTCCTCTTCATCATTCAATATTGACAACGGAAAACTGTCAGTCAGCTATATTCTGTCCGACAACAAAGAAACTGCAAAAAAAAGCATTGAAGAAATGACAAAAAATGATATTTTTGTATGCTTCAACGCTGTATTTTCAATGAAAGATCAATCTGTATATTTAGATATTGATTTATCGCAAACGGTATGTACTGACGGTGCTTTTATTTCAGATTTTTCCGTTATGCCGTTTTTCGGAGCATCATATTCCGATTCTGCAGATGACTATTTCCTTATACCCGATAATTCAGGAGCTGTAATGCACCTTGCCAAAAATGATGCGGCAACCGACAATGTAAAAGTTCATGTATACGGAGAAAACCCGTATAATGAGGCTGAATATGATTCAGCATCTGCAACGGTTCCTGTATTCGGAATAAAAAGAAGTAACAGTGCATTCTCCGCTGTAATAACAGACGGTGATGCTCTGGCTGTTATAAATGCAAAAAGAGCATCAAACGGAGAGCCTTCTGTTGCCTATCCTGAGTTAATTATAACTGAAGTAAAAACAACAGAGAATAACAGCCTTTACAAAGGACTTTCATACGACGGAAAAATCAGTATTGCATACAAGTTTTTATCAGACAATAACGCAAATTACTCAGGTATGGCAACTGTTTCCCGTGAAGAATTTATATCGAACTCGGTACTGTCATCTTCTAAAACCGATATACAGAATGAATTTCCGTTTTATCTTACTGTTGTAGGACAAGCAGATTCAAAAAGTCTGACAACCATCAATCAGACAAAAGATATTCTCGGGATACTCAAGGGAAAAGGAATAAACAATATCATTCTCAGCTACAAAGGTCTTCTTTCTGGCGGTATTGCACAGAAAAATCTTTATACATCAGCAGTAAGCAATAAACTCGGTGGCAAAACCGGGCTTGAAGAATTATATGAATATACAAGAACTCAGAACTGTACATTAATGCTTGGTACAAATATTTTTTCATCGTCAAAAAACTTTTTACCCACAGAAAAATCATTATCGATACAAAATGATACCTCAGCATTTGTTATGAGAAATGATCTGGCATTCAATAATAATGCAGGTAACAGTCTTTACACAAGAATCGGAAGCAAATCATTTCAGCTCGGAAAAGAAAAAATGAATTCAGCTATATATTCACAAACTCCTGATTATATAATGAATCTTATGAATATAAACAAACTTCATGATAAATTCCAGACATATCTTGAAGACGATATTTTTTCAGTTATTGACGGAATAACGGTTACCGACGCAGGACAAACCGTCTATTCCGATCAGAAAAATGACAGACAAACGGCAATGAATACAGTCTCATCACTTCTTCGTGCAGTTTCAAATTACGGGAAGCTTTGTGTTGAAGGCGGAAATATCTATTCAATTTACAATGCAGATATTGTTGCAGGAATGGAATTTGATACTTTCTATCCCGAAAGTGAACATTATGAATCCGTGCCTTTTGCTCAATCTGTTTTACACGGAACCGTTCTTTATTCGGGAAATCCGATTGATGCAGGTAATCCTCTCTACAGATATGAAATGCTCAGATACATCGAATACGGAGCTGTGCCAAGCTATGAATGGATTTATTCCGAAGCAAACATTTACTGCTACAGCGGATATCTTCTTTCGGAAAGAATATCTGAAATCGTTGAGTTTTATAATGATGCAACTGCAATTTTTACGGATCTTGCAGATGACACGATAATAAACCACAGAAAAATTAAAAAAGATGCTGACGGTAAACCTGTTTCAGGTGTTTACTGCACAACATATTCCGACGGTACCGAAATTTATGTAAATTACACAGGCAATATTGTTTCAACATCCGAAAATATTGCAATCGGACCGTATGACTATGTAAGCGTAAAGAGATAAAGGAGCAAAAAACATGCCTATTAAAATATCAAACGAATTACCTGCAAAATCATTTCTTGAACAGGAAAATGTTTTTGTAATGACAGAAGAACGTGCAAATTCACAGGATATCAGACCGCTTAAAATTCTGATTCTGAATCTCATGCCCACAAAAATTGCAACGGAAACACAGATATTAAGACTTCTCAGTAACACTCCCCTTCAGGTCGATATTGAGCTTATGCAGACTGTTACTCACGTTTCAAAAAACACATCTCAGGAGCACCTTACCAAATTTTATAAGACTTTTGATGAAGTTAAACATGATAAATTTGACGGTATGATCGTTACGGGAGCACCTGTTGAACAGATGGAATTTGAAGAAGTTGACTACTGGGACGAGCTTTGCGAAATATTCAGATGGGCAAAAACAAATGTATATTCCACTTTTTACATTTGTTGGGGAGCACAGGCAGGTCTTTATTATCATTATGGACTGAAAAAATATCCTCTGGAGGAAAAAATGTTCGGCATTTTTGAACATCAGCCTCTTGACCTGTACCATCCTCTCATGCGAGGTATTGATGATAAATACTATGTACCTCATTCAAGACACACAGAAATCAGAATGGAAGATATCGCTAAAATCAAGGATTTACAGGTACTTTCATACTCACCTGTTTCAGGTGTTCATCTGCTTTCGGATATGGATTGCAGAAACTTTTTCTCAACAGGTCACTCTGAATATGATGCAGATACTCTTGCCACAGAATATTTCAGAGATAAGAATAAAGGGCTTGATATAAAAATTCCTTACAACTATTTCCCGGGCGATGATACGACAAAAAAACCGCCTATAACATGGAGAAGCACAGGTATTCTGCTTTTCACAAACTGGCTTAATTACTTCGTTTATCAACGTACTCCCTATGATCTTGCAAACCTTTGAGGTGTTTTTATGGATTTCAAACTTGATGCTTTTCCTGTTGATGATAATATCAGTGGGATTCGAAGCACAGAAAAAATCAGAATTATCATTTGCTATATCTTAAAAAATGTTGATTCTCCGCTTACAAGAGATAATATGCAATCTGCACTTTATGATAACGGTATTGCAAATTATTTTGAAATAAGTCAGGCAATTGACAATCTTCTTGATGTCGGTGCTGTCGAAATTGCTGACAATGTGCTTGTTCTTAATTCAAAAGGCGAACAGATTGCCCGTGATCTTAATGATGAACTGTCACTTTTTATTAAAAACAAAGCCGTCAGAGCGGCAAAACTGACAGCTGTTTATGAAAAAAGAAAAAAAGAAAATGATATTTCAATTGTGAAGCTTGATGACAAGAAATATCGTCTCGATATCACATTGCTGTCAGGACTTACCGACAGCGACAGCACGGACGAGCTGATGAAAGTTTCAGTTTTTGTTACGGATTCTCTTCAGGCTGAAACAATGAAAACCACATTTCTCAATAATCCTGTAAGACTTTATGAAAAAGTTATTGAAGGACTTACCGAGGATTCAGAATTTACAGAATAAATCAGCAGGTAGTATATGAACAGCGAAAAATTTGCAGTTTTTCTCGATATCGATAACACTCTGATGTCAGGAGGAGAAATACCGAAGAAAAACATTGAAGCAATAAAAAAAGTAAGAGAAAAAGGAAGTCTTGTTTTTATTAACACGGCTCGCTCTTTTGCGTTCATTCCCGATATTCTTAAAGATGATGCACTGTTTGACGGCTATGTGGCAGGTATAGGTACTGATTTAAGACTTCACGGTGAACAGATTTTCAGCCATTCAATGACAACTGATGAATTGAAATTTATTGCGGAGCATTTTATCAATGATTTACGTGAGATTTCCTTTGAAGGCGAAGATCATATGATATGGATACATCCTGAAGACAGGCGACAAGGGGTACTTAATGTTCTTTCCTCGGCTGATGAATTTGACACCGTATACAAAGATTTTAAAATATCAAAAATGTATATCCGAGGACATCTGACAAAAGAAGAAACCGAAATTTTCAGCAAGGATTATATTCTTTACCAGCATGAAAGTTATGCCGAATTTGTTGCAAAAGGTTACGGAAAAGCTGTCGGAATGAAAAGAATGACAGAATATCTTGATATTCCCCGGGGAAACTGCATTGCAATGGGCGACAGTTCAAATGACGCCGATATGCTTCTAAAAGCAGGAATTTCAGTAGCAATGGGTAATGCAATACCCGAAATCAAAGAAATTTGTACATATGTATCCTGTGATGCCAAAGACGGCGGTGTGGCTGAGGCTCTTGAAAAATTCATACTAAAAGTTTAAGCGGCTCCGTTTTGGAACCGCTTTTTGTTTACCATTTTTTGTTTTTTGTATCGGGACAATGCTTCATTTTAAATGCTGCTCTGAACTCAACATAGCATCCGCATTTTATACATGTACCGCTGACAAGGTTGTCACAGTTTCTGCATATTTCAATCCGTTTTTCATAAGTTTCAACATCACATTTATCCTGAGGCTTGATTTTTGCAATGTACTGTTGGACCAATTTATGATTGTCTTCATCTCCGCTCTGGAGCAGAAGGCATCTTTTGCACTCTCTGAGTTCCATTATCTTTCAACAATGAACTTAACAACACTGCAGGAAGGAATTGTTGCAATAAAGCCGTCTGCGGTGAGTTTAAAATCACTGAATGCTGCTGTTTTTACAACTTCTTTATTTTCGAATGTATTGTGGTCATCCATTTTGCCCGTAAGGATTTCTGCCTTAACGGATTTTACTTCGGAATCAGCAATCTGACACTTGATTTCCTTTGATTTATCAAGGCAGACATTAACAACAGTTGAATATATTATGCCGTTTTCATCCATTGATGCACTTTCGATAAGTTCAGGCATTTTAAGACCTTCGCATTCAATTTCGTCAGTTGTAAGGAATGATCCGAGAAGTGTATTCTGCTGATGGTCTTTATACATCTTAAAAATATGATAAGTGGGTGTAAGAAGCATATCTTCACCATCAGTAAGTACAACAGCCTGCAGAACATTCACAAGCTGGGCGATATTTGCCATTCTGATACGATCTGCATGCTTATTGAAAATATTGAGAGTGAGACCTGCAACCATTGCATCTCTCATAGTGTTCTGCTGATAAAGGAAGCCGGGATTTGTGCCCTCTTCAACATCATACCATGTTCCCCATTCATCAACAATAAGGTTAACTCTGTGTTCTGGGTCATATTTATTCACAATTTCAAGATGACGGGTAATAATCTCATCAATTTTGTATGCACAGGTAACTGTTACATAATACATATCCTTACTGAATACGGTTGCAGCACCTCTGCCGCCCCAACCGTGAGGTACGGTATAATAATGCAGTGAAAGTCCTTGTATATGATGTCTTGCTCTCCACATAACCTTGTCTGTCCAATGATAATCCTCAGCGTTCGGACCACAGCATACTCTGTAAATTCTGTTATTCTTGTCATAATCTCTTACATATGTATTATATCTGAGATATTCCTGAGCGTAGTCTTCAGGCATGAAGTTGCCGCCGCATCCCCAGTTTTCGTTACCTACGCCGAAATATTTAACAACCCAAGGCTTTTCTCTGCCGTTAGATTTTCGCCATTCTGCCATGGGAGAAATACCGTCAAATGTCATATATTCAACCCATTCGCTCATTTCCTGAACTGTTCCTGAACCCACATTTCCGTTTATATACGGATCACAACCGAGCTGCTGACAAAGCTCAAAAAATTCATGTGTGCCGAAGCTGTTATCTTCAACAACACCGCCCCAATGGGTATTTATCATCTTTTTACGGTTTTCAAGAGGACCGATGCCGTCTTTCCAATGGTATTCATCGGCAAAGCATCCACCGGGCCAACGAAGTACGGGAATTCCCATCTCTTTGAGAGCGTTAACAACATCGCTTCTCATTCCGTTTACATTGGGAATTGATGAATCCTTGCCGACAAAAAGACCGTCATAGATACATCTGCCCAGATGCTCTGAAAAATGACCGTATATATCTTTATGAATGGTTGCAATTTTCTGATTTGGGTTTATAAGATATTTTTCCATTGTTTTACCTCCGTAAAGCAATATTTTTGTTAAATATATCATAATTCAAACTAAAAATCAATTTAGTTTTTAGAAAAAATTATATATTTTTTTATTTTATAGTTGCAATCCTTATTATATTACTGTATAATAATTTCAACAAATTTTTTAATTGGAGTGATTACTTTGGCAAAACTCAAAGACATTGACAACAAGGCTGCTGAAAAAGGTTCTCTTCTTGTAACCATCTGGCAGTTCGTAAAATTTATCGTGGTAAGCCTTCTTGCTATGATAGTTCAGTTTGTACTTCTCAACACATTGCAGCTCATTCCTGCTATCAAAGACCTTTACACAGTTGATTTCGCATGGTGGGTATTTGTATATCCCGTTGCAGTCGGCGGTCTCGGCTATTTCATCGTAAGCAATGTTGCAAATATCATTGCACAGATCGTTGCTTTCTTTGTAAACAAGGAAAAGACATTCAATTCAGGCGCAAATGTTGCTGTTGCACTTCCCATCTACATAGTTTTCACAATCGCACTTATCATGTTCTCAGCATGGCTCAACCCCACACTCAAGGATGTTTTCCTCGGTTTTGACTGGTGTGATGAAACTCTTGCAAAAAATATCGCAACAATGATTTGTTCTGCTCTTCAGTTCTTCCTTTACTTCCCTGTTGACAAGATTCTCTTCCACAAGAAAAAGGAAGAAAAGTCAGAAGAAAAAACTGAAGAAAAGGCAGAAGCATAATATATTCCTTGCGGAGGTTATATCATGAACAGAAAAATGTATGAAGCTTACTGCAGAACCTTTCAGGGTGTTATGCGTGTAGCAATGAATGTTCTTGACTGGTCAGAACCCGAACTTTTAAAGGGTGCAGGTGCAGTTAAAGATCTCCCTAAAAAAATCAAAGAGTTAGGCTACAACAATGTTCTTGTTGTAACTGATAAAGGTCTTATGGGTCTTCATCTTCTTGATTCAATGTTTGAAGAGCTCAGAAATAATGAGATTGCATATGTAGTTTATGACGGTGTTCAGCCTAACCCCACAATTGATAATATTGAAGAAGCAAGAAAGCTCTTCCTCGGTAACGGCTGTCAGGCAATAATTGCTTTCGGCGGCGGTTCACCCATGGACTGTGCAAAGGCTTGCGGTGCAAGAATTGCAAGACCTAACACTGAAATCCCCAAAATGCGTGGTCAGCTTAAGGTTATCAAGAAAATTCCCACTCTTTTCGCTGTACCCACAACGGCAGGTACAGGCTCAGAGGCAACTCTTGCAGCTGTTGTTTCAAATCCCAAGACACATGAAAAGAATGCTATCAATGACCCCGTACTTCGTCCCAAGTATGCTGTGCTTGATCCCGAGCTTACATTAGGTCTTCCTCCCCATATCACATCAACAACAGGTATGGATGCTCTCACTCACGCAGTTGAAGCATATATCGGTCAGAGTAATACTGAAAATACAGAAGAAAAGGCAAAAATTGCAACAAAGATGATTTTTGCAAATCTCGAAACAGCTTACAATGACGGCAAAAATGTTGAAGCAAGAGAAAATATGCTCCTTGCATCTTACTATGCAGGCATAGCTTTCACAAGAGCTTATGTAGGTTATGTACATGCAATCGCACACAATCTTGGCGGTATGTACGGTATTCCTCACGGTCTTGCAAACGCTGTTATTCTTCCCTATGTTCTTGATTACTTCGGTGAATCAGCCTATAAACGTCTTGCAGAGCTTGCCGATGTTGCAGGTCTTGACTGTGCAGGCAAATCTGATGAAGAAAAGGCTAAGATGTTCATTGCTGAAATCAGAAGAATGAACAAGGATATGAATATTCCCGAAAAGTTCGAACAGATAAAAGAAGCAGACATTTCACTTATCGCTGACAGAGCACTTAAAGAGGGCAATCCCCTTTATCCTGTTCCCAAGATTATGGACAAGGCTGAATGTGTTGCAATCATCAGACAGCTTATGGCTTAAACACACAATAATAAATCAGCAGTTACTGAAAAGTAGCTGCTGATATTTTTTGATTAAAGTATATCTATTTTCCCGTGTTAACTTCATTATAAAGTAATTCTGCTTTATCTAAAAAAGCTTTTGCACATTCATACTGTTTATGTGCATTATAACTTGCACCGGCTGAACCTGAACCGTACAAAGCATATGCTTGACAAGCATAAAATTCTATATTTGCTTCATATTCATTTTTGAGATAATCAAAGTATTCATCCAATTCTTTGCACATATCATCATATGAATAACCATTCATTCCCGCTTTCTTGTATTCATCAAGGATTCTTTTATATTCTTCCTTAATAAGAGTTCGGTATTTTTCAGCTTCGGCAAAAGCATAATCAGCCATTTCAGAAACAGCATCATTTTTATCAGCATTACTTATGTTTGTATCTACAAAAAATGATGAAGCTTCTTCATTCATTTCAGTAAAACCGTAATGCGGAACATAGCTTTCTGCTTCAGATTCTTTGCAGGAAGCAAGAAACAACAGTGAAAACAAAATCAAAATAAGCAGCAAACATTTTTTCATAATAACACCTCTTAATCATAATATCAAAAATATTTTACCGAATCAATAATTGTCAGAAAAATTTTGCCGTTAAGATTTTTTATTTTACTGTTGTACAATAGTTTTTTTTGTTATATAATAGTACATTGAGGTGGCTCATATGCTCAGAATAATGATCGTTGATGACAATGCAAACACAAGAAAACTCACTCAGGCTGTTCTCAAACAGAACGGTTATGATACAGTTTGCGCCTGTGACGGTGAGGAAGGACTTGAACTGCTTGACAAGATACATATTGACCTTATTATCCTCGACGTTATGATGCCGAAAATGAACGGATTTGAGTTTACACGGACTCTGCGTGATTGTGGCTGGGAAACGCCTATTTTAATGGTTACAGCCAAGGAATCACATATGGATAAAAAAGAGGGATTCTTGGCAGGCACTGACGATTATATGGTAAAACCTGTTGATGACGAGGAAATGCTGCTTCGTATTGCTGCTCTTCTCAGACGATCAAAAATCGCAAGTGAAAGAAAAATCACAATCGGATCAACCGTTCTTAATCACGATTCTTTGACTGTAACAACACCTGAAGGTACTGTTGAATTACCACAAAAGGAATTTATGCTGCTTTTTCAGCTTCTTTCCTACAAAGATAAAATATTCACAAGACGTCAGCTTATGGATGAAATATGGGATATGGACACAGACACGGACGAAAGAACAGTTGATGTTCATATTAACAGGCTAAGAGAAAAATTCAAAAACAATGCTGATTTTTCCATTGTTACAATCAGAGGTTTAGGATACAAAGCCATATAAAAAGAGGTTTTTTGAATGTTAAAAATTTTTACCAATCTACTGAAAAAAGACTGGGCAATTCATATAACTGTTACAATAATATCTTTCTTTGTTTTGTTCACTTCAAGCGGATCAACAATGCTTGTTATTATTCTTATCAGAAATATTTTTCCTGATTTTTTCATTCAATTGGCACCCGTCACATTGACATTTATTGCATTCATTTCCAGTACAATTATCGGCACAGGCACGTCACTTTTTGTGAGCCGTTATTTTTTTAAACCTGTTGATGCCGTAATAAAATCACAGAAAAAAGTTGCAAACGGTGATTTTTCTGCAAAAGTTACCGCACCTAAAGGTGATACAATCATCACAGATCTTGTAAACGGATTCAATACAATGACAGATGAACTCGGCAGTACAGAAATGTTCCGTAACGATTTTATCAACAATTTTTCACATGAATTCAAAACTCCCATTGTTTCAATAAGAGGTTTTGCAAAACAGCTTCAGAATGATGACCTGAGCGAAGAACAACGACGTGAATACATTGATATAATTGTTAATGAGTCCGACAGACTCGCTTCAATGTCGTCAAACATCCTGCTGCTGACGAAATTTGAAAACCAGCAGATGGTTACCGATAAAACAGAGTTCTATCTTGATGAACAGATAAGAAAATGTATTCTTCTGCTTGAAAAAGACTGGGCAAAAAAGAATATAGAATTTGATATTGATCTGAATGAAATCAGGTATTATTCAAATGAAGAAATGCTGTCTCATGTGTGGCTCAACATACTGAACAATGCTATAAAATTCACCCCTGAAAAAGGAACTGTTACGGTAAAATGTTATCATGATTCCTCTAATATAACCGTAAAAATCATAGACAACGGCATCGGAATGGACGATAAAACACAAAGACACATCTTCGATAAATTTTATCAGGGAGATGCTTCCCATACAAGCATCGGTAACGGTCTCGGACTTCCTCTTGCAAAAAGAGTTGTAACTCTTTGCGGCGGAAAAATCTCCGTAAAAAGCCAAATGGGCAAAGGCACAACATTCATTGTGCGTTTACCCATAGAATCTGATAATGATATTTAATTACGGTTTGCTACCGAGAAGTCTTGCAAGTTCATCCATGAATGAATTGATATCCCGGAACTGTCTGTAAACAGACGCAAAACGTACATATGCAACTTCGTCAATGTTCTTCAGCTTGTCCATTGCAAGTTCACCGATCTTAATTGATGTGACTTCCCTGTCGATTGAATTCTGAAGTGCAGCTTCGATATCGTCAACAGCCTCTTCTATAACTTCAAGGGGAACGGGACGCTTTTCACAAGCTCTGAGCATACCGCCGATAAGCTTTGTGCGGTCAAAAACCTGTCTTGATTTGTCTTTTTTTACAACAACGATCGGAAGTGTTTCAATAATCTCATATGTTGTAAATCTCTTCTGACACTGAAGACATTCACGTCTTCTTCGGATTTTTTCGCCTTCATCAGTAGGTCTGGAATCAATAACCTTGCTTTCTTCAAAACCGCAGAAAGGACATCTCATAAAATCACCTTCAATTTTAATTTACCTGTTAATTTTAACACAATATACCAAATATTGCAAGTAATTCAGAAAAAAATACAATATATATTCTTTCAGGAGAAAATGTATGATAAAAATACCAAATGATGTAAAAGCTGTTATGGATATTCTGACAGACAGCGGATACAAGGCCTATGTAGTAGGCGGATGTGTAAGAGATTCAATAATGGGAAGAGAACCCAATGACTGGGATGTTACAACTGACGCAGATCCCGAACAGATCAAAGAGCTTTTCGCTGATTTTAAAACCGTAGATACCGGAATAAAGCACGGCACAGTTCTTATTGTTTCAGGAAAAAAACCTGTTGAAACAACAACATTCAGAATTGACGGAGAATATTCAGACAATCGTCATCCCGACAAGGTAACTTTCACAAAAAATGTCTGCGATGATCTTGCCCGCAGAGATTTTACAATAAATGCTATGGCATACAACGAAACAGACGGTTTAATTGATCCGTTTGATGGTCAGAGCGACATCAAAAATAAGATCATACGGTGTGTGGGCGATGCAGACACTCGTTTTAGCGAAGACGCATTAAGAATAATGAGAGCCGTCAGATTTTCCTCTGTTCTCGGTTTCAGCATAGAAGAAAAAACGGCTGAATCAATAATCAGAAATGAAAATCTGCTGTCGGGAATTGCCTGCGAAAGAATAACAGCCGAACTTATAAAACTTCTGAGCGGTGACAATGTTTTTAATGTGCTTTCTGAATTCAGAAGTGTTATCGGAGTTTTTATACCCGAACTGAAACTTGAATTTGACTTCAAGCAGTTCGGAAATAAGCACGGATATGATGTATGGATGCATACTGTGCACACTGTCAATAACATTGAAAACGATCCTATATTAAGACTTACCATGCTGCTGCACGATACAGGCAAAATTGCCACTCATGCCATTGATGAAAACGGAAATTCAACTTTTAAAAATCATGCGGCAGTCGGCGGTGTTATTGCAGAAAACATTTTAAGAAGATTAAAATTCAGCAAGGAATATATAAACACAGTTTCTTTCCTTGTTTCAATTCATGACAAAGAAGTACCTGAAACAAGAGTGCAGGTAAAAGAATATATACGCGATTTAGGCGAAGAAAATTTCATAAGGCTCATGAAAATCAGAAGAGCTGACAAATCAGGACTTGCAAAAGGATACCGTGATATCACAGACAAACTTCTTTTCGCATACAGCACATTTGATGATGTTATGAATAACAATGAGCCGTATTCCCTTTCACAATTGGCTGTAAACGGAAATGACATAAAAAAATATGTTTCAGGCAGTGAAATCAAGGATGTTTTAAATTATCTTCTTGAAACAGTTATACATGATCCTGAGAAAAACAACAGGCAAACATTGATTGAGCTTGCTAAACGAAGGAAATAAAAATGAAAAACTCCCATCATAGGATGGGAGCGCTTTTCATTTAAACAAATATTTGCTAACAAATTAAGCCTGTGTGTCTGCTTCTGTAACAACAGCAACATCGTCGCTTGTGGGCTCTTCACCGTTAGCGGGATCGTTTGTGCAACCTGCAAATGAGAAAACCATAGCAGCTGAAACGAGGAGAGCAGCAACTGTAAGAACAACCTTCTTCATTATATGTTAGCTCCTTTCATAATAATCACAATATATCGGGATTTAATCCGCAAATTCACACAATGGGCTGTGCCTCATTGCAGAACTTACTTTACAACAAACGGAATAAAAAGTCAATGATTATAACAAACTTGTAATAAGTTGTTACAACTTTGTAACTTTTAAGCCAAAAATGTTACAGTTGACTTATTTTTGTTACTACATTATAATATAATAAGATTTTCTTATACGGAAGGATTATAAGAATGAAAAAGAAAATAACAGCATTTGGTTTCATAATTTTTGCAATTATTTTACTTTCTGTAATTTGTTTTGCAAAAGAAACTTATACAATTACATATGATTTCGGCGTTGCTGATATGCGTTCCGATACAATAATAAACACCAATCCGTCTTCTTATGCTCAGGGTGATGATATCTCTTTGACTCCTCCTGAGTGCCCGGGATTTGAATTTATCGGTTGGTACACAGAATCCGATTACAAAACACAAGTTACTAAAATCGATACTTCTTCTGATGCTGACATAACATTATATGCAAAATGGTATGAAATGACATACAATATCAATTATGTGCTTGAAACTCCGGGTATTTCTCTTACAGCAGATGAAATTACAAACCAGAATCTGCTTACCCGACTTGCAAGTGAAACAACATACCTCTTTGACCCGATTTGCAATACAGACGTGTATACTTTTGAAGGATGGTATTTTGATTCTGAATACACGCAAAAAGCTGAATATATCGAGGAATACACCTGCGAAAATATTACACTTTACGCACATTGGGTCAACACTGAATACACGATTCACTATGAACTTGGAGATGTGGAACAGAGTGTATATCCGACAGACAATCCCAATCCGGAGAAATATGTATACAATAACGAACTGATTCTCCTTGATGCTGTTACAAATGATCCGTCTTTCATTTTTGACGGATGGTATAGCGATGAATTTTTTACACAAAAAATCACATCTGTAAAAAAAGGCACAAGCGGAGAAATTGTGTTGTATGCAAAATGGGATGTTATTATGTACAATATAAATTATGTACTTGAAGATTTCAGCGGAATTAATGTTACCAAAGTCCACAATAACAACCCTGCAACACGGACTGCAGTTGACGATCTGCTATTAAATGCTCCGATTTCAGATGACAGAAACTTTGAATTTTACGGTTGGTATACTTCGTCTGACTATTCTGAAAAATCAAAAATCACTTCAATATCTGCAGATATTCATAGCGACATTACACTGTATGCGAAATGGGAAAAAGCTGTTTACAGCATCAGCTATGACTTCGGCGTAATTAATCTTTTACACAGACCGATTGAAAACAATAATCCCACAACATATGAATACGGTGATAACAAAAGGTTAGAAGATATTGAGGCTGAAGGATTTATATTCAATGGTTGGTGCACTGATTCAACGCTGAAGAACAAAGTTACAGCCATTCCGGAAGATTCATTCGGTGACATAACATTATATGCCGATTTTACAGAAAAAACTTACTCAATATCCTATGTGCTTGACGGAAAAGAAGTTACTGCTTCGCAGGTTGTGAATCTGAATCCTTCTGTCAGAACCACAACACAACAGATTTCATTGATTGATGCCGAGACTATAAACGTAGAGTACGAATTTGACGGATGGTATCTCGATCCGGAATATACACAGGAAATTGATTACATCAAAGCCTACACATCAGGCAACATAACTGTGTATGCAAAATGGACAAAAATTATCGTATATCTTCCCTGTTGGGGCGATGCAACACTGTCAGAACAACTTTCAGCCGCTGACGCAAGACTTATACTCAGATACTCCGCAGGACTTGAAACAGGCTTCAATGAGCTTCAGAAAAGAGTTTCGGATATAAATAATGACGGCAAAGTAAATGCCGCCGATGCAAGACTTGCTCTCAGGCTTTCTGCAAGTATTGACAAGGAAAAAGATCTCAAAAAACAATATTCACTGCCTGATATTAAAATCAAAGACGGAGAAGTAGTTTTTGAATAGAAAAAAACAAACAGCAGGTACTGCAACATACGCAGTACCTGCTTAAATTTTAGTTATGACTTATTTTACGATTTCACCCATTGTTGCGGGAGTTGCAGAACAAGCATTTGCTTCGTCTGTGTCAATGTGCATTGCAAGACCGAAACTGTCATTTACTCTTACAACAACATCGCCGAAAACAAGGCTTCTGCCTTCTGTTTCAATCTTAACATTAACAACATCCTTGTCAGCAACCTGAAGCTCTGCAGCATCGGCAGTTGTCATGTGAATGTGTCTCTTTGCAACAATAACGCCATCTTTGAGTTCAACTTCACCCTTGGGGCCAACAAGCTTGCAGCAGCCTGATTCTGCTGTGTCGCCTGATTCTCTGATAGGAGCAACAACGCCGATTGCTCTTGCATCTGTAGCTGAAATTTCAACCTGAGTAGCAGGTCTTACGGGACCGAGGATTGAAACTGCGGGGAACTGACTCTTGGGACCTACAACAGCAACTCTTTCGTTAGTTACATACTGACCGGGCTGTGAGAGTTCCTTTTTGACTGTGAGTTCATAACCTTCACCGAAGAGAATATCAAGATCTTCACGTGATACATGAACGTGTCTTGCAGATGTTTCAACAATAAACTTTTTCATTTTGCACTTTCCTTTCAATAATCTACAGGTATTTTACAACTTCACGAAAGAAAATGCAAGAGTAAAAAGCAAATTTATAAATTATTTCTCCATCAAAAATTCAACATCAATTTATTCTGCTATTACAACACCGTCCGTAACATCCCACATACTTCCGGCAATAAACATAAGGTCTGAAAAATCAGCATCAGCATCAATAATGAAACCGTAAGTTACAGTTTTCTTTTCACCTGCTTCAAAGGGAATGTGATAATAACCGTCGGAATCCCCTTCCTGACCGCTTATATAAGAAGCTTCAAAATTGCTGAATCTGTTTGCATCGGGTGTTCCGCTGATACTGCAGATGCCGGCATCAATGTAAAACTCATTTGCTGAATTTTCATTATTTCTGACCTCAATATCAACTAAGACGATTTTTCTGCCGACTGTTTTCGATTCTTTTATTGATGAAATTGAGTTTACACCGTCACCATGGTTATATGTTTTTCTTTCATAGCTTTTAAGATTGCCGTTTTCATCAACATAATCAGAAATATCACCTGCTAAATTGAAACTTACTGAATCAAGTCCTTTAACATTATCACGGATATCAATATTTTTTACGGATAAAGTATAATCATTTCCGTCAACATCTCTGTTATAGGCTTTTATATCAAATGTTTCTCCTAGTTCTCTGACAACAGCATCTGTTGCATAAGAGAATATACCGGGAGCGATTATGCCTCCGTTATCAACTGTGGGAATATAGGTATCAATAATATATGCGTGTTCTTTATCTGTTTCTTCAAGAGAAAGGCCATTTGCAATTTTTATCATTTCGTCTTCGCTGATTCGCTCAGAAAGAAAACATCTGAGAACATATCCGAATTCCTCAAAATAAATTATGAACTCCTTATCATATGCATCACCGTCAGTTTCAATACCTGTATTTATGTGCATAAAGGCTCCTTTGTTTTCGCCGAACATATACTCAGTACTGCTTTCTACGTATGTTATTACAAGATCTTTCGCAAGTTCACTTTTGAACAACTGAAATGAAAGACCTGAACAGATAGTTCCGTCTTCCTTGATCTCTGTGCTGAATTTATACGGTGCATCATAGGGAATGAGATAATCGGGCATATAGCCAAAATTGAGTTTTACATATTCGGGGGATTTTGCAGCATCGGTCGATTTTTCGGTGTCGGTCAAATCTTCATTTAAGTTCAATGTAACCTTGTAATTTTCTTTTTTTATGAATTTTTCATACACTGTATTCGCTGCAAAGCCTGTTACTGACATAAGAACGATTATTGCAGCAGCAAAAGCTATCATCTTAAACGGTGATCTGTTATGTTTTTTCATCTCCTGTTTTTCATCAAGTTTTTCAAAAGACGAAACCACATTCTTATGAAATGACACGGACATTTCGGGATATTCATTTTTTAAATCTTTATTCATTATTACTCCTCCAATATTGATTTTAGTTTTTTTTGCCATGCGAAAGTCTGCTCTTTACCGTACCTGACGGTATATGCAGAATTGATGCTGTTTCCTCCACAGAATAGCCCTCGACATAATAAAGCTGAATGACTATTCTGATTTTCGGCGGAAGATTCATTATTGATTCAAATACATACGAATGATTTTCATTATGTGCTTCTTCCGACAGTGAGTATTCAAAAAAGCTGACTTCCCTGCGTTTGAGTTTATTTACCCGATAACATTCATTGATGAGTATTCTTGTTATCCATGTTCTGAAAAACTTTTCTTCACGCAAAGAATCAAGATTTTCGTATGCCTTTAAGATTGCCTGTTGAACAGCATCTTCGCAGTCACTTTCGTAAAAACAAATGGACTTTGAAACTCTGTACAGCATATCTTCCGAGGACAGAACATTGTTTTGAAATGTTTGTTTATCCATCACTTTGATCCTTTCCATGCAAACGGTACCGCTTTTGCATTTCACTTATTAGATAACAATATCACACTTACGGTTCACATTATATCACAATTTTTTTCCAAAAAAATTCATTTTTCCTATTTATATTTTAATTTATATATGCTATACTTATAGTGATTAATTATGTAAACATAAAATTACGAGGTAAAAAGCATGTTTGTTGATAAAGCGAAAATAAAAATAAAGGCAGGTAATGGTGGTAACGGTGCCGTTGCATTTCACAGAGAAAAACATGTCGCTTCGGGCGGTCCCGACGGTGGTGACGGCGGTAAAGGCGGAGATATCGTCTTTAAAGTTGACACTAACCTTTCTACTCTTGCTGATTTCCGTTACAAAAGAAAATACACAGCCGAAAGCGGTCAGAACGGTTCAGGTTCAAGAAAAAACGGCAAAAAAGGTCAGGACCTCATAATCAAGGTTCCCCGCGGAACAATAATCCGTGAAGCAGAAAGCGGAGTTGTTATTGCCGATATGTCCTCTGACGAGCCTTTTATTGCCGCAAAGGGCGGTAAAGGCGGTTGGGGTAACTCTCATTTTGCCACACCCACCCGTCAGACTCCCCGTTTTGCGAAAGACGGTGTCCCCGGTGAAGAATGGGAAGTTATCCTTGAACTCAAACTCCTTGCAGATGTGGGACTTATCGGTTTCCCCAATGTGGGAAAATCAACTCTTGTTTCAGTTGTAAGTGAAGCAAAACCCATCATCGCAGACTATCATTTCACTACAATCACACCCGTTTTAGGTGTTGTAAGAATGGGTCCCGAAAGTTCATTTGTTATGGCTGACATCCCCGGCCTTATCGAAGGTGCAGGTGAAGGTGCAGGACTCGGTCACGCATTTTTAAGACACGTTGAAAGATGCCGCATGCTCATTCACGTTGTTGACGTTGCAGGCAGTGAGGGCAGAAACCCGATAGAAGACTTTGAAACAATCAACAAAGAGCTTGTTGTGTTCAATGAAGAGCTTTCAAAGTGTCCGCAGATAGTTGCAGGTAATAAAATAGATATGGCAACTGATGAGCAGAGAGAAGAATTCAGAAATTATATCGAAAATAAAGGCTTACAGTATTTTGAAATCTGCGCACCAATTCTTGAAGGCACTCAGGAAGTAATAAACGCGGCTGCAGCAATGCTTGCAACACTTCCTCCCATCAAGCAGTATGAAGCAGAGCCTATTCCCATGGAAATGCTTGAAAAGAAAAAGAATACAGGTTTCAAGGTCTCTGTTATCGACGACACATACTATGTCGAAGCAGAATGGCTTCTCAAAATACTCAACAAAACAGATATGGATGACTATGAATCACTCCAGTACTTCCAGACTGTTCTCGGCACAAGCGGTATTCTTGACGAGCTTCGCAGAAGAGGTATCCAGGAGGGTGACACTGTAAATATTTATGATCTGGAGTTTGAGTATGTCCCCTGATATTTCCCTTAATTTTGATAAACTAAAAACAGAAAACACATCATCTGACGGTTATCCTGTTTCAGCTCTTGCATTTTTAGGTGACGGTGTATGGGGCATAATGGTGCGAGAATACCTTACCGTTTCGGTAAAATGCAAAGCCGGCAAGCTCCACGAAAAAAATATTGAAATGGTAAACGCAACCTTTCAGGCAAATGCAATAAAAATGCTTATGCCGTATCTTAGTGAAGAAGAAACAACAATATTCATAAGAGGCAGAAACACCCATACTACACACACTCCGAGAAACAAATCAAAAAGTGATTACCATGCCGCAACAGGACTTGAAGTGCTTTTCGGCTGGCTTTACATAAACGGCAATACAGACAGACTCAAAGAATTGTTCGGTTTTGTTACAGAGGTGCACAATGGCTAATAAAAAAATCAATTTCAAAGAAATTCTGCTTGATATTCTCATCTGCTCTGCAGGTGCATTCATATATGCAGTTGGTGTAATCTGCTTCGTTTCGCCCAATGAAATATCGTCAGGCGGTGCAACGGGTCTTGCAATTCTTGCAAATCACTTGTGGAATTTCCCAATAGGCACGGCTATGTTTGCAATAAACATTCCGCTTTTTGTCATTTCATTCATAGTTTTCGGCAAAAGTTTCATTGTAAAGACCCTGTTTTCAACATTCATGACATCACTTTTCATTGATGTGGGTACATTATTCATGCCGACTTATGAGGGTGACAAGATTCTTGCATCACTTTTCGGCGGTGCAATCATGGGTATAGGCCTCGGCATTATTTTCACAAGAGGCTCTACAAGCGGCGGCACCGACATTATGGGAAGACTTCTGAAAAAAGCACTCCCCCATTTGTCAATGGGCAGACTCGTTATGATATGCGACCTTTTTGTGGTGCTTCTTGCCGGTGTCGTTTACAGAAACATTGAAAGCATACTTTATGCAACAATCGTTTTCATTGTTTCAAGCAAGTCAATAGACCTTGTACTTTACGGCTCTGACAGCGGAAAAATGATGATGATAATTTCAGACAATGCGGAAGAAATCGCAAAAGCCATCACATCGGAAACACCGAGAGGTGTTTCAATTATCCCTGCTCAGGGTGCTTACACAGGCATGGCAAAAAACATCCTGCTTTCAGTTGTCCGTCCTCACGAAGTAGCTAAAATGCGTAAAATTGTCAGACGATTTGACAAAAAACCCTTTATAATAATTTCAGATGCCACCGAAATTCTCGGACTCGGTTTCAAACCTACAGATAATGACCTTTGATACAGGAGAAAATATATGACAGAAAAGAAAAAACACATAAGAAATTTCTCAATCATCGCACACATCGACCACGGCAAATCAACCCTTGCCGACCGACTGCTTGAAGTGACAAATACTGTCGCAAAACGTGATATGCAGCAGCAGATTCTCGACGATATGGACCTTGAGAGAGAAAGAGGAATCACAATAAAAGCCCATGCGGTAACACTCGGCTACAACGAAGACGGAGAGGAATATGAACTAAATCTCATCGACACTCCCGGTCACGTTGACTTTAACTATGAAGTTTCCCGTTCACTTGCAGCATGTGAAGGTGCTGTGCTTATCGTTGACGCAACACAGGGTATTGAGGCACAGACACTTGCCAATACATACTTAGCACTTGACCATGACCTTGAACTTGTTCCCGTTATCAATAAGATTGACCTGCCTGCAGCTGATCCTGAGAGAGTTGCCGCAGACATAGAAGAAGTTATCGGTCTTGATAGCGAAGAAGCTCCGAGAGTTTCTGCAAAAACAGGTGAAAATGTGGAAGATGTTCTCAGACAGATTGTAAAGCTTGTTCCATGTCCCGAAGGTGACGATGATGCACCTCTGAGAGCACTTGTTTTCGACTCAATTTATGATAACTATAAAGGTGTTATAGTCTATGTAAGAATCATGGACGGTACTATAAGACCCGGTGACACAATGAAAATGATGGCAACCGGCGCTCAGTTCACCGTTGTTGAAGTAGGTAAAATGGCTGCAACTTCCCTTTCTCCCAGAGATAAGCTCTCTGCAGGTGAAGTAGGTTACATCACAGCATCAATCAAGACTGTCCGTGATGCCCGTGTGGGTGACACCGTAACAACGGCACAGAACCCGGCAACAGAACCCCTTGCCGGTTACAAAAAGGTAAACCCCATGGTTTTCTGCGGTATTTACCCTGCAGACGGTGCGGACTATGAAGCACTCAAGGAAGCTCTTGAAAAACTTCAGCTCAACGATGCTGCACTCTCATTTGAGCCCGAAACATCAGGTGCATTGGGTTTCGGTTTCCGTTGCGGTTTCCTCGGTCTTCTTCACCTTGAAATTATTCAGGAAAGACTTGAAAGAGAATATAACCTCGACCTTGTTTCAACAGTTCCGAGCGTTATTTACAAAATTCACATGCGTGGCGGTGAAGTGCTTGAAATCGATAACCCCACAAAGTACCCCGACCCTGCAGAAATTGATTACAGCGAAGAACCCATGACAGATGCTCACATCTTCTCTCCGCCTGAATTTGTCGGAACGATTATGGACCTTTGTCAGGAACGCAGAGGTTTCTACAAAGATATGAAATATCTCTCTGCAGACCGTGTTGAGCTTAGCTATGACCTGCCTCTGAATGAAATCATTTACGATTTCTTCGATGCACTCAAGTCAAGAACAAGAGGTTATGCATCCTTTGACTATGAACTGAGTGGTTATGCAAGAAGTAATCTCGTTAAACTCGATGTTCTTCTCAACGGTGACACAATTGACGCTCTTTCTTTTATTATTCATTCAGACAAAGCTTACGGCAGAGCAAGAAAAATTGCGGAAAAGCTCAAGGATAACATTCCGAAGCATCAGTTTGAAATCCCCGTTCAGATTGCAATAGGCGGTAAAGTCATTGCAAGAGAAACTGTCAAGGCAATGCGAAAAGACGTTCTTGCAAAGTGCTACGGCGGTGACATCACACGAAAGAAAAAGCTTCTTGAAAAACAGAAAGAGGGCAAAAAGAGAATGCGTTCATTCGGTACCGTTGAAGTGCCTCAGGAAGCATTTATGGCTATCCTCAAGCTTGATGAACAGTAATGAAGGGATTATATATTCATATTCCTTTCTGTCGCAGCAAGTGTCCTTATTGCGATTTTTATTCATGTCTTTCAAAAAATGCAGATATTGAAAGCTTTGTCAATGCAGTAATTGACGAAATAAAAACAGGCAGAAGAGCAACTGAATTTACAAAAAATTCCGATTTAAGTTTTGACACGGTTTATTTCGGCGGTGGTACACCGTCAGTTATCGGTGCTGACAACATCGGCAGAATAATAAACTGTGCGAAAAAGTATTACAGCATTTCAGATAAAGCTGAAATCACTGTTGAATGCAATCCGTCAACAGTTGACGACGAATTTTTCAGAAAACTTTCTTTTTACGGTGTGAACAGAATTTCCCTTGGTATGCAGTCGGCAGTTGACAACGAAAGAAGAAAACTCGGCAGATTTGCTGACAGAAATCAGGTTTTGTCCGTTATTGACAGTGCAAAAAAATACGGAATTGACAACATTTCTCTTGATGTTATGCTCGGCATACCCGACCAGACAATTGAGAGTCTTGATGACACAATTGATTTCTGTATTGAAACAGGAGCACCCCACATAAGTGCATATATGCTGTCAATTGAGGATGGAACTGTTTTTCACAAGCGAATTGACACGCTGAATCTGCCTGATGAGGACACGGTCTGTAAAATGTATCTTCATCTGTCAGAAAAACTGAGAAATGCAGGTTTCAGGCATTATGAAATATCCAATTTTGCCAAATCGGGATATGAAAGCCGTCACAACACAAAATACTGGAACTGTGAAGAGTATCTCGGTATAGGTCCCTCGGCACATTCGTTTATTGACAGTCAGAGGTTCTTTTTAGAAAGAGATATAAATTCCTTTATAAGCGGAGAAAAGGCTGTTTACGACTGTACAGGCGGTGACAGAGAAGAATATATGATGCTTCGTCTGAGATTATCTGACGGAATAGTTTTTGAAGACTACAAAGTCCGTTTCGGTGAAGATTTTTCATCAGAAACAATAAAAAAAGCCCTTGATTTTGAAAAACAAGGACTTATGACAGTCTCAGAAACAAGTTTTTCTCTGACAACTGACGGATTTCTCATTTCTAATTATATTATAAGTGAATTAATAAATTAAGGAGACGGTTTTCCGCCTCCTTTTTGTTTTAATCTTCAATCTTTGCTTTCTGCATATTGCATTCACGGATTTTGTTTCGTGCTTCTTCACTGAATTTATGCTCTCTTGCGTATGTCACAAGACCGTTCTGCTCCTGCTCAACATCTGTCAGCTGTGTATAACACATACCCATGCAGTCGCTCTGCATTATTGCAGTTGTGTCTGAAATATAATGCGCAACAAAATCGTCTTCGCTGCTTTCATTAACATATCCCCACGCATCATTACCGATATTGAATGATATTCCGCCGTATTCGGAGCAGAAAATAGGCAGACCCTTAAGTTCTTCAGGAGTGAGAAGACAAGCATTTTCTTCCTCATTTTTCTTGTAAACCACACTATGCTCATAAGTGCCGTTTTTGTGATCGTGGACATGGGCAATAATCTCTTCTGCAGTGTGAGAATAGTCGTGATAATCGTCAATATCTGTTACATAAAGGAAACCTCCGCTGGCTCCTATAACGGGTCTTACAGAGTCATATTCCTTTGTAGCATCGTAAATGGCTTTCTGGGAAACAGCATCACAGAAGTGTTTTCCCTCCCATGTTTCATTAAGAGGACACCAGCCGATAATTGAGGGGTGATTATAGTCTCTGACAAGTTCTTCTTTCCACTCGGAAAGGAAATTTTCAAGGCCTTCGGGACAGTTTTTGCTGTCAAGACAGCAACCCCAGTTAGGGAATTCACCCCAAACAAGATAGCCTTTCATATCGGCATAATAGAAATAGTATTCTTCAAAAATCTTTTCGTGAGGTCTTGCACCGTTGAAGCCCAGATCAATAGCTATATCAATATCCTTTTCAATATCTTCCTTTGTGGGGAATGTGTAAATTCCGTCGGGGTGGAAGCCCTGATCAAGAATCTGACGAAGGAATACTGATTTACCGTTAAGGAGGAATTTGCCTTCACGAAGTTCAATACTTCTGAAACCTGTGTATGTTTTTGCACAGTCTGACACTTCACCATTCTGTTTTACAGTGAGAACAATGTCATAAATTTCAGGTTTCAGCACATCCCAAAGCTTAATTTCTCCGTCAAGGACTGCTGTCATAGTGAAATTACCATCTTTAGATTCTGCTTTACACTGAGCAACTTTTTCATTCTTATAAAAAATTTCAGCACAGACTTCACAATCGGCGGTATTATTGAGTTTGCCCTCAAAAATGATTGATTTTGTATCGGGATTTGCTGTGATTTTTCTCTGTGCAATATAAGATTTACCCGTAAATTCAAGCCACACGGTCTGCCATATACCGGTTGTTCTTGTGTAACTGCAACCGTAACTTTCAAATCTGTCAGACTGTTTACCCATAGGAATTGCAGGGTGTTTTGTGTCATCCTTTACGGCAACAATAATCTCATTTTCACCCACTGAAAGATATTCTGTTATGTCAAACGAGAATGAGATATAACCGCCTTTGTGATATCCTGCCTTCTTATCGTTAACGAAAAGTGTACATTCGTAATCGACAGCACCAAAGTTAATTATTACACTGCCTGCAAGATGTTCAGCAGTAATATTTATCTTTCTTCTGTATTGCAGGTCATACATAAAATCTTTATGCTCAATTCCCGACAATCTGCTTTCCGGACAGAAAGGGACTTCAATAACCTTGTCAAAAATATTATCATTGCCGATTTCAAAATCCCATTTGCCGTTAAGATTGAGCCAATTATCTCGAGCAAATGACGGTCTTGGGTATTCCGGTCTGAACATTATTACCACTCCTATATCACTATTACAACTTATTCTTAATAAAAAAAACGAAGTATTATCTCCGTTTTTTCTATTGTTTTTTTATCAGATTTTCTTTTTTTGTAAACCTTATACGCAAAGCAGGTTTTATATATAACATTGTTTGAAAAACAGAATTCTTCGATTTACCTTCCGTTCTTTGAAAACATTTTACAGGAACTTCTTCAAATCGACATCCCATCCTGAGAGGAATTAAAACAGCCTCTAAAAGACAAGGGAATTTCATTTCTTTGAAATTTGCTTTTTTATAAATTTCTGTCGGGCTTATAAGAACAGGACTGGTAAAATCTGTAATATCAGATACAAAGATCCGCTGCAAAAAAAACTGCGCAAGATAATTAAATATTTTTTTAGTCTTACTGTAACCGTAAAAACTGTTTTTTTCCAACCATCTTGATGTCTTGATAATCACATCAGGATTCTTTTTAGCCTTTTCAATCATTAAAGGAACGCACTCAAGATTACTGGTAAGATCAGCAGCAAAAAACATAATGTGTGAAGTGTTTACATCTTCAATCGCATCTTGCATTGCACCACCGATATAAGGACGGCGCTGAACATCTTTCTGAACTTTCGACGGATATTCATTCATCAAAAAATCAATAGTATCAATGCATTTTTGTGTCGCATTTTCAGGAATAACTATAAGCAGGCATTCAATATCATCAGTGTTACAGTTTTCCATTATTGAATTTACTGTTTTTATTAATGATTCAGTTTCATCAGTTGCTCCGATTGCAATTGTAACGGTATCAAATTTCATGCAAATCTCCATCTGTGATGTTATTTATCATTATTTTAGTCTTAAATATACTCAGATTTCCTCTACAATATCTTTATAAGAAGACCATCCCATTTTCCCGTACCATATCACGATTTTTGAGAATTCACGCCATGATGAAAACTCCATACTGTCTCGGATTGCGAGCGTATTTTTCCTTTTTTCTAAAGCATGAATATCGTTAACATATATATCCTTTAAAAATGAATGTATATCATAATTCAGTGATATTGTCTTATTTTCATCAAATGGTCTTCTTATAATATTCTTCTGATATGCAAGCAAATCTTCGAAAACATCATCTGATATATCAAATGTTTTGAGAAACGGCAAAATTTCATCATAAAACAAGTCAAACTTTTCAAGAACATGCAGAACAATATATTCATGATCATCCCAGGTTACGTCGCCACAGGGTTCAAACATCATCTTTCGGTTATTTACACCCAATGACATTTCTTCTGCATGACGCTTTATGTCAAAATATAGCTTTGATATCATAAGATCTGGATTTGATTCAAAGAACTCAATTGCACCGTCATAAAATTGTTCATAAGGAACTTTCTTTTCAACAAAAAGATATATAGCGAATGCTCTTAAAAGACCGTTGCCGTGAAGAGATTTTGCCAAATAATAAAATGATGTTGCTCTTACCCACATTTCACGGCTGAGAGTATTTGTTTCAACTATCAAAGTATTATATTCCGGAACATTAAAAGCCTCATTGCTGATATGAGGACGAATAATTTCTGAGCGAATTGTTTTTATACCGTGTTTTTCTATATAGTCTTTCTGTCCCATTGTTGCGTTGGGAAGGAGAATACAACTGTAGACCTCAAAAACAAAATGCTGACCTATTTCAAACAATTTACCGATCCCTCTTATGAAACTCTCATATGTTTCTCCGGGAAGTCCAAGAATCAGTTCGGAATAAGTTTTCATATTGTTTGTGTTATATTTTGTGAGAAGTTTTTTATAAAAATCAAGAGAAGTATTCTGTCTGCCGATATTCTCCAGAACAACAGGTGACATACTCTGAAAAGAAAGGGTTGCACCGACCCTGTCAAATTCACACTCTTTGAATATCTGAACAATTGCAAAAACATTTTCGAATTTATTTTTTGCATAATTCATTCTCATTCTTTCCGGATATCCCGTTGCTTTTTTTGCATTAGCAAGTTCTTTTGCAATTTCAATATCTCTGTCAAACATACCGAAATTGGCATCAGCACCCCATACAAAAGCAATTTTGTGTTCTGACATCCACTTGATTTCCGCTCTGACTCTTTCAATAGGAAAAAGTCTGGTTTTTGACTTGAGCAATCCCCAGTCACAGTATGCACAGTTATGAGGACAACCGCGGCTTGTTTCCAAAATTGTATTGAATGTAATTTCCGGATACCGTTCTATTATATCATCAAACCATCCTTCAAGATAAGGTGACGGATAGTCAAGAGTATTTTGAAGTTTTGTATCTGTTCTTTTGAAACTGCCGTCAGAACATCTGAAAGAAATATTGGGAACCTTATCAAAAGAATTGCCTGTTGTAATTGCCTCAAGCAAAGCTTTTATTGTGTCTTCGCCTTCACCGTGACTAAGAACATCAATGTATGGAAAATCCTCAAGAAATGAGAAATTATCAGGTACATTATGTCCGCCGAAATTTATAATACAGTCCGGATATTTTTCTTTTACTGCTTCAGCGAGGAGTTTATTGTATTCAGTACTCCAACAATAATTAGAAAAACCGATAAACGCAGGACTCTCCATTCTTTCAAGAACATCATCTATTTCTTCACGAAGAAAAATAAACTCTTTAAAGCAGAAATTTTCTCTTACAATTTCACTTGTCCAGGCAGAAGCAACAAGAATACCTGCCGTATAAGGCAAATAAGCATTTTGTGTTCCTGAACGAGCAGAAACGTCAACTTGAACAAAATAAACATTTTTCATATTCTCATGCAACTCCTTTACAAATAAAAAATAATAGCATTGACTGAATTATTTAAATTTAAGAACAGCATCATTATCCGAAATGCCGTAATTTCCTACAGAGTTTTTCAGAAGTTCATACATATCTGTTTCCTCACCCTGTGAGCCGTGAAGTTTTTTATTAAGAATCTTAAAAACAGGTTTCAATCTTTTGAATACACGAAGAATTGTATCTCCTTCGGGGGTACCTTCTCTGAAAGGTTGATCACCTTCGAAAACATATCTGACGATATCAACAGCCAGTTCTATAAATTTCCGGTCTGCAATGCTTTTATCAGCTCTGACAAAGAAAAATCCTGATATTCTGCCCACTGACCATGTATTGAGAGCTTTACCAACGATTCTGACTATTTTATGAAGTTTTGGCTTGTCACCACCAAATTTTCTCAGAATTCTGGCAGGATCATCCTGCATGCTTGATACAAGAGTTCTTATCATTCGTTCAAACTGATCCTTAAGATAAACAGCACCGGTTTTACCGTTTTTATCCCATTCAAATTCAGGAACAGGAATACTCTTTATGCTGACCGTATTTTCATCTTCAATTGTACACAGTCGCATAAATGCAGGACATCCTATAACAGAACCTGTACACACATCAAAGAATTTATTGCCGTTTTCAGTTTCAACCATATTGATGCTCTGATTGTGCATATGTCCCGTAAAGATAAGATGAACACCGTTATCTGCAAGAAGTGTGTAGAGCTTTTTGCTCTCTTTCTGCCTTGCATCAGGAATAAGCGAAAGAATGGGCTGACCGGGAAGAACGGGATAATGCTCCATTGCAATCATCATCTGACCGTCTGCTTTTGCCTTATCCATCTGCTCTTTTGCCCATGCAAGAAGTTCATCAGTGTAAGCAATATTCTTCTTTTCTTCACTGTCATTACAAAGAACAAGAAGTCTTACGCCGTCTGCAAGCTGTGCCACATAGGAAAGATTTTCTCTGTAGAATGAAATTGCTTTATCATAGCCGAAATCACGGTAATAGTCATAAAGGTCAAAGAATTTTATACCCTCGATATAATGTCTGCCTTCGTCAGTATATTCAAATGGATTCTGCTCTATATCGTGACCTGCAGTAACAACATAAATATCCTTTCCTGCATCTTTGAGTTTACCCAGAAGTGCGGAAAATTCCTCATGACTTGCCTTTTCACCGTTGAATGAAAGATCCCCTGCGATAAGAATTGTATCAGATTCGCTCTGATGCGCCAGATAATCAAAAACAGCATCATTTATGTAAGGAGTTTCTGCAAAACATTTCTGTTCAAAATCCATAAACTCCTCATAAGGTTTACCACTTGCAGACAAACTTTTTGCAAAATAATGAGTATCTGTTATGACAAAAAACTTAAAGGGCTTCATTTTCTTCCTCCGCAATCACATCTGCAGAATTGTTCTTTCTCATTTCAACAACTCTGTTATGAATATCCTCTTTTGTTTTACCTGTAAGTTTATAGAAGAAGAACGGAACACCTGCAAGGAACATCATTATACCGTGAACGATTGTATAGAAGAACAGAAGAAGAATCTTTGTTTCAAATGTCTGTTCGGGAACGATATTACTTCCGTCAACAGGAGGAACATAATGAATAATAGAGTTGTCACCGTAAAGGACAAGTGGTGCAAGAGTGCTTGCGATTGTGCCGCTGATAAGAGTGCCGATTGAAATGACAAAAGGCATTGATGCGTCAAGTCTCTTGCCTGTTTTAAGCTCGATATCTTCAAGAACATCAGCCTGGAACATTGAGGGAAGAAGATTTGATGCACCGAACTGCAGACCGATAAGGAACAGGAATGCAACAAAAACAACCATGAGAATGGTGTTTGGGTTTTTGAAATAGAAATAACCGACTGTGAAAGCAATGCAGTTTGCAGTAACGGAATAAATACCACTGGCGATATAGAGAACTCTTGCGTTGAATTTCTTAAGCAGGAAGTTGATAATAAGCATACCCACAGCAGTACCGATACCGACGGGAAGAACAAAGATAATCTTCTTTGATGCTGAGCCGAGAACTGCAATCGCAAGGAAAGTTTCCATGTAAGTTGCAATACCTTTGAAGCTCTTGAGGAACTCAGAAAAGATGATAGTCCATGCATATTTATTGCTGATAATATCTTTGAAACCTTCAAGGGGATTCTTTTTCTCAGTTGTGTAAGGAATTCTCTCTCTTACAACATTCATACCGAGAAGAACGGTAATAACACCGACAACACCACAGAGAGCCGCACTGATTATGTACTGAAGACCTTCGTTGTCTTTCCATATAAGACCGACAACAAGAAGAACGACAAGAGGTGCCGAGTTACCGACTGCTGATGAAATACTTCTGAATGAAAGAAGCTGGTCACGTTCTTTCATGTTGGGTGTCATAACATTGGCAATCATGTTGATTGAGTTACCGAATGTGCAGATAAGTCCCCATGAAATGTTGACAGTAAGAACATAGATGATAAGTGTTGTACCTGCAATACCCTTAGGTGCTATGAAGTTGAGCAGAAGCACAAGGAACATCGGCACGGCAATAAGCATAACGATGGGTCTGAATTTACCCTTTTTACCCATTTTTCTGCCGTCAATATACATAACGATAAAGAAGTTGAGAACAAAGCATGCAATACTTGTGACTGCTGAACAGAAAGCATTGAGTTCTTCGGGCAGACCGAGAACATTTACAAGGTAAGCATTTCTGTTACCGCCGACCATACCTGTCATCATTGTGTAGAAGAATACACCGGCAAGATACAGTATCCATTCTTTGGATTTCAGATATTTTGTTTCACCTATGGGTGCTGTAGAGGTTGCTACTCCCATTGGCAAACCCTCCTTTTATATATTGTACAAAATTGCCGCAAATTTTAAGCTATTTATTGTATTATAGCATTAATAAAACTATAAATCAATAAAAATATTATTTTTTAATTAAATGTACTTTATTTTGGACACATTTAGTTTTATAATATAATCACATAACAAAGAAAGTAGTGATTCTATGCCGAAATCTTCAAATCAGAAACTAAAACTGTTATATATTGCTGATTATCTCCGCAAACACACAGATGAAGAACACTGTGTTACAACCTCTGAAATAATAGATATGCTTGATGACGTTGGTATCGAAGCTGAAAGAAAAAGTATCTATTCCGATATCGAAGCACTCAGATTCTACGGGATGGATATAAATATTTCAAAAGGCAGAAACGGCGGAATCTCACTGCTGTCAAAAGAATTTCAGGTGGCTGAACTCAAACTTCTTGTTGATGCTGTTCAGTCTTCAAGATTCATTACCAAAAAGAAGAGTTTTGACATCATAAAAAAACTCAGTGAACTTGTAAGCACCTATGAAAAAGAAGAATTACAACGAGAAGTATACATCATTAACAGAATCAAAAACGATAATGAGTCTATCTATTACAGCACTGATACGATACATAAAGCTATCCAGACAGACAGGATGATTTCTTTTAAGTATTTCAATCACGGTGCCGACAAGAAAAAAATTTATCATAACAAGGGAAACCCGATAAAAGTAAGTCCTTTCGGCTTGCAATACGACAGTGAGAAGTATTACCTGATAGCATTTGACGGATACGCTTCGAAAATAAAGCATTATCGTGTTGATAAAATGGAAACTGTTGAAATTATTGATGAATCTCGTGACGGTAAGGGATATTTCAGAAAATTTGACCTTGCAGAATATGCAAACGCAACAGTTACCATGTTTTCAGGTGAAGTTGCTCCCGTAACACTGAAACTTCCCGAAAAATTTGCAGGTGCCGTAATTGATAAATTCGGAAAAAAATGCAGATTCATTCCAACGGATGACGGAGAGTTTTCCGTTGTTGTAAATGTTACAATGACTCCAACACTTTACTCCTGGGTATTCACATTTGGCGGTGAAATAAAAATAACTGCCCCTGAAAAGGCAGTTAATGAATACAAAGCACAACTCAAAAGTGCAATGGAAGGCATGGAAAAACAATAATTTAGCTCAGCTAAATTATTGTTTCAATTCTCAATTCTCAATTTTAGATTTACAATATAAGTGCAACAGAAAAAAAATAATGACTCATTTTAAGAAATCTTGTATAATGGAGATTGAAGAAAGAAACCAAAA
>JAFXLD010000100.1 GCA_017531385.1 Clostridia bacterium
AAAATGGCAATGTGGAAGTTCAAAAACGAAAAAAAGCCAACAAAAAAGCGTTTTTTAATAAATATTTTAGTGTATTCTTTTATTTATGCTAAAAAACCGTGTCTCGCTTGATTGCGAAACACGGTTTATCGACAGTCTGAAACCGCCTTTTCAGGCGGTTAATTTTTATTAAAGCTCGTATATTCCCGAATCAAGAACTACAATTTCAACATCTTTGAATCTGAAATATTTATTTACAGGCTCGGAAAATTCAAGATAATCGGTAACATTAAGAGTATCAATATCTATTTTTCTGATTTCACATGAAGCTCTGTTGCAAACAAACAGCCCGTCTGTATAATATGAAACGGAAATAGGCATATTGAAAGCCGTATTGTCATCTCCGCCGATTCTCATAATGATTTTCTGAGCAGATATTGAATATCTGATAACGGCATTTCTCTGGGGAATAACACTCCATATGCTGTTACCGTCAAATGCGACATCACGTGCAGGAGCATTGTTATAATACAGGTCGCCCGTTTTCACAATTTTTCCTTTGTCATCAAAATGTCCCATTTCACCGGTGGGATAAATTACTATTGTGTGATGATTAGGAAGCTTCACGGTATCGCAAGTGATATAATCACCGAGTTTTTCAGAAATCTTTTCATATGCCATTCCGAATTTATTCAGAAGATAAACACTTTTTGTGACAGTTGTAATCTCACCTGAATGTGCATCATAGCTGAAAAATGATACCCTGTTGACACCTTCACTTGTTTTCTCACTTCTTACAAAAATCAGCCCTGCTGAAAATGGAACAATATCAATAACATTTACATTGAGAATCCGTTTCACGGTGTTTCCTCCGAATTTGTTATATTGTAGCAAAGAGTCATAAGGCTGTCGTTAAGATGAACATTTTCAACCACAGCATCAGGGAAGTCGTCGATGATATTGTAATGACTGAAATTCCAGAAAGCTTTGATATTGCATTCAATAAGCTTTTTTGTAACATCTTTTCCTGCATTTGACGGAATGCAGAGAATTGCAGCAGTAGGATTATGTTCTTCGCAGAATTCTTCTATCTGGCTGAAATGTCTGATTGCAAAATCATTTATTTTGATTCCTGTAAGTTTTTCATCAGAATCAAAGATTGCAATAAGATTAAATCCTCTTTTCTGGAAATTCAGATGCTGGGCAATTGCTCTCCCGAGATTGCCCGCACCGATAAGTATAACATTGTAGTAATTATCAATGCCTATAATATGGCCGATCTGTTCTCTTAACTGAGTGATGTTATAGCCATATCCCTGCTGACCGAAACCACCGAAGTGATTCAGATCCTGTCTTATCTGTGATGCAGTAAGTCCCATTCTTCTTGAAAGATCATTTGAAGATATTCTTTCCATACCCTCATCAAGCAGCATTCCGAGAAAACGGTAATAACGGGGAAGCCTTGAAATTACATTTTTTGGAATTGAATTATTGTTTTTCATATATTAAAGAGATTCAACAGTATCCATTACATACTGTCCGAATTCACGGCAGGTACAGCCTGTATCTCTGCCTGTGATTGTAATTTTCTTTTCAGTGAGCATACAGATGTCAAGAGCCTTTTCAAGCTTGTCTGCTTCTGTCTGTTTGCCGATGTGAGAAAGGAGCATTACAGCAGCTCTGAGCATTGAACAGGGGTCAGCGTACTGAGCTCTGCCTTCTTTTACCATTCTTGGAGCTGAACCGTGAATAGCTTCAAACATAGCGTACTTCTTACCGAGGTTTGCTGAACCTGCTGTACCTACACCGCCCTGGAATTCTGCTGCTTCGTCTGTGATGATGTCACCGTAAAGGTTGGGAAGAATGAAAACCTTGAAATCTGTGCGGCGCTTGGGATCGATAAGCTTAGCTGTTGTGATATCGATGTACCATTCGTCTGTTGTGATTTCGGGGTAATCCTTACCGACTTCTTTACAGAGATTGAGGAACTTACCGTCTGTTGTCTTGATAACATTTGCTTTCTGAATGATTGAAACTCTGTCTTTCTTGTTGTTTCTTGCATAGTCGTAAGCAAGCTTTGCAATTCTCTGACAGCCTTCTGTTGTAGTAACAACGAAGTCGAATGCGAGTTCATCGTCAACATTTACACCCTTAGAGCCTACTGCATAGGCACCTTCTGTGTTCTCACGGAAGAATGTCCAGTCGATACCCTGTTCGGGAACCTTAACGGGACGCACGTTTGCAAAAAGGTCAAGAGCCTTTCTCATTGCAACGTTTGCACTTTCGATGTTGGGAAGTCCGTCACCGGCCTGAGGTGTTGTTGTGGGGCCTTTGAGGATAACATCACAAGCCTTGAGCTCTTCAAGAACATCATCCGGGATAGCTTTCATGTGAGCAACACGGTTTTCGATTGTAAGACCGTCAATGTCTTTGAAAACGATTTTGCCGGCATCAACATCATCTTTGAGAAGATATTTGAGGACTGTTGCAGCTTCGTGTGTGATTGTGGGGCCGATGCCGTCACCGCCGCATACGCCGATGACAATCTGTTCTTTATTTGCAAAGTCTGTAAATTCTTTAACTGACTTGATTTTTTCATTTCTTTCTGCCTGTTCTCTTACGAGAGCTTCAAATTTTTCAACGGCAGCCTTGATATTTGCTTCTGTCATTTTATTCACCCTTAAAAATTATTTATTTGCACCTGTGTAGTTGAGAAGTCCGCCGAAAGTGAGCATATTCTTCTGTCTTTCGGAGAAACCGCCTTTAAGGATGTATTCTTCGCCCTTTGTTTCGTTAACAAGAACAACGTCAGTGTCATTAATGATAGCAGATTTTACATCCGTGAGTGTAACTACATCGAATTTGTCGATTTTATCGTAATCCTCTGCATTTTTGAATGTGAGAGGAATGATACCTGAGTTGATAAGGTTTGCCTTGTGAAGTCTTGCAAATGACTTTGCAACAACAGCCTTGATGCCGAGGTAAAGGGGAACGAGAGCTGCGTGTTCTCTTGATGAACCCTGACCGTAGTTAGCACCGCCAACGATGATACCGCCGCCCATCTTCTTGCAGTTTTCTGCGAAGTCTTCATCGCACTGTCTGAAACAGAACTGTGAAAGATGAGGAACGTTTGAACGGTAGGGGAGAATCTTTGCTCCTGCGGGCATAATGTGGTCTGTAGTGATGTTATCACCGACTTTGAGCATAACCTTTGTTGAAACAGACTCTGTGAGTGCTGTGCCGAGGGGAACACTTTTGATGTTGGGTCCGTAGATAATATCTACAGCATTTGCAGTTTCTGTAGTTGCGGGAAGTTCAACCATATTGTCATTGATAAGGAATTTTTCCGGCATGGGGAATACGGGCATATCGCCGAGTGCCTTTGCAGGGTTTGTAAGAACGCCTGTTACAGCTGAGATTGCAGCAACTTCGGGGCTTACAAGGTATATGCCTGCATCTGCGGTACCGCTTCTGCCTTCAAAGTTTCTGTTGAATGTACGCAGTGATACACCCTTTGAGTTGGGTGACTGACCCATACCGATACAGGGACCGCAAGCGCTTTCAAGGATTCTTGCACCTGCAGCAATCATATCTGCAAGAGCACCGTTTTCTGCAAGCATTGTAAGAACCTGCTTTGAACCGGGAGCGATTGAAAGGCTGACATTGGGATGAATCTTTTTACCCTTGAGGATGTGAGCAACCTTCATCATATCCATAAGTGATGAGTTTGTACATGAACCGATACAAACCTGGTCAATTGTGATTTCACCGATTTCGTCAACAGACTTTACGTTGTCGGGCATATGAGGCATTGCTGCCATGGGAACAAGTTCAGAAAGATTGATTTCAACAACCTTGTCATAAACTGCGTCTTCGTCTGCTTTGAGTTCAACCCAGTCTTCTTCTCTGTCCTGAGCTTTAAGGAATGCCTTTGTAACGTCGTCTGAAGGGAAAACTGATGTAGTTGCACCGAGTTCTGCACCCATGTTTGTGATTGTTGCTCTTTCGGGGACTGAAAGTGTAGCAACGCCTTCACCGGTGTATTCAATGATTCTGCCTACACCGCCTTTGACGGAAAGAATTTCAAGAACCTTGAGGATAACGTCTTTAGCTGCAACCCAGGGAGAGAGTTTGCCTGTAAGATTAACTTTTACGATTTCGGGCATTGTGATATAGTATGTACCGCCACCCATTGCAACTGCAACATCAAGACCGCCTGCACCCATAGCAAGCATACCGATACCGCCGCCTGTGGGAGTATGGCTGTCTGAACCTAAAAGTGTCTTGCCGGGCTTGCCGAATCTTTCAAGATGAACCTGATGGCAGATACCGTTGCCGGGTCTTGAGAAACGGATGCCTCTCTTCTTGGCAACAGTCTGTATAAATCTGTGGTCATCGGCATTTTCGAAGCCGTTCTGGAGTGTGTTGTGGTCGATGTATGCGACAGAAAGTTCTGTTTTTACTCTTTCAATGCCCATAGCTTCAAACTGAAGATAAGCCATAGTACCTGTTGCATCCTGAGTGAGTGTCTGGTCGATTCTGAGACCTATTTCGGTACCCTTGACCATTTCACCCTCAACAAGATGACTTTTTATAAGTTTTTCTGCAATAGTGTAACCCATAATGTCCTCCGTTTTTACATTAAAATACATTATATATAATATAACTTTGTTAAGTTTATGTCAAGTGTAAAGCTTAATTTCTAAATAGATTACAATTATTTATAAAATAAATAATGAGAATTTATTGATTTTTTTGTCAGGTGATGTTATTATTATATCTGTAAAAAGATATGTTAAGGAGCTAAATGTCATGGATAAAAAAGTAAAGGCCGGTATTGCAATAGCCGCTGTCGGTTCTGCAGTTGCCGCAAACCTTATAAAAGCTAAAAAGTTTGTTCCTGAAGCAAAGGTAAGTGAACCTCTGCCTGAGGAAAGAGTTGATGTTGAAAGATATACACAGAATCTTTCAGACGCAATAAAAATCAAAACTATTTCAAATGTTGATGAAGATAAAGTTGACTGGAGTCAGTTTGACGCTCTTCATAAACTTTTTGAAGAGAGATATCCTCTTCTTCACAAAACGCTCAAAAAAGAAGTTGTCGGCAAAGCAAGCCTTCTTTACACATGGGAAGGTAAGAATCCTGACCTTGAACCCATTGCACTTCTCGGTCATCAGGACGTTGTGCCCATTTCTGCAGGAACAGAGCAGGACTGGGAACATGACCCATTCGGCGGTGACATCGCAGATGGCTATGTATGGGGCAGAGGCGCAGTTGACATGAAAAACCACGTTGTTGCTGTTTTTGAGTCTGTTGAAACTCTTCTTGAAGACGGTTTTGAACCCGAAAGAACAGTTTATCTCTGCTTCGGTCATAACGAAGAGGTTGTAGCTTCTCCCAACAACGGTGCAAAGAAGATTTCAGCACTCCTTGAGAGCCGCGGTGTAAGACTTGACAGTGTTCTTGATGAAGGCGGTGCAATTCTTCCCATAAAAGTCCCCGGAATTATTGACAGAAACCTTGCAGGAATCGGTATCGCTGAAAAAGGTTACTGTGACTATAAAATCAGCCTTACTGCAAAGGGTGGTCATTCATCAACACCTCCCAACCATACTGCACTCGGTAAAATGGCAGATGTAATCAAGGATATCGAAAATAATCAGTTCAAATCAGAGATTACACCCGTTGTTGACGGTATTCTCGACAAGGTCGGCAGAAATACATCTTTCCTTGCAAGAAATATCCTCTGCAACGCAAAGTATCTCAAGCCTGCACTTAAAGTTGTTATGTCAAATATCCCTGCAGCTGCATCTTTTGTAAGAACAACAACAGCTGTAACTATGGCAGAGGGCAGTCCTCAGGCTAATGTTCTTCCTCAGAAAGCATCTGTCAGTGTAAACTTCAGAATCATGCCTGGTATGAATATTGCAGATGTCAAGACACATCTTCAGAAAGTTATTAAGAATAAGAACGTTGAAATTGAACTTCTGGGCGGTCAGGAACCTTCAAATGTTTCTCCTACAGATTCAAGAGCATTCAAGGCTATTGAAGATATCTGCTACAGAATGAATAATAAGAATGTTGCTGCACCTTACCTTGTTATGGGTGGTACTGATGCAAGAAATTATCAGAATATCTGCGACAATGTTTACAGATATTCCCCCTTTATGCTTCCCACAAACCTTCTTACAACAACACACGGCACAAACGAAAGAATTGAAACAGCATCATTCCCAGATGCACTTGCATTTTTCAAGAGATATATCAAAACTCTTGCTTCATGTTAATAAAATTTTACATTATATCTTGCAAAAAACGATTTTGTGTGGTAAAATATAAATGACTTGAAGAATTATTTGAAAGTGAGGTGTAGAATATGGAAGGTTTGGATTTCAGTTCAATCATCATTACTCTTGATTATTACATCAGAAAAATTATGGCTTTGCTTGATAAGCTTTTGCTTATGTTTGGCGGTTCAACAACTACAACAACGCCCGATGCAGGAGAAACTCCTGAAGAAGTAGTTTGAGCTTTATAAAAATTAATGCAGTTACTTTGCGGTAACTGCATTTTTTTGTTGGTCCCTTTAGGGGTGAAAATAAACCCCCAGTTCTACTGGGGGTGAGAAACGAGCGGAGCAAAAATAAAAACGGCGAGCTAAAAGCAAGCCGAAAAGACTTGAAGAGAAGAAAAACCTCCGAGTATAATAGTAAATGGT
>JAFXLD010000009.1 GCA_017531385.1 Clostridia bacterium
CATTTCTACAACCACCAACGTATTCAACTCAAAACAAAACTGACTCCGCTTGAAAAACGAAGTCAGTATGTCGCTTAAAAGTTAATATTTTCTACCATTTAGGTCTTTTTTGTACTGTCCGCACAAATTGGAGCAGTCCATATTTACTTTACAACTTCTTTCTTTTATTTAATTTTGCAAGTGAATATACTTTACATGATTATAACACCGATATTGTGTAAAGTATATTTACTTTCTTTGTTCAAAATAACAATAAGATTGTTCAAAACTCTGTTCAAAATGTTTAAAAGTAGCCCCATATGTGCAAAAATCGTAAAGTGTTACATCTTTACATGTTTAAAAGTTCTGATGAATATTATTGAAATAAGTATGCTGTATATACAATGTCAACCTTTATATCTATTGTCAACCTTGTCTTTCAGGGTTTCAATTACTTCAATAATTTTAAAACGAATTTCATACTTGTTTGCATTTTCTATGATGAATTTTTCATTTTCTGAGTAAACATTTTTCATTGCATGATGATTTGTTTTTTCTGTTGCGGGAAGACAAAGTGTCGGAAACATAACACACCACCAGTTTTGTCCTGTTCCTTCACCGAGAACAACCTTGAGTGCCAGATATTTTCCTGCAGGTAATGTAATATTATTGTCATATGTTCTTGTATCAAAATATTCTGTGTTTAAACTTACTTTTGCTGTGTAGTTCTTTCCGTTTTGTCTTAATATTTTATTCGCAACATTTTCCAAGTCTTTTAATTCTGTTGAAATTTTTGTTTGCGCATTTTCAGGTGTTACAGTTCCGTTAAAAATATGCTGTCCTGACGCAAGAAGAGCATCTCTTACTTTTAATTTTATTTCCTGATCTTCAGCAGTGTCTGAATTCGCAATAACATGTAATCTAATCGTATCACTGCGTATTTCGTTGCATTGAAATGCAAATGCGGATAAATTATAAATAATCAAAAACAGTATTCCTGCTGTAATGCCGATTGTCAGATTTGTGTATTTCTTCATTTTGTTGTTCCTTTCGGATAAAAATTAACCGTCTGTTAATTGAATGATAGACGGTTAATCAGAAAAATATTCAATTTATTCCTCAATGAATAAAGCTTTTTTTGTCGGTTCTGTAATGAATATATCAGAATATGTTTTAGCAAGCTCATTGTAACATGCTTTTGCATCATTTTGCTTTTCAAATACACCGAAAACAGCGGCACCGCTGCCGGTCATCATTGCAAATTTTGCATTATTGTTTCGCATGATTGCTTTGATTTTTACTCTGTCGCTTACTTCAACTACCTGTTCAAACACATTTGCAGCTTTTTTGCACATAACATCAAAATTCTGTTGTGTTGCAGCAAAAAGGAAACCTTCATTGTCAGGATGTCTTATCCAGTCTGAAGAGTCAAAATTGTTATAAGCTTCTTTTGTTGAAACACCCTGATCAGGTTTGGCAACAACAATATAACATTCAGGAAAGTCAGGGAGTTTTGCCATTACTTCGCCTTTGTTCAGACATAATCTTGTTCCGCCTGCAATGCAGAACGGTACGTCTGCGCCTACTTTTTCACCGATCCTGAACAAGTCATCATCTGTCAGAGATGTTTCAAACAGGATGTCAAGAGCCTTGATTACCGCTGCTGCATCAGCACTTCCGCCTGCCATGCCTGCTTGTGACGGAATAACTTTTTCGATATGTATATTAACTCCCGAAACTGGTTTTTTTACATAATCAAAGAACAGTTCAGCAGCTTTCCATGCTGTGTTTTTGTTGTTTAAGGGCATTTCTTTATCTGAACAAGTAAGACTTATCTTTCCGCTTTCATTTGTTTCAACCGTTACAGTGTCGAAAATGCCAACAGACTGCATTACTGTGTAGATACTGTGATATCCGTTTTCAAGAATAGCTGTAAGATCAAGTAAGAGATTGATTTTGGCTGCTGCTTTTATGCTGATTTTCATAGATAACGTTCCATCCTTATCTGGATTCTTAGTATCTATTTTAACTGCTTTATACAAATTTTTCAACATTTTTTTTAGAAAATATTGTAAAGATAATTTGTTTGTGGTAACATATAGCAGGTGATTTTATGGATACTTATAAAAATATAATCGATATGCATACACATACAGATAATTCTTTTGACGGTAATCACTCTACTGTTTATATGTGTGAAGCAGCTTGTAACAAAGGGCTTCGTGCTATTGCATTTACTGATCATTGTGAAGTTGATGCATTTGATGCTTCAAGTGAAAGAAATGTAAGACAGGCTTTTTTTGAGATTGCAAAAGCGAGAAGTGCCTTTATGGGAAAGCTTCTTGTTCTTAACGGTATTGAACTCGGTCAGCCTGCATATGATATTGAAACAGCAGAAAAAATTCTTTCATCACAGAAGTTTGATGTTGTAATCGGGTCAGTGCATAATCTGAGAAACAGAGAAGATTTTTATTATGTTGAAGATTTCTCTCAGATTGATATCAAGGCTACTATGAATGAATATTTTGATGAAATTCTGACTATGCTTGAATGGGGTAATTTTGATATTCTTGCACACCTTACATATCCGTTCAGATATCTTTATTCGAAAAATAATATTTTAGTGGATATAAATGACTATAAATCCAAAGTTGATGAAATTCTGAAACTTACTGCTGAAAAGAATATTGCTCTTGAAATCAACGCAGCTGGTCTCAGACAGCCTATAAACAGACTTTCTCCTGAAGCTGAAACAGTTGTCCGCTTTAAAGAACTTGGAGGTAGGATGGTTTCTGTCGGTTCTGATGCACATTATGCTCAGCATATTGCTGTCGGCATAAAAGATGCAATGTCTGTTGCAAAAAATGCAGGTTTTGATTGTGTTACACTGTTTCAGAAAAGACAGCCTGTTGAAATTCCTATAGAATAATCGGAGATGAAATTCATTGTTTGAAGCAGATAAATACCTTGATAAGGTAAAAAAAATACATTTTATCGGTATCGGCGGTTCGGGAATGTGTCCTCTTGCTGAGATTCTTCACTCAAAGGGTTACATTCTGACAGGTTCAGATAATAACGAAACCGATACGCTCAAAAGAATAAGAGCACTCGGTATTGATGTTAAAATGGGGCAGTGTGCCGAAAATATAAACGATACAGAAATGATTGTGTATACAGCAGCAATCATGGCTGATAATCCTGAACTGATTGCAGCAAAGGAAAGCGGAATACCAACCTTTGAGCGCTCAAAGCTCCTCGGTGCAGTGTCAAGAAAGTTTGGGAAGTGTATCAGTATCAGCGGTACACACGGTAAGACCACAACAACATCCATGCTTACACAGGTGCTTATTAATGCAGGTGCAGATCCGTCTGCTGTTATCGGTGGTAAGCTCCCGATGACAGGCACGAACGGTATAACGGGAAAATCCGATCTGTTTGTCTGTGAAGCTTGTGAATTTTCAAATACATTCCTTGAATTGTCACCTGCATGCAGTGTTATTCTTAATATTGATGAAGATCACATGGACTTTTTCAAGACCATGGAAAATCTGAAAAAATCATTTTTTGAGTTTGCAGATATGGCTGAAACTGTTATTTACAATGGTGATGATGCACATACGCTTGATGTTGTAAACAAACTCGAAAATAAACAGTTGATTTCTTTCGGTCTGGATAAAACAAACGATTGGTATGCTGATAACATAAGTATGACAAACGGAGCTTTCCCTGAATATGATGTTTATTATAAAGGCGAAATGCAGGGTAGAGCCGTTCTTTCCGTTCCCGGTGACCATAATGTATATAATTCTCTTGCTGCAGTTGCAACGGCGGTTTATGCAGGTGTTGATGCAAAAACTGCAATTGAATTACTTCAAGGTTTTACCGGTGCAGGCAGACGTTTTGAAAAACTTGCAAAAATCAATGGTATAGAAATTGTTGATGACTATGCACATCATCCTGCAGAGCTTAAAGTTACTCTTGAAGCAGCAATGAAGATGAATTATAACAAGGTTATTGCAATTCATCAGCCTTTCACATATTCAAGAACAGCAATGCTTCTTGATGATTTTGCAGATGTTCTTAAAATTCCCGATAAAGTCATTATGACAGAGATTATGGGCTCACGTGAAAAAAATACTTACAATATATACACTAAGGATCTGGCTGATAAGATTCCTGGCAGTGAATGGTATCCTACTTTTGAAGAAGTATCAAAAAGAGCACAGGAAATTGCTGAAGACGGTGACCTGATAATTACCCTTGGCTGCGGTGATGTTTACAAAATCGCAAAAATGATAATTGAAGATATGAAGTAAAAAACAGACCGATGAGCGTAGTGTTCATCGGTCTGTTTTTTATATTGTTTGATTTTCTGTAGCAGGGAGCTGCACAATTACTTTGAATAAGTCGCCGTCAATGGTAATGTGCAGATTACCGTTTTGCAATGTACACAGATCTTTTGCTATTGAAAGTCCCAAACCGTTTCCTTCTCTTGTTCTTGATTTATCACCACGTACAAAACGCTCGGTCAATTCGTCTGCAGAAATGTTAAGCGGTTCACTTGAAATATTTTTTATTTCAAAATAACTGTTGATTTTATCTGTGTAAACCGAAACATAAACTCTTGTATCAGAAGCAGAATACTTCTTTGCATTGCTGAGAAGATTTGAAAGTATTCTGTAAGTCTTTGAACCGTCAGCAAAAACGGCAGGAGGCGATTCCGGTTCGGAAAATCTTATTTCATTGCCGTTCTTTTCCATTTCCGGTGCAAACTCTGCAATTGCCTGCATAGCAAGTTCGGAAAGGTTCAGCTTGGTCGCATTGATTGTTACATTTCCCGTGGAAACTTTTGAAGCTTCAATCAGATCTTCGATAAGTCGTTTCAATTTGATTGATTGTGTGTGGATAACACCGATATATTTGAGTGCTGTTTCGTCATTGATTTCACACTTCTCAAGAAGATCCGAATATGAAATCAGGGAAGTCAGAGGAGTTTTTAAATCGTGTGAAACATTTGTTATAAGCTCCGTCTTCATCTGTTCATCACGTATAGCTTTTGCTACTGCTTCGTGCAGAGCTTTGTTTGTGTCCGTAAGATTTGATGCAAGCAGATGAAGTGATTCGGGTAATTTTTCGCCATTAAAATCAACTGATTCATGTCTGCATGAGGCATCAATGATTTTGTCAAGGTTTTTGAAATATTTAAGCATAAAGTACAGACATACACCGTTGAAAACAATCAAAAACATTGCGATAAGCAAAGAAAATGTAGGCTCGTAGTAAAGAAAGCTTGAAATAACTGAAAATAATAAATTTACAAAAACATATCCGCAAATAATAAATATAACTCTTTTTTGCATTTTCTTCGGTTTGTACTTGAATACAGTTGCGACTTTTTTAGCTTTTATCCAAAGCTTCTTGAAAAGTCTGCCTGTTGCAAAAATAAGCTTTGACAGGAGCATTTTCCGGAAGAATTTCTGTCCTGCCTTTTTGATTCTGACTGTTGATGCCAGCCATTCAATAAATAACATATAGCTGAAAGTAAGCAAGGCAGAAAGAACCCACGGCATATAAGTCAGCAACAAATTTTTATAAGCATTGCTTTCAATACTCATAATACCGAGGTAGCCTGCAAGCACAGTAAGTCCTGCAATACAACCAAATGACAGAATAAAATGCAAATCTGTGGGCAGTTTGTCTATATATGCAGTTACTGGTTTTTCTTCACCGTTTTTGTGTCCGCACAGACACAGAAAAACAACAACCATCATTATTGAAGCTAAAAGAAATACAACCATCAGTGCAATGTTTCTTTGTGCAGATGTGTTGTTTAATTCAGTATAAGCTATCCAAAGATTGTTATATGCATCATTGCTGGTTTTTAACAGTTCATCGTCAACATAGATGTAGATTTCGCAGTTTTTTGTATCACTGAGCACCTGTTTTACATATTTTTTCTGGTTTTCTTCCAGATTGCCGATAGTGATATTTTCACCATCGAAATAGACGTATGCATCATTCTTTTCTATTTCATCGGGTGAAGGCTTTTTATCCATGTTGGAGTAAACAGTTCCTTTGTCATCAACCGCATAATACTTGAATGCTTTCAGATTTGACAGCATATATTTTGAAACGTCTGCTTCTGTTGCAGCTTCATTTTTTGCATTCGAGTTTATATTAGTGTATTGTTGCAAAAAAATTTTTTTTATGGATTGTTCATCAGGATAAAAGTTTAAATTGCTCAGATGCACGGATGTATTGTAAAATTCTGATACCTCAAGACTTGTTTCGTAATGAAATTCACTGACATTGAATGCTGCCTCTCTTACGAGAACTGCATAATTCAGAAAATCTCTGCCTTTTGCTGTTTTAAGTATTTTTTGAGCAGCTTCAATGTTTCTCGGAATATCTTCACCGTTTTCATCTGTCACAGGTTCTTCTGTTGAAAAAACAGTTGATGTTTCCACTCGTGTTGTTTCAGGAATCACAACGGCATCTGCTGTATACTCATAGTTAAAATATGAATCATCATAGTTTTCAACGGCATATCTTAACTCATCTTCGATGATTTTTGCCTTCTGGTCAAGATATGAGCCGAGAGCAGTATTAATTATTTCATCTTTGTGTTCTTCAAAAGCTTTGTCAATGCTATCTGCATTGTTGCTGAGAAGATTTCTGACATGATAAAAGTCTTCGCTGAATTTAGATCTGAAACCGTAACATTGTGTAAAAGTCGGGTGTTTTCCGCTCAGGAATTCCTCAAAGCCTAAAACTTCAACTGCACCCACAGTTTTGATTGCAAAAAATGCAAAGCTGAAAAACATTACAACCGCCAAAAGGAAACATAATCCTTTTGTAAAAACTGAATACTTAAATTTTTTCGATTTTGTATCCAAGTCCCCACACCACCTTTAAATATTTTGGATCTTTAGGATTGATTTCGATCTTTTCTCTGATATTTCTGATATGTACGGTTACTGTTTTCTCGGTATGAAAAGCTACCTCATTCCAGACGGATTCGTATATCTGAGTACTGGACAAAACTCTTCCCATATTCATCATCAGATATTCGAGAATGCTGTATTCTCTTGCAGTGAGCTTTACCGGGTCACCGTCAACTGTAACCTCTTTGCTGTCCCTGCTCAGAGCAAGACCGCCTGAAATGAGCATGTTTTCGGTCTTTTGCATACTTCCGAGTGAACTGTACCGTCTTATCTGTGACTTGACTCTTGCAACAAGCTCCAACGGATTAAAGGGCTTTGTGACATAATCGTCAGCACCGAATCCGAGACCTGATATTTTGTCTGTGTCTTCACTTTTTGCTGAAAGCAGGATAATAGGGAAGTTATATTTTTCTCTTATCCTTATTGTTGTTTTCAGACCGTCAAGACGCGGCATCATAATATCGAGAACCATGCAATGAATATCATTTTTGCTGATAACATCAAGAGCCGCAACACCGTCAGCTGCCGTCAATACTTCATATCCTTCATTTTTTAAGTATATTGCAACTGATTCAAGGATTGCTTCGTCGTCATCACAGACTAAAACTTTGTACATTTCAATCATCTCCGTACTGTATTGTTGTATCAGAAAAATTTTGACCGTGTCAGTATAGTAACACGGTCAGTTTAAGTGCAGGTAATAAAATTATAAAGAAAAAATAAAGAAATCAGATTAATTCACCTATACAGCAGTCATTATCCGTGTTAACAATAATAACATCCCTGATTTGTCCTGTCAAATCTATATCGGATTTTACTTTGACAGGTGTGTAATTTCTTGTGTATCCGTGTTGCCATCCGCTTTTAGGTGTTTCAAAAAGAACAGAAAATTCTTTACCGTTATTGTCATGAAAAGTTTCTTTTCGGATTTCTTCACAGACAGAACTGAGAATATTTGCACGTTGACTTTTTACGGAATTGGGCAGATGACCGTCCATTTTTGCAGCTTTTGTGCCTTCACGTATTGAATAAGGGAACACGTGAACTTTCTCAAATCTGATGCTTCTTGCAAATTCAACGGTTGTGTTAAATTCCTCTTCCGTTTCACCTGGAAAGCCTGTAATAATATCTGTTGTTATTGATGTGTCGTCAAATGAACTGCGAAGCTTATCTGCAAGGGCTTTATATTCGGCTGAATTATAATGTCTGTTCATTCTTTTAAGAACAGTGTCACAACCGCTTTGCAATGAAATATGGAACTGCGGACAGAATTTTTTGCATGAAGCAAATGTATCTATCATTTCGTCGGAAATATGGTCCGGTTCAAGCGAGCCGAGTCTGATTCTTTCAATTCCGTCTGTATTTTCAGCCGCAATAACAGCATCGGTGAGCGATAATCCTATATCTCTGCCGTATGCAGATAAATTAATGCCAACAAAAACCGCTTCTTTAAATCCGTTTTTCGCAAGAGTTGCAAGCTCTGTTTTTATGTCTTCAATCGGCTTTGATCGTGATCTGCCTCTTGCATAGGGTATTGCACAGTATGAACAGAATCTGTTACAACCATCCTGAATTTTGATAAATGCTCTTGTGTGACCTGAAAACTCGGTTATTATGATACCTTCGTATTTCTCGCCGTTTTCATGCTGTGATATATTTATAATGTTCTTTTTTGAACTGAACCAATTATTCAGAGATGCAATGAGCTGTGAATTGTTTTTGTTGCCGAGTATAATATCAGCTTCTTTCACACCGAGAGCTTCATCAGGAAAAGCCTGTGGTACGCAACCTGTCAGAACAACAGCTGCATCGGGATGCTTTGACTTGAAATGTCTTACAGCCTGACGTGTCTTTCTGTTGCTTTCAGCTGTAACGGTACAGGAATTTATTATGTAAACATCGGCATCTTCTTTTGAATCAACAATAAGATACCCGTTTTTATCAAGCATTTCGGTCATTTCCTGTGATTCATACTGATTCACTTTGCAGCCGAGTGTAAAAATTGCAGCTTTCATTATATCACTTCCTGAATATTAATTATATCTTTATATGAAATGAAAATCAAGCATATTATTTTTAGCAAAATCATAAATTTAAGTATAATTCAATGGACAAAATTCAGAAGGTGTGATATAATGAAAAAATCAATAATATCAGTATTTTTAATTGTTTTAATTTTTGTTTTTGCAGTTTCAGGTAATAGTACATATCTGTCTGTTTCAGAAGAAAAAGAATTTTCTGAAAACCCATACGGTGATATGAGTGCAGTTGATGCTTCAGTTGCTGTCGATGCTCAGCTTATGACATATGCTAAATCTGTAGTTTTAATGGAAAAATCAACGGGTAAAGTTCTTTATTCTGAAAATGAAAATGAAAAGCTTTATCCTGCATCCGTTACCAAGATTATGACTATATTACTGGTATGTGAGGCAATCGAATCGGGAAAAATGAAATTATCCGATACTGTTTCATGCAGTGCAAATGCGTCATCAAAGGGTGGTTCGCAAATATGGCTTGAACCCGGTGAAACCATGACTGTAGAAGAGCTTTTAAAGGCTACATGTGTTTACAGTGCAAATGATGCCTGTACACTTCTTGGTGAGTATGTTGCAGGAAGTGAACCAGCATTCAATGAACTTATGAATACAAGAGCTGCAGAACTCGGAATGACAAATACTCATTTTGATAACTGTACCGGTCTTGATGATACTACCGATACACATCTGACTACTGCTTATGATGTGGCTCTCATGTCAAGAGAATTGTTGAAACACGATTTTATAAAAGAATATACAACTATATGGATGGATTCTTTGCGTGGCGGTGAAACTCAGCTTGTCAACACCAATAAGCTGATAAGATCTTATGACGGTATAACAGGACTTAAAACAGGAACGACCGAAAAAGCAGGTTGTTGTGTTTCGGCTACCGCCAAAAGAAACAATATGGAGCTTATTGCTGTTGTAATGGGCAGTGAAAACAGTAATGACCGATTCAATTCAGCCGAAAATCTTCTTGACTGGGGATTTGCCAATTATGAGATTTATTCTCCGTCAGTTGAAAGCAATTCTGTCGGCAATATAAAAGTTCTGTTCGGAAAAACTGATTATGTAGGTGTGAAAATTCCGCCAATGTCACCGATTCTCATAAATAAAGGTGCTTCAGGAAATATTACCGTTGATGCTGAAATTACCGATAGTGTAACAGCACCTGTTGAAGAAAATCAGATTGTCGGAAAAATTGTAGTCAGAAACGGAGACAACATTTTATCTGAATATGATATTTCTGTTTCTGAGCCTGTAAAAAAACTTACATTTTTCGATGCTTTTTATAAATTACTTACATCTTTTTCAAAATAATTTAAATTCATAATAAAAAAATCCTCTCTTTCGGATAAATTTCTATTGAAAAATGATGCAGATTATATTATAATGAATAAAATATTTGTTTTTTTGGAGAGACGTAAACCATGGCGATTAAACTTAACTGTAAGTATCTTGACAATTTTGTCAATGAAGCTGAACTTGAAGCTGTCAAAGACGAAGTCGGGGTTGCTTACGAAAAATTGTATTCACAGAAAGCTACAGCTCAGGGAAATGATTTCCACGGTTGGCTCACACTTCCTGCTGATTACGACAAAGAAGAATTTGACCGTATAAAAGTTGCCGCAGAGAGAATCAGAAAAAGTTCAGATGTTCTTGTTGTTATCGGCATCGGCGGTTCATATCTCGGTGCAAGAGCAGCAATTGAATTCTGCAAATCAGACAACTACAATGTTGTTGTCGATGATGCTCCTCAGATTGTTTTTGTAGGTAATTCACTCAGTCCTGTTGAAATTTCTGAAATTATTGATTTGTGCAGAAATTGTGATTTTTCAGTCAATGTTATTTCAAAATCAGGCACAACAACCGAGCCTGCAATTGCTTTCAGAATTTTCAAGAATCTTCTTATCGAAAAATACGGTAAAGAAGAAGCTGCAAAGAGAATTTATGCTACAACAGATAAATCAAAAGGAACACTCAAAGAACTGTCTGATAAAGAAGGTTTTGAAACATTTGTTGTTCCCGATGATGTCGGAGGAAGATATTCCGTGCTTACGGCAGTCGGCTTACTTCCCATTGCCGCAGCAGGTATAAATATTGATGAGCTTATGCTCGGTGCTTCTGATGCAATGAAGGAATATGATAATCCCGATATGCTTACAAATGATTGCAGTAAATATGCGGCAATCAGAAACATTCTTCACCGCAAAGGTAAGAATATCGAAATGATGGTAAGCTATGAACCTGATTACACAATGATGAATGAATGGTTCAAACAGCTTTTCGGTGAAAGTGAAGGTAAGGATAATAAAGGTATTTTCCCGGCATCTGCTATTTATTCAACAGACCTTCATTCTCTCGGTCAGTATGTTCAGGAAGGCAGACGTGAACTTTTTGAAACAGTTGTTCTTTTCAAAGAGCCCAAATGTGATATCGTAATTGAGGCTGACGAAGACAACAGCGACGGACTTAACTTCCTGGCAGGAAAAACTTTATCTTATGTCAATTCAATGGCTATGCAGGGAACAATTCTCGCTCATACAGACGGTGGTGTTCCCAATATCGTTCTTGAAGTTGAAAAAATGAATGAGTATAATTTAGGTTATCTCATTTATTTCTTTGAAAAAGCTTGTGCAGTTTCCGGTTATATGCTCGGAGTAAATCCCTTTAACCAGCCGGGTGTTGAGAGCTACAAGAAAAATATGTTTGCTCTTCTCGGAAAACCTGGTTATGAGGAAATGGCTGAACAGCTTTTAAAGAGAATTAATGATTAACCGTTATTATAAATGCAAAGGAGATAAACAAAATGATTACATTACTTACCGGTACAAAGGGCAGCGGAAAAACAAAGAAACTCTTGGCTCTCATTGAAGAGGCAGCAGCAGCTTCTGCAGGTCACGTTATATGCGTTGAGCAGAAAGATGCTCTCAGATATGATGTTAAGACAAGTGTAAGACTTGTTTCAGCTGATTATTACGGTGTTCAGGGCTTTGATGCTTTCTATGGCCTTCTCGCCGGACTTTGCGCAGGCGACCATGATATAACTGATATTCTTGTTGATGCTACACTTCGCATCGGTTCCAGAGATATGGACGAACTTGCAGCATTCCTTGCGAAAGTTAACAAACTTGCAGCGGAAGCTGAAACAAAATTCACATTCACAGTTTCTACAGAAACAGAGAATATTCCTGCAGCAGTTCTTGATTTTTGTGAATTAAAGTAATTTAAAGCGGCAACTAATCTGCCGTATTGAGATATTTCATAAAATTTGAACGGAAAAATTGTATATATTTTACGTAAAATATATTGACAAAGTTACATTTTGAAGATATAATATTATCCGTTCGTATTTTGGAGGACTTTGCAGATGAACATAGAACTGCGCCGATTTTTTGAATGTGATGATATCAGGCAGGATTTTTCATATGAATTTGATGCCGAAGATGAACTGTTTTCATCTCCCGTTGCAGTCAAAGGTTATGTTAAGAATGCTACAGGCATCGTGTCTGTTTCGGCAGAGGCAGAGTTTTCTGTTTCAACGCAGTGTGCAAAATGTGCAAAGGACATCAGAAAAAAGCTTAATGTGGCTGTAGATCATTTTCTTATTGATGAGCTTCATGATGAAGATAATGATGATTATATTGTTGTTGATGATCTGAATCTCAATCTTGATGAATTGGTTCTTGAAGATATATATCTTTCATTGCCCACAAGATTTTTATGTAAGAGTGACTGCAAAGGACTTTGTCCTTATTGCGGTATTGATCTGAATGAAGGCAACTGTGATTGTAAAAAACCGGTTGATCCTCGCTTGGCAGCGCTTCAGGCACTTTTATCTGATGATGAATGACGTGTAAATTATTAGGAGGTTTTCGATATGGCAGTACCTGCAAGAAGAGTTTCTAGCACAAGAAGAGATAAGAGACGTTCAAACGTTTGGAAGATGGAAGCTCCCGCTCTTCAGAAGTGTCCTCAGTGTGGCGAGTTCAAGAGAACACACAGAGTTTGTGATAGCTGCGGTTATTACAATGGTAAACAGGTTATCAGCGTAGAGGACTGATTTCCTTTTCTATCTTGGCATTAAAGGAAGGCGGAGAAGAATTTTTCCGCCTTTTTAGTGTTGTTTGCTGTCGGAGGGTGAGCTGTGGCTGTTAAAATTGTAAATGTAAATACAGAATCACTCTGCGGTAAAAAAGGTATAACTGCGGGTTATTTTTTGTTGTCTGTAAACGGTCACGAAATCAATGATATACTTGATTACAGATTTTACGCAGATGCAAAGAGAATAAACGCAGAATTTCTTGATATTGACGGCAAAAAAGTCACATTGCATCTGAAAACACACGGTAATGCAGATGAGTTAGGTCTTGAATTTGAAACTTACCTTATGGACAAGCAGCATTCTTGCAAAAACAAATGTATATTTTGTTTTATAGATCAGATGCCGAAGGGTATGCGTGACAGTCTTTATTTTAAGGATGATGACTCAAGACTTTCATTTCTTTTCGGTAATTATGTTACTCTTACTAATATGACAGAATCGGATATTGACAGACTTGTTGAAATGCATATTTCTCCTGTCAATATTTCAGTTCATACAATGAATCCCGAACTTCGTGTTAGCATGATGAAAAATCCCAATGCTGGCAAAGTTTTGTCTTATCTTAAAAAACTTGCTGACGGTGGTATTGAAATCAATGCTCAGCTTGTGCTTTGTCCGGGATATAATGACGGTGATGAGCTTGTATATTCACTGGATGAGCTTTATAAACTCGGTGACAATATTATAAGCGTTGCTGCAGTTCCTGTAGGTTTGACAAAGCACAGAGAAGGTCTTTGTAAACTTGAAAGTTACACTAAAGAGTCTGCAAATGATGTTATTGATATAATTGACAAGTTTAATTCAAAACACTATGACGAATTCGACAGGAATTTTGCTTACGCTGCAGATGAATTTTATCTTAAGGCTGAACGAACAATTCCTGATGTTAAATATTATGACGATTTTCGTCAGCTGGATAACGGTGTAGGGCTCTGGGCTCTTACAAAGCAGGAATTTTTAGATGCACTGAATGATACGGATATGTGTGCTGATGCAAAAATTGCATTGATTACAGGTGTTGCTGCATCTCCATTGATGAATGAACTTGTTCTTGCTGTAATGAAAAAATTTCCTCAGCTTCAGGTGGATGTAAAAACTATTGTAAATGACTTTTTCGGACACAATGTAACTGTTGCCGGATTGGTTACAGCAACCGACATAATAGCTCAAACTAAGGATTTGTCTGATTATGATTTTGCTGTTGTGCCGTCTGTTATGCTTCGCAGTGATGAAGAAAAGGTATTTCTTGATGATATATCGCTTGATGATTTGTCAGAAAAATTAAATGTGAAAATTATCTCAACTCCCTGTTCGGGAGATGATCTATTATACAGAATAACGCGAAAGGAGCGTGTGTCGTATGAGTAAACCGATAGTTGCAGTTGTAGGCAGACCTAATGTTGGTAAATCTACACTTTTCAATAAACTTTGCGGTAAAAGACTTTCTATTGTTGATGATACTCCCGGTGTCACAAGAGATCGTATTTTCGGTGATTGTGAATGGTTAGGGAGGAGCTTTCTGCTTGTTGATACAGGCGGTATAGAGCCGTATTCGGATGATATTATTCTTTCTCAGATGAGAAGACAGGCACAGATAGCCATTGACAGTGCAGATGTTATAATTTTTGTTACAGATTTAAAAACAGGTGTTGTTGCAACAGATGCAGAAGTGGCAACAATGCTTCAGAAAAGCGGTAAACCGATTGTACTTTGTGTAAATAAGTGTGATACTATAGGTGCTCCTCCTGTAGAAATTTATGAGTTTTATAATCTCGGACTCGGTGACCCGATTGGCGTTTCTGCTGCACACGGTCACGGTACAGGCGACTTGCTTGATGAAGTTTTTAAATATATTGGTGAGTCTGCTCCGGAAGAAGATGAAGATGACAGAATCAAAGTTGCAATAATAGGAAAACCTAATGTCGGCAAATCTTCTCTTGTAAATGCAATCAGCGGGGAAGAGAGAGTAATTGTTTCTAATATTGCAGGCACAACACGTGATGCAACTGACACTGAAATCGAAAATGAACACGGTAAGTTTCTCCTTATTGATACTGCAGGTCTGAGAAGGAAGTCTAAAGTTGACGATACAATTGAAAAGTACAGCGTTATGAGGGCAATTATGGCTGTTCAGAGAGCTGATGTGTGCGTTATTATGATTGACGGTACAGAAGGCTTTACTGAGCAGGATTCAAAGGTTGCAGGTATTGCTCATGAAGAAGGCAAAGGCTGTATTATTGTTGTTAATAAATGGGATGCAGTTGAAAAAGACGGTAAGACAATGGATGCTTACCGCAAAAAGCTTATGAATGACTTTTCATTTATGTCTTATGCACCAATAATATTCATTTCTGCAAAAACAGGCCTTCGTATCAACAGACTTTTTGAACTTATTAAATTTGTTGATACTCAGAATGCAATGAGAATCCGTACAGGTAGATTGAACGAAGTGCTTGCTGATGCACAGACAAGAGTTCAACCGCCAACAGATAAAGGTAAGCGTCTGAAAATATATTATATGACTCAGCCTTCAACAAGACCGCCAACATTTGTTTGTTTTGTCAATAATAAAGAACTGTTCCATTACAGCTATCAGAGATATATTGACAATCAGATTCGTGAAGTTTTCGGTCTTGAAGGAACACCTACAAGATATATTATCCGTGAACGTGGCGACGATAAATAAAAAAATTTTAGCACCGTACAAAAATACGGTGCTTTTTTTACTTGAATACATAAAAAAACCTCAAGCATAAATTGCTTGAGGTTTGGCGCGCTGGAAGGGACTCGAACCCCTGACCTACTGGTTCGTAGCCAGTCACTCTATCCAACTGAGCTACCAGCGCATATGTAATTTTCAAGTGCTTAAATATATTACCACTCTTTAATATGATTGTCAAGTGTAAAATGCAAAAAAATATGAATTTTTATATCAATGAAATTGCATTACTCAAAAATTTATGTTATTATTACAAAGATGTTTTCTTATGTTGTTAAAAAGTGCAGAACGGAGATGTTATAATGGCTGTCCTTAATATTGTTTTGGTAGAGCCGGAGATCCCTCAGAATACCGGAAATATTGCAAGAACTTGTGCTGCTACCGGAGCAAGACTTCATATTGTTGAACCGATGGGGTTCAAGATAGATGACAAAAAACTTAAACGTGCAGGCTTGGATTATTGGTATTTGCTCGATATTACATACTATAAGAATCTTGATGATTTCTTTGAAAAAAATAAAGATGGATGTTTTTTTTATTTTTCAACCAAGGCTGACAAGGTATATTCAGATATAGATTATCCTGATAATTCTTATCTTTTTTTTGGCAAAGAAACTAAAGGTCTGCCGGAAAGTCTTTTGTATGAAAACCATGATACAACTGTAAGAATCCCTATGATTGATGATGCACGGAGCCTTAACTTGTCAAATTCAGTTGCAATTGGAGTATATGAAGTGTTAAGACAATGGAATTTTCCAAGTCTTCTGCAAAAAGGTCAGCTCCGGGATTTTAATTGGTAACAGAAATGGGACTTATTAAATTTATAACTGTTTTTGATGATGAAAAACAAATGGTTTTTTCAGAAACAATTTTGAAACGTTACAACATTTCCGCATATCCTTCTGTTTTTTTTAGTGATAACAAACCCTATTATGATGGATTGAATGCAGATTCTTCTGTATTTTCAGATATGAAAAAACATCATACTGTTGTCGGCCCTGACATTCCGTCTGAAATATTTCAGCGCGAATATGTTAAATCATATAACGAGGGGTATTTTGCTGTTGTTGTGATTTGCCCTCACAGCAAATGGTTTCCTTATTATGATGCAGCAGTTACAGCTGCTAACAGATTAAGAAGAAGTGTCAAATATGATTTCAGCACATTCAGAATCAGTGTAATTGACAGCAAATCGTTTGCGGCAGGCGTGATGCTGCATGCTCTTTCGATGGCACATGATCATGAAGTCAATCATTTTTCTTCAGAATTGGTAGTTGAATTCGGAAGGAAAAATGCAATAAAAAATGATACATATATTTTGACACAAACGCCAAATGCTTTTTGTGATTCAGTTGGTAAGCTGATTGCTTTCAGATCGTTTGGTTGTCAATTTAAAAAATTTGATATGATATCCACACTCGATAGCGTTAAGTTTGATTTATTTGCTGACACAGTTTGCCGTCAATTAAAAAAGACAAATAGCAATTATGCTGTTTCAATTGGCATTAACTGTGAATTTGCTGGCAATGTCATAGGACGTATTATAAAAAGATCTGGAGTGAATCCGATTTGTGTGATGCAGTATGGCATTCCTTCAACAAATGTGTTGGGGGATTCGTCGATTTGTGTTAATTTTTTTAAATAATTGTTACAAAAATATTGCATATAAAATAAATCTTTATAAAATTTATGTTTATCTATTGCAATTATTTAAAAATATGGTATTATATAGATGAGAAAGATCTCAAAAATATTAACAAGGGGTGTTATTAATGTTCGATTTTATCAACAAGTTTATCGCTTTCATCTTAGGTATTGTTAATCGAATTCAGGAATTTGTTAGTACAATCAGAGAAAACAACGATAAATAATAATTTTATTTAAAAATTACAGAAAAACCGGAATTTTCCGGTTTTTCTGTTTTTTTGGTCCCTTTAGGGGTGAAAATAAACCCCCAGTTCTACTGGGGGTGAGAAACGAGCGGAGCAAAAATAAAAACGGCGAGCTAAAAGCAAGCCGAAAAGACTTGAAGAGAAGAAAAACCTCCGAGTATAATAGTAA
>JAFXLD010000101.1 GCA_017531385.1 Clostridia bacterium
AAGCTGTAAGTGTATAGGTACAAATCCACAGCGCTTGTCTTTATTATATCGCAGGTAGCTACTCCTGCAAATACAATATACTCTTTGGAAAGGAGACATAATTAAAAACCACCCCCTTTGAGATGGTTTTAATTATACGTGATTTTATGTATGATATAGAAATGAAAATTGACTATAATCAGGTGGACGGCTTTAACCGTTACCCAACAGATATTATGGCAGAATATCTGCAGTCTGTCGAAGAAGGACTCGACATTGCAGAGCATAAAGAGTTTTTCGAGACTGTTGCGGCAATGAAAAACGGTGAAGAGAAAACTCAGCTCAGTGATCGTATTTTTGAAACGGTTATGAATGCAGAAATCAGAGAAGATTATAAATATGACGAGCCGAACAAGCTTAAAAATATAAAGAAACTCAGGAGAGACCACGATTTCGATGCAGTGATGCCCGACAGAGAAACTCTCAGAAAGAAACTTTTCGGCGCATGGACAGGCAGAGCCTGCGGTTGTCTGCTGGGCAAACCCGTTGAGGGTATCAGGAGCGATGAGTTTATTCCTCTGCTGAAAGAAATCGGTAATTACCCAATGCATCGTTATATCCTCAGCACCGATTTAACTGATGAAATCTGCTCACATTACAGCTTTTTCCTTAAAAATAAGCCTTATGCGGACAAGGTGGACGGCATGCCCGTTGACGATGACACCAATTACACCGTACTTTATCAGCAGATTGTCGAGGAGTCGGGCAGAGATTTTGACTCTGAGGATGTTGCCATGTCATGGCTTAAATATCAGTCCGTTTATTCATATTTTACTGCTGAAAGAATCGCTTACATCAACTTCCTTAACTGCATTCAACCCCCTGCAACAGCTATGTATAAAAATGTCTGCCGTGAGTGGATAGGTGCACAGATAAGAGGCGACTACTTCGGCTATATCAACCCCGGTGAGCCTGAAGAAGCCGCAGAAATGGCATATAAAGATGCGAGAATTTCCCATGTGAAAAACGGAATTTACGGCGAAATGTTTGTTGCCGCAATGCTTGCCGTTGCCGCAGTCAATGACAATATTGATGACATTATTCTCGGCGGTATCGCTCAGATTCCCGAAAAATCAAGACTTTTTGAAGCTGTTATGAAAATCTATAACGATTATAAAAACGGAGTGACACTCGATGATTGTTTTGATTACATTCATTCAGCCTATGATGAACACACTGACCACGGTTGGTGTCACACAATTTCAAATGCGATGATTGTCACGGCATCACTTCTTTACGGTGAGGGCGATTTCGGCAAGTCAATCTGCATTGCTGTGGGAATGGCATTCGATACAGATTGCAACGGTGCAACAGTCGGCTCGATTCTCGGTATGCGCGGCGGAATTGACTGCATTGATGAATACTGGAAAAAGCCCGTAAACGGCAAAATCCATACCTCAATTTTCGGCATCGGCACTGTCAGCATTGAAGATGCAGTTAAAAAGACACTCAGACACATAGAATAAAAAGCGACTCCACGCTCAGTAGGTTGCATGTTGTTTTTCAAAGAGTTATACTGTATTCATAAATTCAAAGGAGAAATACAATGAATACTTACATAACAGGTACGGTTATAAAAAAACTTCGTGAAGCAAAGGGAATGACTCAGTTGCAACTTGCCGAGGCAACGGGAGTCAGCGACAAAGCAGTGTCAAAATGGGAAACGGCAAAGGGACTGCCCGACATCACTCTCATTGAACCACTTGCAAAGGCTCTGGGAGTGTCGGTTATGGAGCTTATGTCAGGCGATACGGTTAAAAACAGCAACACATCATCAAATATACTCCGTTCAAAGTTTTATGTATGCCCAGTATGCGGAAACATCATCCGCACAACGGGCGATGCAGTCATAAGCTGTTGCGGAATTGCTCTTCCACCTCTTGAAGCAGAAGAAACAGACGATGAGCACAGAATAAATGTCGAAAAAGTCGAGGATGAACATTTCATCACAATAAATCACGAAATGACAAAAACACATTTTATCTCATTCCTCGCATATCTCACATCCGATAGAGTGCAGTTTGTTAAATTTTATCCCGAGAGCAATGCAGAGACACGGCTTCAGCTCCGTGGCAGAGGGTATCTGTATATTTACTGCAATAAACACGGACTTATGAAACAGAAAGTGTAATGGTAAACAATAATTTGTCGGGCTGAAGCTCGACAAATTATTGTTTTTACCCCTATTTCGTGGTATAATCTATCAGAACAGGGGTGAAAAAATGATTATTCTTATAACGGGAGCATCTCACACGGGCAAAACTGCCCTTGCTCAGAAACTGCTTGAAAAATATCAGTATCCGTATCTATCAATTGACCATCTGAAAATGGGGTTGATACGAAGCGGAAACACGGTTCTCACTCCCACAAGTGATGACGGTGAGCTGACGGAATATCTCTGGAAAATTGTCCGTGAAATGATAAAAACAGCCGTCGAAAACAAGCAGAATCTGATTGTCGAGGGTTGCTATATCCCTGCTGACTGGAGAAATGACTTTACTTCGGAATATCTTCCCGATATCAGATGTATCTGCCTTGTCATGACGGAAAATTACATAAGAAATCACTTTGACGATATTAAAAAGTATGAAAATATCATCGAAAACAGACTTTACGATGACTGTACACAGGAAGAGCTGATAAAAGATAACGCATACTATGCCGAAAACTACGGCGCAGACTGTGTTTTCATCGACAATAAGTATGATGTTGATATGAATATTTAACGGAGTGGTAATTATGAAAGAAATAATCGTTGCCTGTGTCCTTTTTCTGATATCTGTACTATTGTTTCTGCTCAGTTTCAGGTCTTTCAGAGAAAAAGGTATTCTTTTTAACAATGCGTGGATTTATGCTTCGGAAGAAGAACGGAAAATCATGAACAAAAAACCGCATTACCGTCAGACGGCAATTGTTTTTCTATTGCTCGGCGTTGTTTTTGCGATAAATGCAATTGCAATTCTGACAGGGATTGATATTTTTTACCTGGTAGCAATTGCGGTTGTGATTGCTACGGTTGTTTATGCTGTTGTTTCAAGTGTAAAAACAGATAAAAAGTAAAATGCCGCTTGATTCTGTTTATATGGTAAAGAAGAAGCACACTCTCCGGAGTGTGCTTTTGCTGTTAACCGACGGTTATTGTATTTTTTAATGTTTCGCCTTGTTGTGCATACGGACTGTAAGCAGTAACTTTAACTGTGTAGTTTCCGCTTTCGAGATTGCCGATGTTTACATTTACATCGTCATCTGTTGCTCTTACATATTCGGAAATAACGGTTGATTCAAAAACAGTTTTGTATTTTTCGTTTGTAACTGTGATTTTGTAATTTTCCGCATCATAAAAGCCCTTTGCTTCGGGGAATGTTATCACCGTTTCGCCGTTTTCATTAACGGATGAAGAAATAAGTGAATTTTCGGGGAAGAGGGGAGCAGTGTCGAGTGATTTCTGCTTGTGCCAGTTATAGGTTCTTTTTGTGGGATTGCTTAAATCTGTGAAATAATAATCAATATCTGTAAAGAACATTCTGTTTTCAATATCATAAAGTTTCATGCTCACATTGCCGTTTGCATCGCATTCAACAAGCCATGCACCGCCTGATTTGCCGGGAGCATCCTTGTCACCGTCAATGTAGTTGAGGTTGCCCATAAATGCCGATAATGAACCTGTGCCGACAGCAGTAAATTCACCCTGCCATACACTTCTGGGGTCACTTGCCGAATAGTGTGAATGACCTGAGAAATCAACGACCTGAGGATATTTGCTCAGAACTGTTCTGAGTGTAAAGTCACCCCAGTTAACACTGCCGTAAACAGTAAATGTCGGATGTGGATGCTGATAAACAAAAACAGGCTTTGTGGGGTCTTCTTTTGTGGCATTGCTGAGTCTTTCATCAAGCCATTTCATTTTTCCTGTGAAGCTCTTGCCGTCATCATCGTATGAAACACCGATAAAATGGAAGCCGTTGATTACAACATCGGTATCAACATTTTCGCTGATGAATTTTTTAAAGACATCATAGCCGACTGTTGCGTCAACATCACGGTAATCAATAAATTCGTGGTTGCCGAGAATTGTAAGAAGCTGAGTTTCTTCCTTTTTGTTTTCAGCAACGATTTTATTGTAAATCTCATATTCTTTTTCAGCACCGCCGCCTGTGAAATCACCTGCAACAATAACAGCATCAAGATTTTTATATTCAGAGTTTTCAGCATAAGCATACATGTCATTGAACAGGTTGGCAAATCTTATCGCTGCTTCCTGATCTTCTTCACCGTTAAGATGAATGTCTGAACAGGCAACAAAACGGAGTACGGGAGTAAAGTCGTCAGGTGTTTTTATTTCTTCACCAGTAAGACCGCTTTTAACTCCTGTGAGTAAAAAAACAAAACCGAAAACAGATGTGAGTAATTTTGAAACGAGTTGTGCAAAAAAGTTAGGCATAGTATCTCTCTTTTCTTTAAATGATATATTATTATACTATATAAAAACTAAAAACAAAAGAGTTTTATGGAAAATAAAAGAAATGAAATTTTCATCCTTCGTTGATTGACAGTTTTTTTTGTTTGTGATACCATAATAAAAAATATAATTTCAAGGTGTATCACAATGGATAAAAAATTGAAAGTTGCCAATATAGGTATGAAGTTCGGAATGAGTCATGTTGAGGGAGCGATGAGTTGCGATGCCGAAATTGCCGCAATCTGTGACTGTGATGAGGAAAATCTCCGTTTTGCAGGTGAAAGATACGGTATTCCCGAAGAAAAAAGATTTACGGATTATAAGGATTTGCTCAATAAGGATATTGATGTTGTAACTGTTGCAATTCCCGACCAGCAGCATAAAAAAGTGGCTTGTGATTTTCTTCGTGCAGGCAAACACGTGCTTTGCGAAAAACCTCTTGCTCTCACAAGGGAAGATCTTGAAGAAATTATAGAAGCTGCTGACGAATCGGATGCGCAGTTTATGGTCGGTCAGATCTGCAGATTCACTCCCGCATTTGAAAAAGCAAAGGAGCTTGTTTCATCGGGAACAATCGGTGAAGTTTATTTTATTGAATCGGAATATGCACACGACTATATGAAACTTGTTGATAACTGGCGTGCAGATCCTGCCCGTCACGGAGTTATCGGCGGCGGTTGTCATGCAGTTGACCTTATCAGATGGATTGTGGGAGACCCCGTTGAAGTTTTTGCTTACGGTACACATAAACTTCTTCCCACAGTTGCATATGATGATGCAACAGTTGCAATTATGAAATTCGGTGATAATCTGATGGGCAAAGTGTTTGTTTCAACAGGTTGCAAGCGTGATTATACAATGCGTACATGTATTTACGGAACAAAGGGTACAATTATCTGCGACAACACTTCACCCACAATGACACTTTTTACCACAGATGAAGAGGGCGTTGTCAAAGAGCCTCAGACAATTGAGATTCAGGTGAACAATCATAACGCAGCAAAAGAGTTTGAAGTTTTTGCAGATGCAATTGTAAATAACAAACCTGTTCTGACGGATGCAAGAGAGGGTGCAAAGACCGTTGAAGTCTGCCTTTCTATTGTTGAATCTTCAAAAACAGGCAAAATCGTAAAGCCTAATTATGATTTTAATAAATAAATTTATTAAATATAATTTTGGTGGTGGAAATATATGAAAAAATTCAAGAACAAAGAAATTATTGAGAGTGTTGCTACCACGGTGCTTTTCGGACTTCTTATTTATGCGGCATATTCACTCTGGTACATATTTTACGGCACGGAAAGTGCTCCTGATGTGCACTTCTACACCATTCTTTCCGGGCTGGCTCTCGGTTGGTTCTTGCTTCTGTTTGTGCAGGAAATTTTCAAAAAATCGGGCTGGATTCCGAAACTGATTGCATTTCTTGCAGGTAATGCTCTGTTTCAGGGTGTGATCTGGGGTGTAAACGCAAAAATTAATCCGGTCGCTAAGGATAATGACCATGTTACTATCATAACTTTTACCGTTGCCTTTGGTTTGTCAGCGGTTGTTCTACTTGCAACATTTATTTTAAGAGCAAGAAACAAGTACAAAATGCTGAATATTATTCTTGCAATTGTGTATTTTGTTGTTTCCTGCGGTGGATTGTATATGTTTAATGAAGAGAATATAAAAGCTCTCGAATACAAAAAGAATATTAAGTTTGACACCATCAGTGCAGATGAAATGAGTCTTACGGCTGATGAAAAAGACCTTTGCTCAAAGTGGTTTGACGATAATTTCCGTTCCGCAGACGGTGCATATCCCTTTACATTTAAGATTGACGGTGAGGAATTCAACCCTGCTGAGTGGGATAAAAAGCAAGAAAAATCCGATAAAGTTTATACGGGCGGAATGACAGAGAATCTCGTCCTGAAAAATGAGGAAAAAGGTCTTGAAGTAACGGTTGAGGCAACTGTTTTTGCAGAAAACGCAACCTGTCAGTGGACTGTTTACATCAAAAACACAGGCACAGGCAATTCGGGTGTTATCAGCGATTTCTATGCTATTGATTCAGCATTACCCACCGGTGATGCACAGCTTTACTATTCAATGGGCAGTGACACTGCAGCAAGTGATTTCTCACTTATAAAGAAAAATCTGTCTTCAATGAAAAAGACATTTTCAGGAACAGACGGCAAACCCACAGAGGCTTATCTGCCTTATTTCAACATCAGCGGTGAGGATTACAGCGTAATTCTCGGTATCGGCTGGACAGGTCAGTGGAAGGCAACTCTTGCTCAGGCAAATGGTGCAACTGATATTACCGTAAAGCAGGAGCATTTTAATGCATATCTGATTCCCGGCGAAGAAGTGCGTTCACCGCTTGTTTCATTGAGCTTTTATGATAATGCCAATCCGCTTAAAGGTTTCAATCTTTTCAGAGATTGGATCATGGACTGCGTTTATCCTGAAAATGTAACAAAGAATCATTATACGGTGATGGAGATTGCTGGTCCTATGCACACAAGAACATCAGATGAAATCATTGAAATTCTTGACGGCATTGATGACAGCATTTATGAACAGACAGATGCATTCTGGATGGATGCAGGCTGGTACAACTATAATGAAGGCTGGCATGACGGTGTCGGCAACTGGACTGTTGATACATCAAGATACGATAACGGTATATCAGAGCTGTCGGGTTATGCTGCCAATAAAGGCCTTGGTCATGTGCTCTGGTATGAGCCGGAAAGAGTTTATCCCGGCACTGAGTTCCATAAAATCGGCTCCGGACATGAGCAGTGGCTTATTGATGTAGGCGATGAAAACATTATGTGGAACCTTGCCAATGAGGAAGCCTTTGACTATTATTGTGAATATCTTCTGAATTCAATGAAAGAAAACGGTGTTACCGTTTACCGTCAGGACTTTAACTTCGCACCGCTTGAATATTGGCAGAAAGCCGATAAAGAATATTACGGCGGCAGAACAGGTATCTGCGAAAATCATTATGTGACCAATCTTTACAGATACCTCGATTATCTTTATGAGAATATTGACGGTCTTATTATTGACAACTGTGCTTCGGGCGGAAAACGACTTGACCTTGAAATGACTTACCGCAGTATTGCTTTCTGGAGAAGTGACTACAACTGCGATTATCATTCAGATCTGTTTGATGCAACTCAGTCTCATACATACGGTATTTCTTTCTGGCTGCCTATAACGGGAAGCGCACAGTATATGATGAATGAATATTCCGCAAGGTCAGATATTATGCCCTTGATGCTGATGGACTTCTATGCACATACAAATCCTGATTTCGGCTTTTACCATGAACAAAGAGAGCTGATGGCAGGCAACTATTATCCTCTTGATTTCGGTAGCTACGATAAGAATAAAATGCACGCAATGCAGTTCTCTTCCGATGATGGTCTTTCAGGAACAGCCCTTGTTTACAAGCGTGCAAATGTAATGAAAACGGAATATACAGTCAAGCTCAACGGTCTTGTAACTTCGGCAACTTATGATGTATATGACATTGACAGTCCCGAAAATGTTTACATCCTGACTGGTGAGGAGCTTATGAATAAGGGTATAACTCTCACTCTTCCCGATGGTGAAAAGGCAATAATACTGATGTATAATTCAAAATAATACGGAGAAAAAAGTACACCCTATAAAGGTGTACTTTTTGCTTTCAGTTGTTGTTGTCGTTACAGAACAATTCCGCTGACATCAATATTCCCCATAAGAGCGATTATTTCTCTGAATTCCGGTGTTTTTCTGAATTCATCGGAGAGGGGAGGATCGTGTTTTTCCATAAGCAATGTCATTCGTGTACACATATTCATATCACGGAAAACAGGTGCACGCTCATAAAACCAAGCCGCTTTTTCTGAAATATCGGCAAGAGCATCACACTTTACCGCAAATTCAGCCGCAAGTCTCAGATATTCAAGAGCTTTTTCCTTGTTTCCCGTTTCAAAATACAGATGTCCCAGATGACCGTAATTATAGAGAAGATGCAATGTGTTTTTGCCGTAATTTCCGTCAGAAAAAATCATTTTGAAAAGTGCATTTATATGGCTGATCAGTTCAATTTTGTATTCGGGCGTGAAATTCCTATCATAATAGCAATAACCGATTATGGTGTTCTGAAACAGATATAGTATCTCTTCAAGTGCTTTTTTGTCGGAATTTTCATAAAGCCATAATGACATATATTCCTTTGAATCTGCCATTGCAGGCAAGGTGTTTATAATGCTTTCTGCCTGGCTGAAATATTCCTTATGAGTTCTGTATTTGCCCTCTTCGTTGCATATACAGTCGTATTTTCTTATCAGATGCAGAATGATAAGTCGCTTTGACCAGATTCTTATACCGTCATCGGTGCAATGATTCTGAATATTTTTATAAATTGACATCAGTTCTTCTGAAGTTTTCTCGTAATCGGGCTTGAGTACACTGTCTTTTTCTTCCGTTAATAGTTCCATATAGCGAATAAGTATACGGAACTCACCCGGAAATTCTTTTACGGCTTTCTGAAATTCTTCAAAGACGGCAGATGTGTCCTTTAATCTCATATTCTCGTAAAGCTCAAGATATTCATTGATTTTTTGTTCATTCTGAGCTTTGTCAATGCCGATAAGCTCGTCAACAGATACATCGAAAAACGATGATACGGCTGGGAGAATTGTAATATCGGGATAGGTCTCTCCTCGTTCCCATTTACTTACTGCCTGAAAAGAAACACCAAGATAGTCGGCAAGTGTTTCCTGTGTAAGATCTTTTTCTTTTCGTAATCTTTTAAGATTTTCGCCGAAATAAATTGTCATATAAATCACCTTTTAATCTATTCGGTAGCACTATCGTAAGTCTATAATAACTTGAAATCTGTGTTTTTGCAATAACTCTATGATTGAAAGTTATTCAACTGCAAAGGGAAATTTTCAATTGTATGGTTATTAATAAAAAATAATGATATTCCTCATTTTTTGTGTGCATTATTGACAAAAATAATGCACAGTGATATAATAAATATAGTAGAACTTCACACTACTTAAAATACTTCAAAGGAGTGAATACTATGTTTGAAAAAATTATTGCTTTTTTCATGTCAATTATCACATTTTTTATGGGTTTGTTTGGTTTAGGCGGAGAAGCTAAAAGCTATGAATACCGTGATCTGAAATACGGTGAACATCAGCGTCAGGTTCTTGATCTGAATATTCCGAAAGAAAATGACGGCGAAATCGGACTTGTCCTTTTTATTCATGGCGGTGCATGGATTGCCGGTGACAAGGGTAGCTATGAAAACGGTATTGAAGCTGCTTCCGAGACATACGGATGGGCAGGTGCTACAATGAATTACCGTTACCTGAGTGACGATATTGATTTTTATGATATTCTTGATGATATTGATTCTGCTCTTAAATGTATAAAAGAGAAAGGTGCGGAAAACGGAGTCAATATCAATAAAGTTCTGCTTACAGGCGATTCGGCAGGCGGCCATCTTTCATTGCTTTATGCCTACTCACGTGCCGAAACAGCCCCCATTACACCGGCAGCCGTTGTCAGTAATTCAGGTCCCACAGATCTTTTTGATGAGAATTTTTATATAAACAACGCATTGGGTGGTCCTGATGTTATTGCTGATTTGTTCTCGGACGGTTGCGGACAGACTTTCACTTATGCTGAAAAGGCAACTGCAGAGCAGGCACTTCTGAAAGTTTCCCCCGTTTACTATGTTAATGAAAATACAGTGCCGACAGTTATTAATCATGGTGTAAAGGACAGTATTGTTCCCTTCAGTAATGCACAGTCACTTGATGCAAAGCTGACTGAGTACGGTGTGCCTCATTATTTCAATATTTATCCCAATTCAGATCATGATCTGGGTGCAGATGAAGCAAATAAAAAGATCGCAAATGATCTTCTGATTGAATACTGTCAGAAATATCTTGGCTGATAACCATATAAAAGCAGACCACTCTTAATGGGTGGTTTTGCCTTTTTATATTGCAAGTTCAGTTGTTTTGTGATAAGATTGAAACCAAGGAGAAGTGATTATTATGCTTAGAAAAAGACAGGTTCATCTTGATTTCCATACAAACGGGACACTTCCCGTGGGAAAAAAGTTCTCGAAAGAACAGTTTCAGTCTGCCCTTAAAGCGGGTCATATTGATTCGATAACCGTTTTTTCAAAATGTCATCACGGATGGTCTTATCATCCGACGGATGTGAATGAAATGCACCCCGAACTTACATTTGATCTTCTTGGTGCTCAGCTTGAAGCCTGCAAAGAAATAGGCGTCAATGCTCCCGTCTATATTTCGGCAGGTTATGATGAAAAGGATTATGTGAAGCACCCCGAATGGCATCATATCAGGTCAACTGACAAAGACGATGTGGAAGAATACAGAAACGAAGTGCATTTTCATATGCTGTGCTTTAATACGGGTTATCTCGATGCGCTTTGTGCGCAGATTGAGGAAGTCATGCAGAAATATAATCCCTGTGGTATTTTTCTTGATATCGTTCATCCGAGAGTGTGCTATTGTGAAAAATGTCTTACTGATATGAAAAATGCAGGTCTTGACCCCGAAAACGAAGAAGATGCAATAAAACATGGCGATATTGTTTTTGCAAAATATATTGAAAGAACAAACTGTGCAGTAAGAAAATACAGCGACACTGCAACTATTTTCCACAACGGAGGGCATATCCCCAAGGGTGATTACTTTGTAATTGAATCAAACACTCATCTTGAGCTTGAGAGTCTGCCCACAGGCGGATGGGGTTATGACCATTTCCCTCTGTCTGCGGCTTATGTCCGTTCACTTAAAAATACTGAATTTCTCGGCATGACGGGCAAATTCCACCACAGTTGGGGTGAATTCGGCGGATTCAAGCATCCCAATGCACTCATTTATGAAACATCCTTGAGTGTTGCTAACGGAGCAGGCTGTTCAATAGGCGACCAGATGCATCCTCTCGGCGAAATGAATATGGCGACATATAACCTTATCGGCAAGGCTTATGCACTTGTTGAGGAGAAAGAGCCGTGGCTCACGGGTGCCGAAAATGTTGCCGACATAGCAGTTCTCAGTGGTGAAGCCGTGACACATAAACGTGACAGTGATGCCGATGTGGGAGCTAACAGAATGCTTCTTGAAAACAGTTATCTTTATAATTTCATTGATGAAACAATGGATTTTTCACCCTATAAAATGCTCATTCTTCCTGATGTGAACGGATATTCTGACGAAACAGCTGAAAGAATAAAGGCTTTTGCGGAAAATGGCGGTAAAATCATCGCAACGGGAGAATCAATCGTAAAAGACGGCAAGTTTATCCTCGACACAGGTGCAATTTATCATGGCAAAAATGAAATGAATCCCACATATTTCATTCCTTGCTTTGAAACAGTAAATGGCAACACGGAATATGTTATGCGTTGCGATTCACATAAGATTGATGTCACAGACGGTGAAACCGTGGCATATATGCAGAATCCTTATTTCAACAGAACAGCGGAGCATTTCTGTTCTCATGCCCATGCACCAAATAACCCCGATGAAACATTTGCGGGTGCAGTTGTGAAAAACAACATAGCTTACATCGGCTGGGACATTTTCACTGCATATGCCCGTCACGGACATCTTTGCTTCAAGGAGCTTTTTACTCAGGTTGCAGAAAAACTCATGGGTGACGATTTCACTGCAAAGGCAGAAATCCCCGACAAAGCGGTCATGACTTACACAAGACAGGATAAGGAAAACAGAAACATTATGCACCTTCTGTTTGCCCACACAACCGTCAGAGGCAGAAACACGGAAGTCATCGAAGACACCGTACCACTTTACAATGTGAAATGTTCTGTAAAATGTGAAAAACCTTCAAAAATCATACTCGTACCACAGGGTAAAGAGATCGATTTTGAATACACAGACGGCAAGGCAGAATTTACAGTGCCCGAAGTCAATATTCATCAGATGATAGAAATCAAACAATAATTATAAAAAAGTTGGCGGGCTGTGTATTGTTCAAGGTTATGATATGCAGTTATAAAAATACAGGAGAGACTTTTTCTCTCCTGTATGCAATTATTTAATATAATTATTGAGTCTTTGCAGTTCCGACATTACTGCTTACTGCCTGAAATTTTTCATATAACTCAGTAACAAGCGTATTTGCTTCGTCAATTGTATATTCTCTGTTTTTTAGTTTCTTTTCTTCAACTTTCAGTTCCTTATCAAGTTCATATGCCTTTTTAAGTTTTGCCTTTGTTCTCGGTGAATTTCCGTTTTTCTCATTGTACTTTATCCATTCCCACTCCAGTATATACTGGTCGAGTTCTTCACGAATTTCTTTCATTTTCGCATCGGCATAATTATAACTTGCGTTTCTGTCGGGTTTCTTTTCTCCCGTTGAACTCAGAACTGCGTCAATCTCCGTGGTAATTGAATAAATCTCCTTTTTCGCACCGGCATATTCCTTTTCGGTTATGCCGTGCTTGATTTTTTCATAGAATTCATCAATCTTTGCATATAGTGCGTCAACAAGTGAGTCAGCCTTTTCATTCCCCGTCTTTGTGTACATTGTTTTTAAATCTATATAATACTCCTTCATCCATGCATCGGGGTCAATGTCTTTGGGCTGTGAAATTACCGGTGGGTTCTGTGTAAATCCGACCGAACTGTTTTTGTTCACATCACTTGCAGATTCATATACGTCGGAGAGTTCTTCATCCGTGATATTTTCTTTTACGAGAAATGTTGTGCGTTCTTCCATGAATGATTCAATTGCCGACACCGTTGAAACCGTAACCACAACCGCAAGAATAATAATCGCCGCTGCAAGAAACACCGTTTTCATTCTGATTCTTTTTTTTGCTCCGTCAATTTTTCGCACAAACGCCGTCACATCATCCTCGCTGACACAAAAACATGGGTTGTTCCTTGCTTCTTCTGCTTCTTTCATAAGCATCATTGCCTGTGTCTCGTTGCAGTCGTCAATCACTTTACGCAGAAGAACTTCATTGTAATCGTTCATCATATAACATCCTCCTTGTCAATAATGTTTTTCAGTTTTTTTATACTCCTGTGAGCAGCCATTCTTACGCTGTCCTTTTTTATGCCCACAGCTTCTGCAATCTGCTCATCACCCAACCCCATTGAATAACGCATGAAAAGAATCTGCCTGTCACGGTCTTCAAGGCTTTCATAGGCTGTTTTCAGGGCTTCATAGGAACATTTCTCTTCTGTCTCTTCTTCTACATTTCTGCATTCGGCATTTTCAAGCTCTGATGTGTTCAACGCCTGTACCTGTGCTATTTTTGCCTCCTCCCTGAGAAATCTCTTTGCTGTGTTGTCAACAATTACGGCAAGATAACACATAAGTTGTTTTTCTTCGACTTTCTTTATGCTGTCGAAATACCTGACCACATGAAGCATGACCGACTGGGCAATATCTTCGCTTTTTGTTATGTCATCAACATGACTCATTGCCCTTTTTCTGAGCCATGCATAATATTGTCTGTATAAATTCTCGACTTTTTTCATATCTTCACCGTCAAGAAAATCAACAACATACGTAAACATAAAATCACCGTCCTTTTTTACCGTCTCATTATATATAAGTCAACCAATTGCGAGGTTGCAACAGGAAAATGAAAATTTCTGCAAAAAACTGCCGTGTCAGATTTGTAAATTACATGATAAAACATGTAGGGCGTTGATTCAATACCCGATTGTAAATAAAGCGAACAATAATAGTGACAGCCGTTCATTACAATAAGTTTTACCAATTGAAACACCTTTGGTGTTTGCACTTCATGCAAGGTGATGACTCATCGCCCTGCTGTGATTATCTGTTTCTCAAACGAATGTACGATGGGCGTCTCTACGAGTTTTGTCATAACATTTTTGTAAATACAAGCCGCATAGCAGCTTCTGACACGTCTAACTTTTAACTCTTCAATAAATTATTGTATATCTTCTTGCTTTTTCACACTGACGTGCTATAATATTCTCATAAACTTCTAACGGAGGGAAAAATATGAAAAAAATTATTTCCGTTTTACTGGCTGTTGTGCTTGTTTTCGGTTTGTCTGTTTCAGCTTTTGCAATTGATGTGAAACAGCCTCTGAAATTCGGTGAAGACGGCAAATTTTCCATTATGCACATTACCGACACACATCTCGACAGTGATAATGTTGATGATTCTGTCTGGCTTATCGGTCAGGCTCTTGACAGAGAGAATCCCGACCTTGTTGTCATCACGGGTGACAATGTAGACAACGATGACGATGCAGAAGTCACAAAGGGTTACATCACAAAGCTTATGAACACCTTTGAAGAAAGAAATATTCCCGTTGCCGTCACATTCGGCAATCACGATTCTGAAAGAGGCGCAATGTCAAGGGAAGACCTTATGGCGTTCTACAACACATTCTCATGCTCTGTTTCAGTTGATGACGGTCCTCTTCTCACAGGCTGCGGCACATATAATCTACCCATAATGTCTTCTGACGGCACAAAAATCAAATTCAATGTATGGGTATTCGACTCAAACGACTATGACGACGAGGGTGAATACGGTTGGGTAAAAAAAGACCAGGTCGAATGGTACAAGGCAACATCCGATGCACTCCGTCTTCTGAACGGCGGCGAAAAGGTCTATTCGCTTGCATTCCAGCACATCATCGTGCCCGAAGTTTACGATGCACTCAAAAAGGCAGACGGCAAGACTGTTTTTGCTTTTGAACACATCTTCAACAAAGGCGACTATTATATGTTTGACCCTGAAAATGTAAATTACGGCACACTCAACGAAACACCTTGCAGCGGTAAGCAGAATGACGGTCAGTTTGACGCAATGGTCGAAAAGGGCGATGTTCTCGCAATTTTCACAGGTCATGACCACACAAATGCATTCGGTGTAAGACATAAGGACATCGACATCATGAATTCACTCAGCACCCGTTACAACGGTGATGCATTCTCAACACAGTACGGCTACAGAATGCTTGTTATTGATGAGAATGACACAAGTACATATGAATCAAAGGTCGTTCATTGGTATGATATGATTACTTTTGAAAATATGGCTGAATTCGGCACAAACAAAACTGCATTCAGTGTTGCATTCACCGGTATGTTCCAGAAATTCTTCCAGAATCTCTGGCGTGAAATGGTTTCAATGTTCACAGGCAGAACAATCTCATATCCCGACAAATAATAATTTGCACCCTGCTTTTTGCAGGGTGTTTGTTTAAAAAGGAGGATTATAAAATGATTTTATATATTATCAGACATGGTGAGCCGGGACACGGCGGAGCACTCACGGAAAAAGGTTGGAAACAGGCAGAAGCTGTGGGCAGAAGAATGCAGAAAGCGGGAATTAACAAGATTTTCACTTCTCCCATTCTCAGAGCAAGACAGACAAGTGAGCCTGCCTGCCGTCTGCTCGGTCTTGAAGCAGGTGTTGAAGAATGGTCACATGAAATCGGTGACGAGCGACTTCTTACAATGCCTGACGGAAAAAGAACGTCTGTTTCTCTTATTCAGAATTCGCTTTTCCGTGAAAACGGCAACATTGACCTGCCTTTTGAAAAAGGTTATGAATGTGAATATATGAGAAAAACGGAAATGAAAAAAGCCGTGTCTTACATAGAAGAAAACGGCAATGCGTTCCTCGAAAAACTCGGTTATAAATATGAAAACGGAATTTACAGAATCATAAATCCCAATGATGACAAGGTTGCACTTTTCTGTCATTCAGCTTTTTCAAGAGCCTGGGTGTCGGTATTACTGCACATTCCCGTGCATATAATGTGGGCAGGGTTTGATTATGAACATTCAGGAGTTACAATAATGGAGTTTGAAAACTACGAAAACGGAATTACTGCTCCGAAGTGTTATTGTTATTCCGACACATCTCATCTTTATGCAGAGGGAATCGGTTGCGATTTCTTTGAAAGAGTTGAAATGTAAAATTATTATAATTCTGAAAAACCACTTTACACATTTATTATAATATGTTATAATGAAGTACATTTTTGATAAATAATCTGCTTTATTTTTTCAAAAAATGGTAATTTGACACAAAGGGTTGTGATTGAATGGAAAAATTAACTCGTAAGTACGGACTTCTGACAGCTATCTGTATGGTAGTCGGCACTGTTATCGGTTCCGGTGTGTTCTTCAAGGCTCAGAACGTTCTTGCTGCAACTAACGGCAATATGCCTATGGGTATTGCAGCATGGGTTATTACAGGTCTTATTATGATTATCTGTTCAGCCCAGTTTGCAGTTATGGCAACAAAGTATGAAAAGGTCAACGGCGTTGTTGACTACGCAGAAGCAACCTGCGGAAAAGGCTATGCTTATTATCTCGCATGGTTTATGGTAAACGTTTATTATCCCAGCATGACAGGTGTTCTTGCATGGGTTTCTGCAAGATATTTCGGTGTTATGTTCGGCTGGAGTCTTGTCAGTGCAGAAGTTCTTGCTCTTGCAGGCTTCTTCCTTGTTGCTTCTTACACACTGAATGCACTGTCACCCAAGCTTGCAGGTAAGTTCCAGGTAAGTGCTACTGTTATCAAGCTTATTCCAATCTGTCTTATGGCTGTTGTAGGTACTGTTGTAGGTATCACAAACGGCACTCTTCCCCAGAACTTTGCAGGTGTTACCGAAGCTATAGGCGGTTCAGGCGGCGGACTCTTTGCAGCTGTCGTTGCAACTGTTTTCGCATACGAAGGCTGGATCGTTACAACATCAATCAATGCAGAGCTCAAGAATCCCAAGAAGAATCTTCCCATCGCTCTTGTTGTCGGTGCTGCAATCGTTGTTGCCGCTTATGTTCTTTATTACATCGGCGTTGCAGGCGGTGCAACAACTCAGGTACTTATCGACGAAGGTGCAACAACTGCATTCTCAAATGTTTTCGGTGATGTCGGCGGTACATTCCTTAATATCTGTATCGTTATTTCCTGTCTCGGTACTCTTAACGGTCTTATGGTCGGTGCAAGCCGCGGTATGTATGCTATCGCAGCAAGAAATGAAGGTCCTAAACCCGAAATGTTCTCTCAGGTTGACAAGTCAACAAACATGACAACAAACTCTGCTATCTGGGGTCTGTTCGTATGCGGTGCATGGCTTCTTTACTTCTACGGAGCAAACCTTACAGACGGTTGGTTCGGTCTGTTCAACTTTGACTCATCAGAGCTTCCCATTGTTACTGTTTATGCAATGTACATTCCCATGATGATCATGTGGATGAAGAAAGAAAAAGACGTTGGCGTTATGAAGAGATTCGTTCTTCCCTCACTTGCAATCTTTGCTTGTGCATTCATGGTATTTGCAGCTTGTTATGCACACGGTTACACTCCTTATATAAATGCTCAGGCAGACGGAAAGTTCAGCTGTCCCGTTATTTTCTATCTTATTGTTTATGCAGTCATTATGATAATCGGTGCTGTTCTCAAGGGAAAGAAAGCAAAGAAGTAATTGAAAATCAAATAAAAATTTTCGGATTGTGATATGCATCTCCAAAAGTGTCTGACTTTTGGAGATGCATAATTTTATGTAAAAAAAGGGACAGGTTTGATTTTGTATGAACTTTTGGGTGTTTCATAATCCTGGTTATTTTGTTTTATAAAAATGAAATAACTGCATATGATAAAACAGAAAGGAGAATGACAATGACAGATAAAAAAGATACAGAGCAGAAGAAAACACAAAGTCCGGAGAACAAGAACGATGTAAAGCCCGGTGAAATCAAAGGTAAAATTGATATTCATGATAAGCGTGAACGAAGAGACGGTCCGGGCGGTAATTAATAAAATGAAAAAGATCATCTTTCAGATGGTCTTTTCTTGTTTTTGTTGTTAAATTGTGCTATAATATCACAGAAATAATATGGTTGGGTGAAGTTATGGCTTATTACATAGGACAGATTGTGGGAATACTCGTTACGGTTGGTGCAATTGTCAATCTGCAGCTCAAAAAGAAAAAGCATATGTTTATTCTTTCAATAGTTGTAAATATTCTATCGGCGCTGAATATTCTTCTCCTTGATAAGGTAGTCAGCTCGGGTGTCATCATCTGTCTTGTGGCAGTTGTGCAGATTATTGTGGCATACATACACGACAAAAAACAGACCGATGTTCATGTTGCAGAACAGATAATATTTTTCGTGCTTTATGTTGCAGGCGGTCTGCTTGGTTTCAAAACATGGATTGACATTCTCTCAATTATTGCGGCAGCACTTTATATGTTTGCGATGTTTCAGAAAAAAGAGCAGCATATCAGATTATTTCTGCTTGGCAATATGGCAACATGGACGGTGTATCATGCCGTGCTGGGTTCAACTGCAATTTTTGCACAGATTGCGGGAATAATCTCGTCACTTATTGCTCTGTACAGATACAGAAAACAATAATTTATCGAAGAGTTAGGAGTTAGAAGTTAGGAGTTAGGAGTGTCGGAAGCACTTCGTGCTTGTTCCGCTACGCTCTATTAAAGAAATTGAAGTTTTTGCTATATACCGCCATTTTTACTTCATTTGCATTAT
>JAFXLD010000102.1 GCA_017531385.1 Clostridia bacterium
CAAAGCCCCGAAAATTACCTCTGTAACCTCGCCGTCAAAGAGTAAAGCAACCGTTAAATGGTCAAACGTAGACGGCGAAACAGGCTATCAGGTTTATTACTCAACAAAGAAAACAAGTGGCTTTAAGAAGGTAGACAGCTACTCTGCTAACAAACTTACAGGTTCAAAATCTTTCTCAGGCTCGGCAAGTGGCAAAACAATCTATTTTAAGGTAAGAGCCTATAAAAAAGTCGCTGGCCAAACAATTTACAGTGAGTGGAGCGCAGTTAAGAGTGTTAAAATTAAATAAGCAAACATAAGAGCTTGCCGTCGGGGATTTTTCCCCGGCGGTTTTTGGAGTTCTACTCACAATATAATTCAGTAGCAGCTGCCGAATATCAAATTTTCTTAACATAAAAGTTGATATTCCGGTAAATGAACACTGCGTCACATTTTTCAAAAAATCATTGACAAGTAAACAAATGTTCTGTATAATTGTAAATTGGTAAATAATGTATTTACCCTATAACTTAATACAAACTGAAACATCTATTTGTTAGTGCCCATAGTGAGCCGGAAATCACTGTACCGACCTGAAGAGTATCCGTCCGAATACTTGGTCGGGAAACATACGGACAACCAGTGCTTAAATTTTAAGCCGTTACATAGTTTCAGTGCAAACTGTGAGAGAGGATGAAATGTCCTCCCGCTATTTGTGCTGTCTATGTGACGGCTTTTTTTGTTTTGTGTGGTGTTGAGCCAAAACATCAATATTTGGCTCAATCAAAAAAGAGCTGAGCCATAATGGCTAAAAAACGGTGCCGTATTCTTTTGTAAATAAAAATGCTGTGCCGTTTATGGTGCCATAAAAATAAAAAGTTTTTTCAGTTTTTTTGAAAAATCAGGAACATTTTATATGCACTTGTGTCGTAGATAAATGAAGGCATTTTTTTATATAATAACTGCCCCCACCAAAGCAAATCGGTATAAAGGATAGTACAGCCACCCTTACATAGCGAAGCTCGTCTGCGGTATGTACCGCAACTAAAGTTTATCGCTCCCTTGATAAGCGAGAAATTTTAGTTTATGAGCCTCGCAGAAGATTCCCCCACAGTGGGGGGAAAATGTCAGCGAAGCTGACAAAGGGGGACGTGTCCCGTGAGGACCCCACTGACATCTTTGCAACTGTATAGGTTGAAAGTGTCATAGTGGGTTACGCACTTTCAACGAAAGTCAGCGGAACAAATAATGCAGTAATGCAGAAAGGAGGTAAAACCTATGTCAAAGAAAAACTATAGTGTTGCAAGAGTTGTCACTCACACACAAAGCACAATCGGTAAATGTGAAAGGCACAACGAGAGGAAAAATGAAAGTTATGCAAATATGAATGTTGATGTTGAGCGTAGCAGTATGAATGTGCATTTCAAAGGTTGCGGTGAACTGACCTATAACGAACAGCTAAATAAGCTCTTGGTCGAAAAGAGAGTCTGTATGCGAGGTCTGAAAGCTGATGCAAAGGTCTTTGATGAAGTTATATTCGATGTCAACACAGACTACTTTGAAACTCACGGCGGTTATGAGTATGCCAAAGAGTTTTATGAAGAAGCCTATCGTTTCGCAGTTAATCTTTACGGTGAACAGAATATCATCTCTGCCGTAATGCATGCTGATGAACTGAATGTAGCTCTCACGGAACAGTACGGAAAGCCGGTGTATCACTATCATATGCACCTTGTAGCTCTGCCTGTTGTGGAGAAACAGATTCTGTGGACAAAGCGATGCAAGGATAAATCGCTCGTAGGTACTGTGAAAGAAACCGTCAATCAGATAAGTCATTCAAAGAAATGGAAGTCACCACAGGCAGTTAATGAAAACGGCAATCCCGTGCTCAACAAAAAAGGAAAACCTGTGCTGATTCCGTCTTACAGTATTCTGCAAGATGATTTCTTCAATCATATGCAAAGAGCCGGTTTCAATGATTTTATCCGTGGTGAAAAAGGCAGTACGGCTGAGCACTTGTCTTGTCTGCAATATGAAATACAGCAGGATAAAAAGAAGCTTGAGAAAATCAAAGAACGATTGCAGACGGAAGAAATCAGATATGATGAAATTCAGACCGTGCATAAAGCCTTCAATGAAATTGACGGTATGGGCAAGAAAACTCTTACGGGCAAAGTGACAATTTCAAGTGAAGATTTCAGTGACCTGAGCACTATGGCAAAGCAATCCGTTGCAGCAAGGAGCAAAATATTTGATCTTGAGCGTGAAAATAAAAGGCTTAGAGATGTAAATCGGGAATTGCAGAGCCACATAAACAGACTGAGTGAGAAACTTTATGAGCTTGAACAAATATGTGCATCCTATCTTGAGGCATTAAGGCTGATGCCTGAAAAAGTAAAAGCATTTATATCGGATGTGCTGAAAACTGTCCGAAAAGAGAAAGAACTAACAAAATCACAAAATATCAAAACTAAAAAATCTAGTAAAGAAAGGTAATTTGAATTATGAAAAATTTTGAAAATTTAGTAACAACCATGAGCGTATTTACAGATACGCTCACCCCTCTCACCGAGTCACCCTTTAAAGTTGTTGATGACAAGGAAATGAGAGACTTAACCGAAAGCATTAAGAAGTTCGGCATTCTCGAACCTATTACCGTTCGCAAGCCCGATGATACCAAAAGCGGAAAGTTTGAAATTATCTCCGGCTATCGCAGATGGGAAGCGTGTAAAAATTTAGGCATAACCTCTGTTTCTGTCAGAGTGCTTAATCTTTCAAGGGATGATGCAATCATAGCAATGATCGATGCAAACCTTTGTCACAGAGAGAAAATCTTGCCAAGTGAAAAAGCTGCTGCATACAAAATGAAGCTTGATGCTATGAAGAGGCAGGGTTACAGAAGTGATTTGGAGGTAGGTGCAACTTCTACAACATTGTTGCAGAAGTCAGAAACATCCATTCAGAAGCTTGCTAACGAAAGTGAAGATAACAGAGAAACTATCAGGCAGTATATCCGACTGACTAACCTCGAAAAGCCGCTTCTTGATCTTGTTGACAGCGGCAGAATGGCATTCCGTCCTGCAGTTGAGCTTTCGTATTTACTGCCCGCAGAACAGCAGATGGTGCTTGAAACTTATGAAACAGATGAGATAACTCCG
>JAFXLD010000103.1 GCA_017531385.1 Clostridia bacterium
CATTTCTACAACCACCAACGTATTCAACTCAAAACAAAACTGACTCCGCTTGAAAAACGAAGTCAGTATGTCGCTTAAAAGTTAATATTTTCTACCATTTAGGTCTTTTTTGTACTGTCCGCACAAATTGGAGCAGTCCATTTGTTGAGAAGCCCCTTCTTTTCTTATATTTTATTTCCGACGGTGTAGCCTTCGTAAACAGCATTGGGAATAATTCCGCCGCCGTTTGAGTCACCGATGTTATAGATTTCCTTTACTTCATCTTTGAGTGAATCATAAAGTGAAGTTTCAGGTCTGCCGCCGATTGCAAGAACAACAGTATCACATTTTACTGAATTTGTCCTGCCGTCTTTTGATTTATACACAACATCAGTTGCTGTTATTTTTTCAACTTTACATTCTGTTAAAAGATTGACTTTGTAGCCTTTCAGATGTCCTAAAAGAATTGTCTGGTCAGTTTTACCCGTGTTACCTGCAAGGGTATCTGTCATTTCAATTATGCTGACTTTCTTGCCCTGCTTTGCGAGATATTCGGCAGTTTCGCAACCGATTGAGCCACCGCCGATTACAACAACATTTTTACCGCAATCTGCACCTTTAAGAACATCAATTGCATTAACAGCTTTTTCTGCACCCTCAAGCCTGAGTGTGACGGGTTTTACACCTGTTGCACATACAACTGCATCGGGATTCATAGCGAGAACATCTTCTTTTGTAAGTTTCTTACCGAGATGAACATTGACTTTGTGAAGCTCGAGCTGTCTTTCAAGATAAGGCTTCATAAGTCCGAGATGCTGTTTGAAAGGAGGTACGCAGGCGAGATTCATCTGACCGCCCACTTCATTTTCCATATCGTAAATATCAACCGTGTGACCTCTCATTGCCGCAATTCTTGCAGCTTCAACACCTGCAACACCTGCACCGATAACAACAACCTTTTTCTTGGTTTCGGCAGGGATTATATTGTAATCGTTATCGCCTCTTGCAAGAACAGCATTACCTGAGCAGATTGCTCTTTCACCGTGCTGGAGCTGATGGTCAACACAATGACCGCAACCGATACAGGGACGGATTTCATCTTCTCTGTCCTCATTGATAAGATTGACAAGGTCGGGCTGTGCAAGTAAGCCGTGACCGATGAAAATGAGATCACACTGACCTGATTTGAGTGCTTTTTCGGATGCGACGGGATTCTGTGCTCTGCCGCCGCCGATAAGTGTTATTTTTTTCTTACCTGTTGTGAGTGTAAGACCGAGTTTCATAACAAGACACAATGCAACAGCCATACAGTCAGCATATGCAGACTCAGGCTTCTGATTTTTACCTGCCTCTCCAGACCAGATACCTGCAAGCACTTCAATGGCGTCAACACCTGCTTCCTGCAGTTTTTTGCAGTAATAAAGTCCGTCGGGCATTGAAATACCGCCGTCTTTACCCATTTCAATAACGGAGAGCTTGACAATGATTGCAAAATCATCACCGCAAAGCTCACGGATTCTTTTTATTATGTTAAGATGGAAACGGATTCTGTTTTCACGGCTTCCGCCATATTCGTCTGTACGGATATTTGCAGTTTTTGAAAGGAACTGCTGACCGAGATAGTAGCCGACTGCGTGAATTTCAACACCGTCAAACCCTGCTTTTTTAGCACGCAGAGCTGCCTGTGCATATTTTTCTTCGATATTCTTTATTTTATCAATTGTAAGTGCTCTGGGAGTTTCGTTTGCAAGTCCCATCATGTATGAATAAGGCATTGCAACCGCACTGGGTCCCACGGGCTGATCACCGATGATTTTTCTTCTTGCACCTCTGCCTGTGTGAGAAATCTGCAGAAAGGCTTTTGCACCGCCTTCATGGATAACATCAGCCAGCTGTGTCATTCCGGGAATATATTTATCATCATCAATAACGAGCATACCTTTTGTGTTAAGACCGAGAGGCGAATCGACACATGTAACCTCAACGATGATTGCACCTACTCCGCCTTTTGCTCTTTCTGAATAGTGATTAAGAACAGCCTTGTTTACAAAACCGTTTTCAGCCTGGCTCATACCCATGGCAGCCATAACAGTTTTATTGCGAAGTTCAACTTTTCCGATTTTTCCCGGTGAGAGAAGATTCGGATATTTTTTATTCATACAGACACCCCGTTTTTGCTTTTTATGAAATTATATTACAAAAACGGCATTTTTTCAAGGTTATCAGAAATAATTTTACATAAATCATTTTATTCCGTATCTGTTACAGTAATCAAGAACGATATTCTTAAAATGATCATGCCTAAAATTATTTTTCACATCGCTTATATCAACATATAATCCCGAAATCAGATTCTGAATTATAGCCTCTGCCAGGAATGCTTCAAATACATAGTCATTGGTGAAAGCTTCTTCAATGTCCGTGTTAAGGTCATTGTTGATACCTTTGATTGCTGCACGGTAAATAATATTTTCCGTACCTAAATATTCACCTGCATTTTTCAGACAGTTTAAGCCTTTCTTAATATCTGCGACAGTGAATTTTCCTTTATATTCTATTACTTTTTCACTGCCGAGCAGAATAAAATCAACTGTTGTTTCGAGGATTTTTGCCAGATCAGGTAAAACAGTTATATCAGGTAATGTTTCGCCCCGTTCCCATTTGCTTACAGCCTGAAAAGACACGCCGATTCTTTCTCCCAACTCACTTTGTGTAATTCCTTTTGCTTTTCGTAAAACGGCAATCTGTTCACCGACTTTTTTTGTGTCCATTGTTCTGCCTCCTCTTTTGAGTTCAGGTATATTATAACCGTTGCAACATAAAAAGAAAATAACCGCGTGATTGAATTTTTTACTGTGTATTTCAACTGATTGTTTTATTCAATTATATTTTGATTTATTGAAATGTTCACATAATTATGATATAATTTTCATATCAGCTAATACTCAATTAAATTTTATATCTGTGAGGGATGCAGTATGAAAAATTACGATATTGCCGCTTTTATATGGCCGTCATACACAGGTGATGAGCCTCGCACACGGATTTTCTGGCCCGAGGGTTACGGTGAATGGCAGACTGTAAAAGCCATGACAGACAGAGGCTACAAGGGTTGCCGTTGGCCTCGTAAGCCCTTATGGGGATATGTAAATGAAGCTGACAGCCGTATCATGGAAATGCAGATAGACTGTGCTGTTTCTCACGGTGTAAATGTTTTCATTTACGACTGGTACTGGTATGATAACAGACCGTTTCTTGAAAACTGTCTGAATGACGGTTTTCTGAAAGCACGAAACAACAATGAAATGAAATTCTGCCTTATGTGGGCAAATCATAATGCAAATCATCTGTGGGACAAGCGCAATTCCGATAATGACCTTGACACGGTTATATGGTCGGGTGTTGTCACTCCCGAAATTTTTTCAGATATATGCGACAGAACAATCGAAAAATATTTCAAAAAGGAAAATTACTACCTCATTGACGGTTGCCCTGTTTATATGATTTTTGATATTGATAATTTCATCCGTTCTTTCGGCACAAGCGACGAATGTAAGAAAGGTATTGAAGAATTCCGAGAAAAAACAATTGCCGCAGGTTTCAAAGGACTTCATTTTCAGGTTGTCCATTGGAGAAACCGTGTCTTCAACTGGCTTAAAGACGAAGATTCTCAGAAAGGCGTTAAATCTGCCGAGATGTACGCTTTTCTCGGTGTTGATTCGGTGACAAGCTATAACTGGGGCTGTTCTGCTGACCTTGACGGCGATTTTGCCGATGTTACCGACAACTATGTTGAAGCAATCAAAAAAGAATCGGAAAAACTCACGATTCCGTTCTATCCCAATATTTCAGTCGGTTGGGACAACAATGTCAGATTCAATAAATTCATCCCCGGTGTTATTACCGACAACACTCCTGAAAAATTTAAAACAGCCTGTGAAAAAATAAAGGAATTTGCTGATAATTCAATGAAAAACGGAATAATGAAAGCTCCTTTCATCACCGTGAACAGCTGGAATGAATGGACAGAAACAAGCTATCTTCAACCCGACGACCTTTACGGCTACGGTTATCTTGAAGCGATTAAAGAAGTTTTCAAGGGTGATTGATTATGGAAAATAATTTTTCTGAAATTTTTGATATCTCATACGGCAATCACGAAAGGCACAAACTAGACATCTTTATGCCCAAAAATGTAAAATCCGATTCGGGTGTTATGCTTTACATTCATGGCGGCGGATGGCACAGCGGAAATAAATCCGCACATTATGATGATACAAGGCATTTCAGCAGTCTCGGCTATATCTGTGCAACAATGAATTACCGTTACGTTTCCGAAAACTTAAGTGTTTTCGATGAGCTTGATGATATAACAGCAGCACTTAAAACCATAAAAAAAGAATGCGAAAAACACGGACACAATGTGAATAAGTTGATTTTGTCAGGCGGGTCTGCGGGGTCACATCTTGCAATTCTTTATGCTTACACAAGAAAAGACGTTTCTCCCGTAAATCCTGTTGCAGTCTGTGTTTACTGTCCGCCTGTTGACTGTGTAAAATCTGATTTTCTGCTTGGTATCTCGGGTGAATTTGAGGACTGGAAATACGAAATTATGTCAAAATGCTGTGGTGTGAAGATTACCAAAGAGAATTTTCTGAATGAGCCGCAACAGAATGCTTTGAAAAAAATTTCTCCTGTACAGTATATTACGGAAAACTGCGTACCTACTGCAGTTTTTCACGGAAAAAAGGATGACCTTATTCCGTTGGATCATATATATGATTTTCTTCAAAAGCTTCATAACGCAGAAGTCAGAAATGATCTTCTCCTGTTTGAACATTGCGGTCACTCATTGGATTATGATCTCGAAACCTTATTTCAGTCAAGAGATATCATCGAAGATTATGCTGAGAAATATTTCTGATATTAAAAGTTTAACGTGCAGAGGTGAAAAATGTGAACAGTGAAAACAGATTTGATGAACTTCGCTTTTTTGCTGAAGTGAAAAAACGCCCGGGTATGTTTTTTGGAAAAACTTCGCTGATTTCTTTGCGTGATTATTATTTCGGTATGCAGCATGCATTTGACATTTGCACCGGTGAAAATCAATTTGAATATTTTGGTTTGTTTACAGATTGGTATTTTGAGAATGAGGTCAGGGATAAAAACGGATATGCCTGTTGGTGGAATCATTTGCTTTATGTAAGCGGAAATAATGATGAGCTGGCATTTCACAACTTTTTCCGTGAATTTGAAAAATACCTGAAAAAATTTCACAATTTGTGCTTGCCGGAAGCTGAATGAATGGTGTGATTGCTTTGAATACGATAAATTTACTTGCAGACATTTCCCGTCAGTTTTTTAAAGATAAAAAAATCTATAAATACAAAATGAAGAAAGTTGCAGAAATGACCGATGATGATGTGATTGTATATTGTCATTGGTTTTGTGAATCATACAATTTAACTCAAGAGTTTGATGAGTTCAGAACTAAAGTGGAATCTCAATATTATTATTGCTCATATCTGCAGGAATATATTGAACCCGATTTGTGTTATGATATGCAGATGATTGCGGCAGGATATATTAAAGATTCAGCTTTTTCCGAAATGCAGACAGATAAAACAGAATTGGTGAAGTGTTGTTCGGAATGCTGTAACAGTTTATAAAATATGAAACCCCGAGCAGAGAAAAAAACTCTGCCCGGGATTTTTTTATTCACTTTACAAGTTTCGGAATGACATCAATCCTCAACCATATTTCTGATTTTTTCGGGAACGGGCAAATTGCTGAAACCGTAAAAATTCACTGCATTTGTGCCAAGGAAGAGTTCTTTGTTTGCTTCTGAAATTTCAGTTGTTTTTTTAACAAAATCAAGGCTCATTTTGTAAGTGATTGCAGTCATTGTTCGGGGATAATCGCTGCCCCACATAAGCTTTTCAAAGCCGACAAGGTCTGCTGCTTCGTTGATTGCATCAACTGCTGACGGGTAGGGGTAAAATTCACTGTTGAAAAGCCAGGTTATTCCGCCGCTTTCAATAAAAACATTTTTGTTTTTTGCAAGTTTAATCTGTTCCTGCCAGTCGTCACGGGTAACCATGCCGAAATGTCCGACTGCAATTCTAAGGTCAGGGAACATTTCTGCGATTTTCTGCATCATATCAGTCTGTTCAGCTCCGTCTGCAAGGTCAATGGAGATAAATTTTCCGTTTTCGTTTGCAACTTTAAAGGGCTCAATGTGATTGAGCAGATTTTTGTCTCTGAGTCTGCCTGCGCACAATTTTATGCCGTCAAAATTTTTGATATCGCCGAGCGGTTTTTCTTCATATAATGAGCAGATTTTTATTCTGTCACTTTTGCAGGAGATAAGATATTCGTCCTGATTGCCGTCGATATATTCCTGCGTAATAACAGCACCGCTGACTCCTGCATAATCCATATTTGCAAGAAATCTTTCTGCGGTATTTTCACCGTCTGTCATGTATGGTGGCATCATCTGACGGATCTCACCGCCGAAATTGCTTCTGCCTCTGCCGATATCAAAAACAGGCTTACCGTTAACGATTCCGTTCTGTTTTTTCCACAAATGTGCATGAGCGTCTATAATCATAATGTTACTCCGTCTTTAAAAATTGCAATTTCCCGATTGCCCTGTATTTCGTTTTTTGTTAATTCCCCGTCAGCAACTTTTTTTATAAGATTCAATAATTCATCTGCTTTTTCCTGCTTGTTGAAGCCGTATGCAGAAAAGTCAATCCAATGTTTCTTTTTTGTTGCTATGGTATCGTTTGAGGCGATTTTTATTGTAGGCACAGCACCGCCGAGAGGAGTACCTCTGCCGGTTGTGAACAGAACAAGGTGACATCCGACTGCCGAAAGATTTGTGATTGAAACAATATCATTTCCCGGTCCGTTCAGGAGATTGAGCCCTGCTTCAGTGGTTGTATCGCCGTAATCAAGCACATCAACAATGGGAGCAGTTCCGCCTTTCTGAACACAGCCGAGAGATTTTTCTTCAAGAGTTGTGATTCCTCCCTCTTTGTTGCCCGGTGACGGATTCTCTGAAACAGGCTGTCCGTGATCTTTGAAATACTGCTTGAAGTTATTGATAAGATTAACGCTTTTGTCAAAAACCTCTCTGCTGACGCATCTTTCAAAGAGAACTGTTTCCGCACCGAACATTTCGGGTACTTCCGTGAGTACCGCAGTTCCTCCCATTGCACATATTCTGTCGGTTACTTTGCCCACAACTGCGTTGGCTGTAATGCCCGAAAAACCGTCGGATCCACCGCATTTAAGCCCGATTTTAAGTTTTGAAACGGGTACAGGCTCACGTTTATCCTGTAACGCAGCTGCTTTTAATTCTTCAATAATTCTGATGCCTTTTTCAAGCTCATTTTCACAGTCCTGAACGGAAAGAAATTTAACTCTTTCCATGTCCCATGTGCCGAGAACTTTCTGCATTTCGGGGATGTTGTTGTTTTCACAGCCAAGTCCCAAAACAAGTACACCGCCTGCATTCGGATGATTGATAAGTCCTCTGAGAACAAGCTGAGTGATTTTATTGTCGTCACCAAGCTGACTGCAACCGTAAGGATGAGAAAAACAGATTGCACCTGTTTTTTCTGCGAGCTTCTTTGCGATGCTGTTTACACAACCGACTGTGGGAACAATCCAGATATCATTTCTGATGCCTATATCGCCGTTTTTGCGGATATAGGCATTGATTGTAAAAGGCTCTTCGGGTGAAAGTTCTTTGAAATCGGGCTTGTATTCATAAGAAAGAATATCGCCCAGTTTTGTTTTCATGTTATGAGAATGAACAGCGTCGCCTTGACTGATGTTTTTGGTCGCAAAACCTATTGGGAAGCCGTATTTTATTATATCTGCACCTTTTTCAATATTGCATAATGCAATTTTATGGCCTGTTTCAAGGTTTACGCAGACATTATCCTTCTCGTTTATTCTGACAGTATCCATTTCATTGCTTCCTTTGCACCGAGTTCTTCAATTTTGTTGTAATACTCTGTAATTATTTCTGTCATAGCAGAAAGGTCAGCTTGCCACAAGGCCGTGTTTGCAAGAATCTCTGCAATGCTGTCCTTTTTCATTGTTTCGATGACATTTGCAGCATCATCGGGATTGTCATTTTTATAGAAATAAATAAGATTTGCAAGAGCGAGAGTAAGCCCTTTGGGATTTTTTCCGTTCTGTTCTTTATATTCGAGAAGAGTAGGAAGCACACGCACAGAGAATTTACTGACGGAATTGAGGGCAATTGAACGCCATTTGTGATGAATAAACGGATTTCTGAATCGGTCAAAAACGCTGTTTGCAAAAGAAATACTTTCATCATTTTCACCGATTGTCGGCAGAATTTCTTCTTTCATACATCTGCCCAGGAATGAATATGTAACATCATTGTTCATAGCTTCGCCGACAGTTTCTATGCCTGAAAGCAATGCACCTGCAACAAGCGATGTGTGTGCACCGTTTAGTATTCTTACCTTTATTTTTTTATAAGGCTTTGCGTCGTCTGTCCATACTACATTGAAACCTGCTTTACTGAGGGGGAGTTCATTTTCAAAATCACCCTCAATAATCCACAGGTGAAAAATTTCTGCTGTATCAAGGAATTTATCATCAGGATGCAAAACGGCAGTTTGATCTGACGGATATCCTGTGACAATCCTGTCAACAAGGGTGTTTGCAAATGTGTTTTTCTCGTTTATCCAGTTAACAAAACCATCAGGAAGTCCCCAATGTTCTGCATATTTCAGAATACATTTTTTCAGTTCATCACCATTGTTGTCAATCAGTTCACAGGGCAGAAAGATAAAGCCGTCCATTCCGTTTGTATATCTTCTGTAGAGAAGCTGAGTAAGTTTTGCAGGGAAGCCTTTGCAAGGGGAGTCATCAAATCTGCATGTTTCGTCAAATGCAATACCAGCTTCGGTCGTGTTTGAAATAACAAATCTGAAATCGGGATTGTCTGCAAGGGAAATATATTCAGCATAATTTTTATAGGGGTCAATTCCTCTTGAAATTGACTCAATAAAATGATGATCCTGCTTTATTTCATTGTTTTCAATACCTCTAAGATACAGATTGTAATTGCAGTCCTGTGCATTCAGAAGTGCACATTTTCCACCTTCTCTTGGCTGAATCACAACGGCTTTACCGTCATAAAGACCGTTTTTGTTCATCACATCAAGAAAGTAATCAAAAAATCCTCTCAGGAAATTACCTTCACCAAACTGAATTATGGTTTCTTTCATTTCAGTCACCTATTTTTATAAGAAGTTTTGAAAGTGTGCCGTCGTTGTCAGCTAAAGCTTTAAAAGCATCAAGAGCATTATTCATGTCATAAATACCGCTTACCATTTTCATAACATCAGCTTTTTTGCTCGCAACAATGTTAATGTTGTTGATAAAATCATCTTTTAAAGCATTTCTGCTTCCGTGAATATTAAGTTCTTTTTTCAGAATAACAGAATGAACAAAACTGGTTTTACGTTTGCCGTTGCCGATAAGAATGATATTTGCGGCAAAAGCAGCGTTTTCAATACAGCCTAAAAATGTTTCGGGTGCACCGCAGGCTTCAATGCAGACATCAAAACCATTGCCGTCTGTGAATTCTTTTGTGAACTCTTCAAGTGATTGAGTTTTTGTGTTGACAACGGCATCAGCACCATATTCCTTTGCAAGTTCAAGACGGTTATCGAGAATATCTGCAACAACTATTCTTCTGCATTTCTGTTTTGCTGCAAGAAGTGCAAAAAGACCGATGGGACCTGCACCGATTACAAGCACATTGTCGGTGTCTTTTATTATTGCACGGGAAACTGCGTGCTGAGAGATTGAGAAAGGCTCAATGAGTGCAAGTTCTTCGGCTGAAAGCCCCTTGCCGTCATAGATTCTTTCAACAGGCATTGCAATGTATTCACAAAATGCACCGTCTCGCTGAACACCCATAGTCTGATTATCCGTACAGCAGTTTACAAAACCGCGTTTACATGAATAACAGTTTCCGCAGTTGAAGTAAGGATTGCATGTAACAATATCACCTTTTTTGAGTCCCTTATCGTTTTCGGGAATTGAAACAATTTCCGCTGAAAACTCATGACCGGGAATACGGGGATACGTTGTAAAAGGCTGATTGCCCGTAAAAGAAGCCACATCAGCACCGCATATGCCCACATATTTTACTTTAAGAAGTGCTTCACCCTCTTTTATTTCGGGCATCGGAATTTCTCTTATTTCAATTTCATTCGGATTCGGTATAACAATTGATTTCATATCATTCATCATCCTTTATGTAATCTTTGTTCCATATAACTGCAGTTTTAAGTGGTGCACCCTTGCAGAAAATCTTGTTTTCATATGCGTCAAGAGGGTCTGCGATGAACTCCTCTTTGTCAATGAGTTCAACAACTTCGTCATATCTGCTGTCAACCAATATGTCAATCGCTTTTTCCATATGCTCCTGACGGAAATTGATTGAAGCGAAAATCAGGTGATTTTCAAATCCGAAAGGCATTGTGTCATAAGAAACAACAGGACCCAGTGAAAAGCTGTTATAAATACCGTTGCAACCGAGAACTTTATGCTCGAATGCAATTCTATTCTCTGCATTGCTTCCACTTGTGCCTACAAACATTGTGGCTCTGCCGCTGAGTTTGGTAATTATTTCTTTTGCAGTTTCTTCTTCGGAAAGCCTTGCTGTGCAAAGATAATCAGCACCTGTAATTTCCTTAGAAAACTGAACTTTCTTGCAGTTTTTATCACTTCTGCCGATAAAGAGAATTTCAGCATCGGGGTGATTTCTTCTTATCTGGTCTGCAATGAAAAGTCCTGTCATACCAAGACCGAAGACGACTGTTTTTGTGAAAATATTATCTTTTGCCAACTTTCTTGCTTCTTCTTCAGAGCACTTGTGTTTTGCCATTTCAACACGGAAATTCTGTGCCGCACCAAGGTCTTCCATTCTTTCAAGCTGAAAAACAGCACAGGCATAAGGGTCTGCAAAAGACAGTCTTTTTGCAACGGAAAGAGGCAATTTTGTCATGCTCTCATATTTTTCAGGCAGATGCAGAAGCATATCGGGATTGAAATAGTTTTTGTCACAGAAAAGACCGTCTGCTCCGTCACAACCGTATTCAAAATATGTTTCATCTTCTGTATAGCGTGTAGGGTCCCAGCTGTCACCGCCACGTATAAGAACAATCGCAAATCTGTTCTCTGACGGCACCCATACAACACCTTCATGTCCGTTTATAAGTCGGCTTTCCCCCTCAGGAAATTTTGCAGAAAGTTTATTATCCCTGCCCATTTTCATCAGTTCAAAGTCGGTTCCGCAGAAGCCCTGAAAAACAGGATAAGCCTCAACGCCTTTATGTAAAGGTTCACCACGGAGTCGCTGTCTTTCCGGATTTATCAGATTTATTTCACCATATTTTATCGGCAAATCTTTATCATTCTGAAAATATGTACCGTAAGTTTTCATAAATTTATCATCCTATTTGATTTTATTCAGTTTAATTCATGATATCATATATATAAAGAAAAAACAACAAAAACAGTTGTGATTTTTTGTGATTACCACGGCAGACGCATTGTTCGTAAGAATGGGACAGCACCACCTTGTTATTCCGTCAGAAAACAGAGTTGTTGGTTGGCAAGGCTATGACATTCATCCCGGTGGTCCCGATCTTACAAAATTTTCGGCAGAGTATAAATAAGCAGGTCTGATTATTTATTCAGACTGTTTACAAACGCCTGCATTTCCTGTTTTGACTGAATTGAATGAGTCTTTTTGATAATTTCTTTTTTCTGCTGTTCTGTCATTCCGGAAAAAGCATCAAGAGCTTTTGTGTTCTGAGCAAGAGCCAGTCCCAGTCCCAACGGCAGATCTTTTAAAGGATTTAAATTCATAATAATCACCCCGGGAATAGTTTTCGTAAATGTATAAAGAATATTCATGAAAGGGTGAAATGATGTATCCTTATCACAACAGAATCAAACAGCGTATACGTAACGGAGAGCTTGCGGGATATAAGTTTGTTGATGATTATAAGACTATCGGTGAGTGCCTGCTGTTATTCTTTGATACACCGCCGTTTGTGCGTCCCATACGACCTCATAAGTACGAAGAATATATCGGTTTTCTGTCTGAATTTAAAGAATAAATTTATAAAAAATGGTAACAATACTGATGAAAGTGAGGTTATCATTTATGTTCAAACACGAAAAACAGCTTTTTCATCCTGTTGAAGTAGAAAAAGCAAATCCCCAGTATGCTGCGCTTCTTCAGGAACAGCTCGGCGGTGCTAACGGTGAGCTTAAAGCAGCATTGCAGTATATGTCACAGAGCTTTCGTATTAAGGATCAGGAAATCAAGGATTTGTTTCTTGATATTGCCGCGGAAGAGCTCGGACATCTGGAAATGATTGCACAGACAATCAATCTGCTTAACGGACATGATGTTGATTCTGCGAGTGTTCCTGCAGGTCAGATTCAGACACATGTTCAGCTCGGTCTGAATCCCGGTCTTATCAACGCTTCAGGTTATTCATGGACAGCTGACTATGTAACGGTTACGGGTGATCTTTGTGCTGATCTTCTTGCAAATATCGCATCGGAACAGAGAGCAAAGGTCGTTTATGAATATCTTTACAGACAGATTGACGATAAAAAAGTAAAGGAAACCATTGATTTTCTTCTTAATCGAGAGGAAGCTCACAATGCAATGTTCCGTGAGGCATTCAACAAAGTGCAGGGAACGGGTTCCAATCGTGATTTCGGCACAACAAAGGCAGCGAAGATGTATTTCAGTCTTTCTGAACCGTCACCGAACGAAAGCTTTATAAAACATCAGCAGGAAAAACCTGTGTCTTTCAGCTGAAATATTGTTTTTTTGTGTGTCTTTTCAGGCACACTTTTTTTATTTAATAAATTGACACCAAATATTTCATGTGATATGATAAAAAACATCAGAGATTCTGAAAATAACAAATTCAAGGTGATAAATATGGCAAATTTTAAAGGTATTTTTACTGCACAGCTTACTCCCTTTGACAAAAATAATAAAATCAACGATGCTGCTATTGAAAAACTCATAAAATATAATATTGATATGGGTGTTTCAGGTTTTTATGTGGGTGGATCCACAGCAGAAGCTTTTCATATGACAGCAGACGAGAGAAAATATCTACTCGAAGCAGTAAGGGCAGTAGCAAAAGACAAAACAATCATTGCACATATCGGCTCTCTTAATGAAGCTGAAGCAATTGACCTTGCAAAACACGCAGAAAAGGTCGGCGCAGATGCAATTTCATCCGTTGCACCTTTCTATTACAAAATGACATTCAATGAAATCAAGGACTATTATTTCGGTGTTGCAGACAGTGTTAATATTCCCATGTTCGTTTACAATTTCCCTATGAACACCGGTGTAACAATGACAATGAAAGAATTTGATCAGTTCTTTGAAAATGATAAATTCTTAGGTTTCAAGCACACATCAAGCGACTTCTTTACTCTTGAACGTGTAAAGGCAAAGTACCCTGAAAAAATCGCATTGAACGGCTTTGATGAAATGTTCCTCGGTGGTATTGTTATGGGGGCTGACGGCGGTATCGGCAGTACATATAACTTTATGGCAAACAAGTTTGTAAAAATCATGGAGCTTGTAAAAGAATGCAAAATTGAAGAAGCTCGTGAGATTCAGCACGATATAAACAAAGTTGTTGAAACTCTGTTCAGCATTGAACTTATGCCTGCTCAGAAGGAAGTTCTCAATCAGCTCGGATTTGATTTCGGCAACTGCAGAAAGCCATTCAGAGAGCTGACTTGCGAAGAAAAGAAAATAATCGAAAAAGAAATTCTGCCTTTGCTGTAACTTATGATTATAGAAAATCACGGCGGAGAATATTATCATTGCCGGATTCCGGGCATAATCTGCACGGGATTCGGTTCTCTTATTGCTTATTATGAGTGTCGAAAGACCGATTCTGATTGGTCTGAAATTGATTTGAAAATAATAAAAAGCTCTGATGACGGACAAAACTGGACAACCGTAAAAACGGTAAAAGGTAACGGAAAAACTCTCAATAATCCCGTTATGATTGTTAACGGTGATGCTTTGCACATGCTTTATTGCGAAAACTATAAAAGAGTTTTTCACTCTGTAAGTTATGATGATGGGAAAAGCTGGTTAAGTCAAGAAGAAATAACGGAAGTTTTCGGTTGCATTGATCATAACGTTGTTGCATTGGGACCCGGTCACGGAACAACTTTACAGGACGGCACAATGCTTATCCCTGTCTGGTTTGCACTCAATAACGAAAATAAAAAGGCACACAGACCGTCTTTTATTTCAACATTGTACAGCAAAGATAACGGAAAAACATGGCATGTCGGAGAAATAATAAAATCAGATTTCCTTATAAACCCGAGTGAATGCGCTCTCGGAATACTGAGTGATGCTTCAGTTGTCATGTCAATCCGTAATGAGAATGATTGCAGACTCAGATGTTTTGTAAAAAGTCCGAACGGTTATGAAAACTGGCAGATTCTCGGTTTTGACGAAAGATTTCGGGATCCGATATGTCAGGGGAGCATGACAAACTCAGAAAATGTGCTGTATCACATTAACTGTGATGATAAGAATGAACGGAAAAGCCTCACAATTAAAATAACAGATGATGATTTTAATACAGTAAAAAAATTAAAAATTGATGATAGCGGCGGTTATTCTGATATTTGTATCAAAAACAATACGGCATATATAATTTATGAAGATACAACCGATACGGAAGAAGAATATTTTGTGAATCTGAAATTCAGGATGGTTAAAATCTGAATTATCGGGAATACTGTTCTATATAACCAAGGAAAGGACTGACCTGTTATGATAGAACATGATACAATAAAACTTCTTCGTGAATGCGATGCCGGTGTTAAAATGGGTACGGCATCAATTGATGATGTGATTGAATATGTTGATTCGGATACACTCAGAAAGTATCTGAGCAACTGCAAAATCGAGCATGAAAAACTCAATGTTGAAATTCAGGAGCTTCTTGATAAGTATAAGGATGACGGAAAGGATCCCAATCCTGTTGCAAAGAGTATGTCATGGATGAAAACAAATATGAAGCTTAAAATGAAAGAATCAGACGATACCATCGCTGACCTGATAACAGACGGCTGTAACATGGGTGTGAAATCACTTAACAGATATCTCAATCAGTACAAAGCGGCAGATGAAGTATCAAAGGATATCGCAAAAAGGCTCATCAATCTTGAAGAACAGCTTGCAATTGATATCCGCTGTTTCCTGTAAAAACTGCAAAAAAACCGCCCGTTGGGCGGTTTTTTAGTGTTTGAAGAGTTTTCTGAATTTTTTCTGCCATCTTCTGAGATAAAGTGTCACAAGCCGTGTGATGCAGATGTCATAAAGAACAAACATCACATTGCCCATGGCAAGCAACAGCGGTATGCCCCATTTTCCCAGTTCATCCATTTCTTCGAGAGGGATGCCGAAAATGTAAATAATCACGGTATAAGCCGCAACTGCTGCAATGTTAAAAAAGACGGCTTTGATAAACCAGCACAGATAGTTGTTCTTTATCTTGCTTTCAAGAAGAGGTTTAAGGATAGGATATATTCCGAAAAATGCGAAGTAAACCATAGCCGCTTCTTTATTTGGCAGAATCAGAAATGAAAGTATACTGACTGCGACATAAGCACACAATGCCCATTTTTTGTTGATTTCAATGACCATAAGTACAAGCAATGCACCGGACATTGCCGGTAGCGCATATTGAAGATAAGGGATAACGGCTGTGAGCAACATGATTGTAAGAGATAGCGCCGCAATCATTCCGCCCATGGCAGTTTTTGCACTGTTTCTCATTTCTGTCACCTTTAGCAGCAGGGAATGAGATCGCCGCCCATACATTCACAGCAACAGTCTGCACAGATAAGTCCCTGACATATACTGCAGAAACTGCAATCATTGTCAGATCTGTTTGTTGATGTTCTGTAACCGCCGTTTCTCTGGTTGTTCATGCCCTGATATGCTCTTGCATATTCGGGATTTGAAGAATCCATCGTATATGCTCTTGTATAATTTTCGTAAGCTGCATTTGTCCAGCCCTTTTTCTGCTGAATCATGCCTTGCAGATAAAACCACTCTGCAATTCTTGAAGTTTCGGGGATATTATCAAGCATTATCTGTGCCGAATCAAGGTCATTTCTTCTGATTTTTTCTCTGATTTCAGCGTATGTCGGGGGTGTATAGGAGCTTCCCGAGTAAGAAGAATAGGTATTCTGTGAAGAGTAACCGCCGGAACGTCTTTGTGTGATAATTGCGTCATACGCATCATCAAGCTCCTGCATTTTCTTGTCTGCAATATCAGAAAGGGGACCGTAGTCCTTTTCCTGCAGTTTTCTTGCCTTTTCACGGTAGGCATTTTTTATTTCATCGTCAGTAGCATTCTGAGATACTCCTAAAATTTCATAAGGGTTATTCATTGTTTTTCCTCCTCTCATAAACTTTCAAAGTTTCATAATATAAACCATCATAAATGACATTTTTCGTAATACCGTCGAATTTTTTTATTTCCAGCAGGTCATATGCTTTTGCAAGTTCTCCGACGGTCATAAGCAGATCACCTTTGATTTTTTCGTAGTTATCCTGACCGCTTAAAAGAAACGGGTTGTAATTGCCGGATTTTCTGTCTTTTTCGATGTCGTCAAAAGCATCAATCATATAGATCCATCTGCCGAGGCAGTATCCGACCCGTTCACGGACACGTTTCTGATCTTCATCGGTTCCGTTTGCAGAATACAGCTTACTCAGCAGTATCGCAGTCGGTTCTGCGGCTTCGTCAATCGACCGAGACTGTTTTTCTTCCACTGCCGATTGCATATCCATGTATTCTTTAATTGTTATTGCCGCATCGGGACGGAATTTTTCAGCTTTTTTATATGAACGGATAATCAGTACCAATAATATCCTATACAGAATAGCTTTAAATAGTGTTGAATCTTTTATATTGTCGCGGATTTTGTGGTAAAGCAGTAAAACAGAAATGTCAGCGGCATAGGCAAGCTCGTCATGGTCACCTGTGCAGAAATTGCATTTTTTTGCAGGATTGAACGGACATCTTTTCTGATTGAACCCAAGTTTTTCTTCGGAAAGCGCCATCAGTGCCAGTGCAAGAAATGTTGAGTCATAACTCAAAAAAAGGCGTGACATAATGCCATACCTTTTTCCGAGCTCTTTGCAGAGCGAACAGTATATGCCTTTATATGCTTCGTCCTCGCAGACTTTCAGTTCGGGACGGTGAGTTCTTATATATCCGAACATCAGAGAATAACTTCGTGACCTGTTCTTGCAGATTCGTAAACAGCGTCAAGAATTCGCATCATATCAACACCGTGCTGTGCAGGAGCGATACATTCAGCCTTGCCCATAGCACAGTCAACAAAATGGTCAATTTCATTCTGGAAAAGTCCGTCAAAGGAAAGTGCTGTGTCTTCATCGAAATCAACATTGACGAGGTAATTATTCATTTCTGTGTAAATCTCAACCTGAGGATCAAGCTTGCAGCCTGCTTTTGTTCCGAAAAGCTGAATATCGCCTTCGGGCTTCTTGATATTGAGTGAGAATGCTGCTTCGATGCTCAGAACTGCACCGTTATCGAAACGGATCATTGCTGAAGCAAGGTCTTCAACATCACATATATCGCCTTTTTTAGCGTCAGCAGCTTTGTAACCTTTTGTCTTGATAGTATCGGGTCTGTTGAAAAGCTTCTGGAATGTTGCACCGTAAACGGATACAGGCTGAGGACAGCCGAGAAGATATCTTACAAGGTCTATAACATGAACACCAAGGTCGATAAGAGGACCGCCGCCTGAACGTGATTTGTCACCGAACCAACCGCCGGGGTTGCCGTTTCTTCTGAGATATGTTGCCTTAGCATAGTAAATGTCGCCGAAATTGCCTGCTTCGATAAAATCTTTGACAACTTTGCAGTCGTTTCCGAATCGTCTTACAAAGCCGATCTGAAGAACTTTACCGTTTCTGTCGGCAGCTTCTTTCATTTCCATGGCTTCTTTTGCATTCATAGCCATGGGCTTTTCACAGATAACGTGTTTGCCTGCATTGAGTGCAGCAATGGAACATTCTGCATGCGCACTGTTCCATGTTGTAACACTTACGATGTCGATTTCCGGCAGAGCCTTGAGCATTTCATCTTTGTCTGTGAAACATCTTGATTTGTCTACACCGTACATTTCAGCTTTCTGATAGAGTCTTTCTTCATTTATATCGCAGAATGCGTAAAGATCTACATTGGGATTGTTGATATAACCGTTGATATGTTCCTGACTGATACTTCCTACGCCGATAACGGCAGCTTTTATTTTACTCATTTATTTATCCTCCAAATATCAGATAAATTAATATTAACAGAGTAATAAATATATTTCAAGTTTTTTCGGAAATATTATTGAAAAAATAAGCTAAGAGTTTTATAATGATACGAAGTGAGGTAATGAATTATGAAATATATGTACGAAGCACATTTTCACACATCAGATGTCAGCACCTGTGCACGTATAAGTGCCGGAGAAGCTGTGGAACTTTACAAAAACGCAGGATATTCAGGTGTCGTTGTGACCGACCATTTTTCAACGGATTGTTTTGACAATAAATATCCCGGAAAAAACTGGAAAGAAAAGATTGATTATTTTCTCCGAGGTTATCACAATGCAAAGAAGCACGAAACATCGGATTTTTCAGTTATGCTCGGTATTGAACTGAGATTTGACGAAAACGATAATGATTATCTTGTATACGGTGTTGATGAAGAATTTTTGTATAACAGCGAGGGTATAACAAAAATGACCGCAAAGCAGTTTAAAAAGCTTGCGGAGAAAAATCAGCTGACCGTTATACAGGCACATCCCTTCAGAATTGATTCCAATATAACAAATCCGAGATACATTGACGGAATTGAGATTTATAACGGTAATAAAAGACATGATTCATCTAACAATATGGCTGAAATATGGGCAAAAAAACACGGCTTCATAACAACCTCCGGATCAGATTTTCATGAATATGAAGATCTCGCAAGGGGAGGAGTGTCATTCGACCGTTTTGTAAGTGATATCAAAGAGTTCAGAGCTGAACTTCTTTCGGGCAGATGTGAACTGAAAATACCTTAATCAAAGAACTTTTCAGCAAGTGATTTTACTTTACAAATTTCATCATCTGTAAAAGCAGGTTCCTTGTCAGTGTTTGGAAATAAATAAATTCCTTCAAATGAAGCAGAAAGCTCGATAAAGGCTATTCTGCTTTGTTTTTCAATAACATCAATTCCGAATTTTCCGCTTTTACCGCAGGTTACAAGTACAAAACCTTTACGGTGAAAAGCGGGATTTTTATATTTTTCGTCGCTGTAATAAGGCTGCAATCTGTCTAAAAAAGCTTTCATCGGAGCAGGGAATGAGTAGCAGTAAATGGGTGTTGCAAAAACAATATAATCACAGGAAAAAAGGTCTTCCAGAATATGTTTGTTTTCATTCATAAAGCAATTTCCGGTGGTTGAACATGTATCACAAGCAATGCAGGGTGCAATATTTTCGTCATACATATTGTAAACAATACATTCACAGTCGCATTCAGATAAAAATAAGTTCATTAATTGATCTGTATTTCCGTCACGTCGGGGTGATGCGTTAAGAATTACTGCTTTTTTCATGCTGTATACCCGTCCTTCTGTTCGTATTAAGAAAGAACCTTGTCTGAAGACAAGGTTCTGTGTTTGGTGCCGGTGACCGGGGTCGAACCGGTACGGTATCGCTACCACTGGATTTTGAGTTGTTATTACAACCTTCCCGGTGGCAGACTTTAGTTCCTTTTGACGGAACTTAATGCACATTAAACCATTGATGTGATTGATGTTTTTCTATCGATTGACCTCGAAAAAGTCCGTAAATCAAGGCTTTGCGGCTAATCATCGATTTTGACCTCCTTTTTGGAAAATGGAGGTCATTTGGAGGTCAAATACAAATCCCCAAAAAACAAAAGACGTTACACCTGCCTCGACGAAATTCATTATAAAGGATGTAACATAATATGTCAAGACAAGAAAAAAGTTATTCACAAAAAGAATTAGAAAAAATATTTAAAGGCTATCCCGATGTTGTGGATATACAGCAATTCCGTCAAATGCTCGGTGGTATATGTGAAGGCACGGCAAGGAAACTATTACAGGAAAATTTGGTTGAACATTTTGTTGTACGCTGTACATATTTTATACCCAAAAAATGCGTCATAGACTATTTGATGTCAAAGCATTATAAAAACTATAAAAAACTCCTTAAACACCAAATCGTAAAGGAGCAAAACAATGGAAAGAAATAATGCTTATCGTCATTTGAGGAGGTACTGTTATGACTAACTTTATTGAGGAATTTTATTGCGGCAATCTTGAACCTCAAGAACATACAACAGAGCTTACAGATAAGGTAAAAACTCTCTTGAACTCTCTGACCGAAAAAGAGGAAGAATTATACACCACCTTAAAAGGCAACGAGCTGAAGCTCTTTAAGGATTATGTTGAAGGCTATATCAAATTCACAAGCCTTTGTAATGAGGACAGCTTCATAACAGGCTTCAGGTTCGGTGCAAGGTTTGCATACGATACTTTTGTTGAAAATAGGAAAGGATGAATTTTATGGAACAGAATACAAAAATAGAATATCGCCGTGTTGGTGATTTTATGATACCTAACCTTATACTATCACCCGAAGAAGCAAAGGTAAGGCTCGGTAAATGGGGAATGATGCACAAAGACTATATGCTGAAACATAAGAAAGTTACAGTTGCTATTATGACCGCTGAAGGCAGATTTTGGCAATACCTTGCCGAGGTTGATAAACAGGCAGAAGAAATGTTCTCTCGGCTCGTAAGTGATATGGCAAATGCTGAGGGTGTGTCTGAAAAACTAAAAGCAGAGGACCAAATGCTTTGGGTACAGCGGATGATGAACATTGAAGCACGAGCAAGAGAGATTATTTACGAGGAACTGATATATGTGTAAAAAAGTAATTGAAGTGGTTATATGTATTATTCTTCAACAATCGTTGAATTTTATTTGAAATTGAGTTGAAGTTGACTTGCTATCATACAAGTGTATTCAAATCAAAGAATGTCGCAACCTGTTATGAATATAGAACATAAGGGAGTAGTCAGCACTTCTTGTGTAGCTTAACCGTCAACTCGGATATATTTCCCGGTTACGCCTTAAATGACAAGACTTATCTGCGAAATGCAGGTAGGTCTTTGTTTCTTTTGATGCGAATAACAATTCAAATATAGGAGGAAAAGAAATTGACACCTTACAGTCAAAACAAAAATGAACTCTTAAACACCTTGAACACCAATGAAATTGCAGGACTTAGCTCTGCAGAGGTTCTCGTGCGAAAAGAAAAATACGGAGCGAACAAACTCAAAGAGAAAAAGAAAAAGACGACAATGCAGCGTTTTCTTGATCAGTTTAAGGATGCGATGATTATCATTCTGATTGCCGCCGCTGTAATCTCTTTTATTGTTGTGTGTGTTGAGCAAAACTGGGGAGAATTGTTTGAACCGCTACTCATTTTACTTATTGTTATTCTTAATGCCGTTATGGGTGTTTATCAAGAAGGCAAAGCGGAAAAGGCGCTTGATGCACTAAAAAGTATGTCCGCACCTCACGCCAGAGTAATTCGTGACGGTGAAGAACAAGTAATTGATGCAGCTGAGCTTGTTCCCGGTGATATTATTAAGCTTGAAGCCGGTGATTTTGTACCTGCCGATGCAAGACTTCTGTACTCTGCAGGACTGAAATCCGAAGAATCTGCGCTAACCGGTGAATCCGTACCTTCAGAGAAAGACTATCTTGCAGAGGTAAAAGAAGATGCAGCTCTCGGAGACAGACATAATATGGTTTATTCAGGCTGTTCTGTCTCTTACGGAACAGCAACCGCCGTTGTTACTGCCACCGGTATGGATACAGAGATGGGCAAGATTGCAAACCTTCTTGATAATGAGGAAGAAGGTCAAACCCCACTTCAACAAAAGCTTGCCCAACTCGGCAAATATCTCGGCATTGTTGCCCTTGTTGCTTGTGCCATTATCTTTGTTGTAGGATTGATAAACGGTATTCCCGTACTGGAAATCTTTATGACCGCCGTATCATTGGCAGTATCTGCAATCCCCGAAGGACTTCCTGCAATCGTTACTATTGTTCTTTCCATTGGCGTTCAGCGTATGGTCAAGAAAAATGCACTTATCCGTAAACTGCCTGCTGTTGAAACCTTGGGTGGAGCATCGGTTATCTGTTCAGATAAAACCGGAACCCTTACCCAGAACCGTATGACGCTTACTAAGGCTTATGCAGACGGTTATCTCGATCCTGAAAACATCAGTAACAACAATACGGATAACATTAAAAAGCTTCTTATGTACGGAACACTTTGCTGTGACGGTTCGGTTATCTTCCACGATGATGAAGAACAGCACATCGGCGACCCTACCGAAACCGCTATTGTTTTGGCAGCACATAAGAACGGCATGTCGAAGGAAGAACTGAACGCAAAATATCCTCGTCTCGCCGAGATACCTTTCGACTCTAACCGTAAACTGATGACTACGGTTAATAAAATTGACGGTAAAAACATTGTGATTGTCAAAGGTGCTTTTGACATGCTGCAGAGCCGTTGCATCAGTGGTGACTTGGAAGCAGCCAAGAAATTTACCGAAAGCATGAGTGAAAATGCTCTTCGTGTGCTTGCAGTTGCATACAAGGAAATCAATACCGTTCCCGAAACTCCCACTTCTGATGAACTGGAATGCGGGCTTACCTTTATGGGACTTGTTGGTATGATTGATCCTCCTCGTCCCGAAGCAAAAGAAGCCGTTGAAGTTTGTCGCAGAGCAGGTATCAAGCCAGTTATGATTACAGGCGACCACGTTGTTACTGCTTCTGCCATTGCAAAAGAGCTTGGTATCTTACTTGAAGGTGACAAAGCAATTACCGGTGCAGAACTTGATGCTATGACTGATCAAGAGCTTGATGCCGAGGTGGAAAACATCAGCGTATATGCTCGTGTATCCCCAGAAAATAAAATCCGTATCGTCAAGGCTTGGCAAAGAAAAGGTCAGGTTGTATCTATGACAGGTGACGGTGTAAACGATGCTCCTGCACTCAAAGCCGCAGACATCGGCTGTGCTATGGGTATTACCGGTACCGATGTTGCTAAAGGTGCCGCCGATATGACTCTCACAGACGATAATTTTGCAACCATCGTAGATGCTGTTCGGGAAGGACGTGGCATTTACGCCAATATTAAAAAGGTTGTTGGTTTCTTGCTTGGCACCAATATCGGTGAAGTTATTACGGTATTTCTCGCAATGCTTCTTTGGCATAAAACACCTCTTCTTTCAATGCAGCTTCTTTGGATTAACCTTGTAACCGACTCTTTGCCGGCTATTGCTCTTGGTATGGAAGCAGTTGAAAAGGATGTTATGGACAGAAAGCCCAAGCCGAAGAACGAAGGCATTTTTGCAGGCGGTTTAGGTGTTCGTGTTGTACTTCAAGGCTGTATGTTCGCCGTTCTTACACTTATCGCATTCCGTATGGGCGAAGCTGCTACCGGCACTCTTGAAGGCGGTCAGACGATGGCATTTATGGTGCTTGCACTTTCTCAGATTATTCAGGCATTTAATATGCGTTCTGAGCATTCCATCTTTAAGATTGGTGTTTTCTCAAACCACAAACTGAACTGGGCGGCACTTGCTTCTGTTTTGCTTGTAGCCTTAGTACTCTTTACACCGGTTAAAACTGCCTTTGGTCTTGTTGCACTTTCTTGGGATATGTATTTGAAGGCACTCGGACTTATCCTTGTTCCGCTTGTCGTAATGGAACTTTCAAAGGCATTTGGACTTATAAAACATCATCACTAGCACCTTGAAAAACAGCCGTCGAGCTACATCGGCGGCTGTATGTTTATATAAGCATTGATTATATATGCAAAAAAAATTACGGCAGAGAGTGAGTGTTCTCTGCCGTTTGCTACATTCAATTAAAATTATTTTATCCGTTCTTTAAATCATGAACATTATGTATAATGCGTTTATCATTTTCAAGGTAAGCAAATAGTTCATCAAGGTTACTTGTGTAATCATAAAGAGCTGCACATTCTTTTCTGATAAACTTTTCTTTTACTGCTACTCTTAGGAAATCGTCCAACTCTTTGTAATAATCGTTCACATCAAATATGGCAATTGGTTTATTGTGTCGAACAAGCTGTTTGGCTGTAAATACCTGAAAGAATTCTTCAAAGGTTCCAACCCCACCGGGAACAATAACAAAAGCATCAGCTAAATCTTCCATTGTAGCTTTACGCTCTGCCATATCTTCTGTTAATATCAGTTGATCGCACTCCTCATATATAGCTTCTATTTCTTCATCCTTGAAAAATGTAGGAATAACGCCGATAATTTCACCGCTGCCAGCATGTACGCCTCGTGCAGCTGCGCCCATAAGTCCGCTTGCACCTGCGCCAAAAACTAACGAATGTCCACGTTCAGCTATCTGTTTACCTAAATTTTCAACTGCTGTAATATAGCTTTTATCTATCTCTGTGCTTGCAGCACCAAACACGCATATTCTCATCTTATCCTCCTATTTACGATTAGCTTTTCTCGCATATTTATCACACAAATCATTGATTTGATCCGTGAATTTAGCGAGCTCTTTGTTTGATAATCCTCGACTGAGTTCAATAACTGTTTTCAATCTGTTGGCGGCAAATACCAATTTTTCATGGGCAAGATTTGCTCTTCGTCTGCCACTGCTTACCTTGGAAACTCTTACTATTTTACCATGGTTGGTACATTCACCGCTGATAAGGTCGAATTCATCTCCACTGAAAGGTGCTGTTGCTTTAACTTGAATTTTATTTTGTATTGTTTGAGCAAAACTTTCACAAACGACATCATCACCGTGATTTACAAATACTTTGCAGGGCTTTTCCGGCATAGAAGAAAGCCAGTTAAGCAACATATCACGGTCGGCGTGACCGCTGATGCCGACGATATTATCAATACGAGCCTTGACCTGTATTTCTTCGCCGAATATATTAATAAACTCTGCTCCGTTTATAAGCTTTCTGCCGAGCGTTCCTTCAGCTTGATAGCCTACAAATAATATGGTGTTGTTTTCTTTCCACAAATTATGTTTAAGGTGATGTCTTATTCGTCCGGCTTCACACATACCGGAGGCTGAAATAATTACTTTCGGTCTTTCATCCATATTTATCGCAATAGACTCTTCCTTTTGAACACTAAGGTGTAATCCCTGAAAATCAATTGGATTTATACCTTTGCTTATAAGCTCTAAGGCTTCATCATCATAATAATCAAAAAGATTATCCTGATAGATTTTTGTTGCCTCTACAGCTAAAGGTGAATCAACATAAACAGGAAAATTATTATAAGATTTAAGCAAGTTATTTTCTTTTATATTTCTGAATAAGTACAGAAGCTCCTGTGTTCTTCCTATAGCAAAGGAAGGGATGACAAGATTGCCGCCTTTTTCAAAAGTTTCATTCAGGATGTTTGTCAGTTGTGCAACATAATCGGGACGTTCACCGTGAATTCTGTCACCGTAGGTTGACTCAATTACAACATAATCGGCAGATTTTGGTGGCTGAGGATTTCGGATAAGTGGTCTGTCTGTATTCCCCAAATCTCCGGAGAAAATTATACTTCTGCTCTCGCCGTTTTCGGTAATCGTAATATGAACGCTTGAAGATCCGAGCAAGTGACCTGCATCGATAAATTCGGCTGTGATTCCATCACAAACTTCAAAAGGTTCATTGTATCCGAAACCTTGAAATAACTTTAACGCTTGCGTTGCATCCTCTGTTGTGTAAACTGGTTCGTAAGGTTCAAAGCCACCACGTTGAGCTTTTTTATTACGCCACTCAGCCTCTTGCTCCTGTATATATGCAGAGTCAAGAAGCATTATATTACAAAGCCGTTTGGTGGCTTCAGTTGAATAAACAGGACAGTCGTATCCGTTTTTTACCATTGCAGGAATCATACCCGAATGGTCAATGTGAGCGTGAGTTAAAAGAATGGCATCAAGCTCCCCGGGAGCAATTGGCAAATCACAGTTTTCATATGTATTGGAGCCTTGCTCCATGCCACAATCAACCAAAATTTGTTTGCCACAAGCTTCAATAAGTGTGCAGGAACCGGTTACTTCGTGAGCAGCACCAATAAATGTAATTTTCATATTTTCGCCTCCTGTTACAATCGGTTTTTATATTAATTATTAACCGAACCTTTTTTATTGCCAAATTTATTTTTGAACTGCCTGAAAACGTCCGGAAGATAACTCAAAAATGCTATCCAGGATGATATAGCTGCTATATCAACAAGCAACATCGTAATATTGTCAGGGAGAATAAAGTATTCTCTGAAGGCGCCGACTTCTGGTCCTATTGCCATTATGATTACCATAACCACAAAGAATGCCGTTGTAGCAATTTTACCGTATATCTCAGCAGCGCAGGGACGAAGACCCAAAAGAATCATAATAAATCCAAAAACAATCATTATTAAATCTTTTATGATGAACATAAGGTATACCCAAGCAAAGGAGCGTAATGCCTCATGCTCTGCTACAGAAAATTTTAAATAAAGAATAATTGCAATAGCAAAAACGGTAAGTTTATCTGCGATGGGGTCAAGTATTTTTCCCAAATTACTAACTTGATTAAACCTTCTTGCGATTTTTCCGTCAACCATATCCGAGAGTGCTGATAAAGCAAGAATTATTGCGGCTGCAATGGTTTCCCCGTTATAAAAAAGAATTGCAAATATTGGTATAAAGATGATTCTGATGAAGGAAATCAAGTTTGGTATGGTTTTCCAATTTTCAAAATAGTATCCTAATTTTTCTTTCATTTCAGTCAGCCTTTTCTTTTAATTTTATTGCTGATGATACAAATGATTTGGCTTCTGCAGAATTAAGCTGAATATAAAACAGTTCAAAAACATGAATTGTTGCAATTGTACAGATAATCGCCATCCATATTTCACCGGGCATAAACTGCATCGTTATAGGCAGCACAAATACCGAGCCACCAAAAATTTTTCCGAGCCATGTATGCGGCAAGTAATATTTTCCAAACCTTTTCAACGAAACAAATCCGCATATTCCGAAAAGAACACCGGCCCCGATAATCCATGCAAGAATCCAATTTGGAACCATCTGCTTACTTATGAGTATTTTTGTTAAAGCAAGATATGTCATTACATCACCAATTGTGTCAAGTGTCGCTCCCAAAGGACTTGTACTACCTGTTTTTCTTGCAATGGGCCCGTCAATTAAATCCGTTAATGCACAAAGAACATAAACAATTAAAAAGGGTAGTGTTATGTCTTTAAAAGAAAATAAAATAATTGCACCGAAAATGCGACTTGCACTAATAATATTTGCAATATGTTTCATTTTTTTACCTCCGAATTCACACAAATGTTTTTGTTATAAATTAATGCACTTCTCTATATTCTGAAAAATTATATTACTCAACTTTTTTTGAATTTGCATATATTTCTTTCATACGCTCATCGGTGAATTCTTTATCAAGAAATTGCTCATAAATGTTTGAAGGGGGCAAATTCTTTGCTCTTTCATTCATTCTCAATGCTGCACTTGCCGAAATTACAACATCAAAAATAAAAAATATTATAAATGAAGTTACTAATACTTTGCTGAGTTTTATAGGGATTTTGGAAACCAATTTATCGGTAAAAGGGAGTATAAGTTTTACCCATGCTATACCAATAATACCCCAAAACAAAGAATAAAGCAAGCACACCCTTCCATTTATATTAAGCGGCAGATGACTGTAATCCCAGGCAACGGAACCAAATACTATTTCTTGCCCCAATGAACAAATATACTCTGTTATAGTTCCTGCTAAAAAGGCTATGAAAAATATTTTAATATTTGAAGATTTTTTAAATTTACCTAACACAAAGGTAAGCAAAATGCCACCCATCCCATAAGCTACACTAAATGGTCCGTAAACCAATGATTGTCTGCTTTCTATGTACCCGTTTTTAATAAAACACCATATTGTTTCAATTGTAAACCCGATAACGCAACAAAAAAAGAAAATATAAACATATTTATGAAACAAGTTAATTGTAGTTTCTTCTTGCTTTTTCATATATATTTCCTCTCTCGTTAATTTTGCTTAGTTTTCCAAAGTTGACCCGCTACTGATTTCCAATTCTGAGAATATTCTTTGCATTTACTGCAAAGATGTTCAACATTCTCAAGCGATTCAAGATCAGTGCTCAGGGCACCGGTCTTTTTTACTATTGCTTCAAGGCACTGAGGATTTTCAAGCATAGGACAGGGCATAAGATGATTTTTATTAAAGGGCTGTCCCTCACGGTATGCCATAAACAAGGGACTTTTGAGAATTTCTATAATTGACTTGTCGTGAATGTTTGAGTCAGAGTAATGAATAAACACACAAGGCTCTGCATCACCGGCTGAGTTTATGTGGAAATAGTTTCTGCCTGCTGCAATACAACCGCCGACATACTCACCATCATTCTGAAAATCCATCGGAAAGAAAGGAATATCACAGTCCTTGCTTCTTACGAACCTTATTCGCTCAATCATATACTTTCTTTGTTCCGGTGTTGGAAGAAGCTCTGTTACTGCCTTATTTCCAACGGGCATATAATGGAAGTAAAAGCCAAACTTTGCACCTTTGTCAGAAATCATTTTAAGAAAGCTGTCGCTTGTAACAGCTTCAATATTCTGACTTGTGTAGCAAATTGAAGTACCGAAAAGGATACCGTAGCTTTTTAGCTTATCCATAGCCGACATAACAGCAGCATAATGCCCCTCACCTCGTCTTGCATCATTGGTATCCGGTGTACCCTCAATTGATAAGAGAAAAGCAATATTACCAAGCTTTTGAACTTTTTCACATAACTCATCGTCAATAAGAGTTGAATTAGTATATACAGCAAGTTCTACATCATTGTGCTTTTCAGCAAGACGCAGAATATCATTTTTCCTGACAAGAGGTTCACCGCCGGTAAGCATATATATGTAAACACCCAACTCCTTACCCTCAGTTACGATTTTGTCCATATCCTCAAAAGTAAGATTATGCTTATTACCGTATGTGCCTGACCAACAGCCTGCACAATGCATATTACACGCAGAGGTTGGATCAAATAAAATCAGCCAAGGAATATTACACCCATATATTTCTCTGTTTTTCCTTATTGTTTTTGTACCCTTCAGGAATGCCTCATAGCCCAGATTGAGTATGGTTGTTTTTGCAACATTTGGATTGATTTCATCAAGAAGATAATTCACCATATGCATAACTTTACTGTCAGGATTTTCGATTTCCTGTCTTACATTATCAAATTTTTCTTTCGGATAATCGTCCCCCCAGAACTGCTCAACAAAATCAACCGTTTTAAGCAGTGCTTTTTTTCTGTTATCACCTAATTTATTCATTCCCATATCAATAATAGGTGACAAAGCTTTTCTTTGAAATGAATGTGAAATGTTGTTAGCCATAAGAATATTCCTTTCTGTTTTTTATTGATATCATTTTACATTCAGCTTTTCAATTTTTTCTCAACTGAAAATCAACAATAATTGATGTTTGATTGATGCTCTGTTGAAATTTTTTCAATATATTATAAATGAATAAAATTTGAAAGGATAATAACGATGAAAAACAAGATGTTTTCAAGGATCAACGACTTGCTTGACGGAACCGCACCGGATAATGTCATTAACGGCTGTATGGTGCTTGAGGGTGGTGCTTTCAGAGGTGTATATACGGAGGGTGTTCTGGATTTTCTTATGCAAAATGGCATAAATATGAGCTGTACGGTGGGTGTGTCGGCAGGTGCAATAAACGGCGCAAACTATGTTTCGGGACAGATAGGTCGTTCTGCAAGAACAAATTTGAAACACAGACACAACAATGATTATGTTGGTCTTGGTGCTGTAAGAAAAAATGACGGAATTATCGGTTTTGATTTTCTTTTCAATGAACTTGAAAAAACAGACCCATTCAACAAAGAACGTTTTTTTGAACCGTCACGCAGACTGGTTGCAGTTGTCACTAACTTGCTCACAGGTGAAGCTGAATACATTGAAAAGGATTCGCAAAGAGATATTTTTCAGGCAATAAGAGCTTCTGCAAGTCTGCCTTTTGTTTCAAAGCCCGTATATATTGACGGAAAGCCTTATCTTGACGGCGGTTGTGTCTGTAAGATTCCTTATCAATGGGCAATCAATGAGGGTTATGATAAAATCATAGTGATAAAAACAAGAGATGCAGGTTTTCGAAAACCGATTTCGAAGACTGAAACGAGCAAAATTTGTAATGCCGCATACCGTAATTATCCTGAATTTGCCGAAATTTTGGCAAAAAATGACATAATGTATAACAGTGAGTGTGACGAACTTGATGAACTGAGCAAAAAGGGCAGAGTTTTTGTTATCAGTCCCTCTGAACCTATAAATATAAACCGCTTTGAATCCGACACGGAAAAACTCGGAGAACTGTATTTCCTCGGTGTTGAAGATGCAAAAAACAGCTTTGATGCACTCTGTAAATATCTGAACAGCGAAAAAACGGAGGCGTAAATATGTCGTAAAAAAACAAATCCGACAATAATTAGTTTTTTATTTATAATACTTTTCATGCTTTTACATCACATCTTGTAACATCAAGTATCGTTTCTCCGTCTATCTGCATAGGAGCAGGTTTATCATATATAACAGTTATCTCGTGTCCTTCGGTAACATCTATAATATCCTTATGCCTGATATGTTTGCCTTTGAACATTGACGGAAAAATTAAGAGTGCTTTTAACTTATTGACATTATACATAGCAACAACGGAAACGGTATGCTTTTCATTCAGCCTGTTCTGATTCGGTGCTGACATCAGACCGCCGCCGAAAAATCTTCCGTTCATTGTTGGTGCAAGCCACACTTTTTTATACTCCTTTTTGACACCGTCAACTATAACCACCGCATTTCTCGGCTTGTAGGCAAATAAAAGTCCTTTTATTGCAAGCAGAGCATAATTTGACGATTTACCTTTCTCGTTCCTTTGTCTGTCCGCCTCTTCGCAGCAGTAACCGTCAAGACCGAAGCTTGCATTGTTGAGGAATTTGTATGTTTTTCCTTTAACCGTAACCTCGGGAAGATTTTTAAGATATTTTGTAATAAGTACAGGTTCTTTTTTATCAGCTGCACCAATGTCACGCAAAAAGTCATTACCGCTTCCGGTACAGTAGCAATAAACATCATTCTGTATTATATTTGTATCAACACTGTTTATAAAACGGTTAAGTGTCCCGTCACCGCCGCAGATGACAATACTTTCATCTTTGTTAATGCCCTCAAAAAACGCATTATAATCCGTAATTTCTGACATATCCGTATAGGTAAGCTTATCGCCTTTCAGAATGTCAGAAAGCTGTCTTGCCCTCTCTTCTCCTTTAAAGTTATTGGCAAAAGGGTTGTAGAGTATGTGATACTTTTTCATTTGTCCTTCTCCTCTTTTTCAAAGATTAAACAATTATAAAAGCATTATAAAGCATAAAAATCAACTAAATCTCAGTTCAAGTTCAACAAATGTTGAACTTTGTTTGAAAAACAGTTGAAAAATAATAATTATAATTAAATGTAAAACTGCAAATCTTGACACCATTCTTTATAAATTATAAAATATTTACAGTGAGTTTTTCGGAGGCGAAATTATGTTTAAAATACTTATTGCAGAAGATGACCGTGAGCTGAGAAGGCTTTTTGCTCATGTTCTTATAAAAAACGGCTATGCTGTCAAAGAGGTATCCGACGGAAAGGAAGCTCTTGACGCCATGGATAACGATTATTTTGACATAATAATTTCTGATGTTATGATGCCCAATATGGACGGCTACGAATTTGTCCGAACTCTTCGGGAGTGCGGCAACAATACACCTGTTATGATGATAACGGCTAAGGATGCCTTTGACGATATGCGCCTCGGCTTTCTTTCAGGCTCGGATGATTATATGATTAAGCCTGTCAATGTCAACGAAATGGTTATCCGTGTTCAGGCACTTTTACGCCGTGCTCAGATGATAAACGAGAGAAGACAGACCATAGGCGATACCGTTTTAGAATGTGACACTTTTACGGTTCATTCCCTTGACGGCAGTGTCTCTTTACCGCAGAAAGAATTTATGCTTCTTTATAAAATGGCATCTTATCCCGGTCGTATCTTTACCCGTCAGCAGCTTATGGATGATGTGTGGGGTTATGATTCTGACAGCGATACCCATACAATCGATGTTCACATCGGCAGATTGAGAGACAGATTTAAAGATAACAAAGATTTTGAAATTGTTACTATAAGAGGTGTCGGATATAAGGTGGTAAAGCAATGAAAAACAAAGAAAAGTTGAGAAAACGAAAGAACAAATTGAGCCTTAATACTCGCTTGACCTTGCTCATTGGTATTGTAGTTTTTGGCAGTATATTGCTGGCATCGGGACTTTCTGCTTTTATTGAGTGGCTTTTTCCTCATGTATCCAAGATACCTATACTGATACAAATTAATATATTAAGCTTATTTATCGCAGTAATTGCTGCCCGTTTTTTATCAAATCATTTTTTCAACCCCATAAAGGTTCTTAGGGAAAGTATACTTAAGGTTGCAGACGGTGATTTTGGTATCTGTATTGAAACGAAGTCAACTTCATCGGAAATTCAGGAAATTTTTGAAGGATTCAATCTTATGGCAAAAGAATTGGCTTCTACGGAAATTTTGCAAACAGATTTTGTTTCAAATGTTTCTCATGAATTCAAAACACCTATAAATGCCATCGAGGGATACACAACCCTTTTGCAAAGCACAGAAAATATAGACGAGGTTGAGAACGAATATATCGAAAAAATTCTTTTCAACACAAAAAGGCTTTCTTCCCTTGTCAGCAATATTCTGTTGCTTTCAAAAATCGAAAATCAATCGATACAGACACACCGGGAGAAATTTTCTCTTGACGAACAGATAAGAGAAACAATTGTCGCTCTTGAACAGGGCTGGACCGAAAAAGATATTTATCTTGATGTTGAGCTTGAAAATATTGATTATTTCGGTACAGAAACTATGATGTATCACATCTGGTCAAACATTATCGGCAACGCAATCAAGTTTTCTCCACGAGGTGGTAATATAAAAATTAAGCTTTTCAAGGAAGATGAGCATATAGTTTTTACTGTTGAAGACGAAGGCCCCGGACTTTCCGAACAAACACAGAAACATCTTTTTGATAAATTCTATCAGGAAGACAGTTCGCACAAACAAGATGGTAACGGTCTTGGTCTTGCACTCGTAAAAAAACTTGTCACCATGTCTGACGGTGAAGTCTTTGCCGAAAATATCGACAATGTCGGTTGTCGATTCACTGTAAAACTTGATGTGTAAAAAAATCAAAAGATAATGAGGAATCAAAATGGAAGACAGACCAATATTAAGAAAACTTTATGATGATTTTCAAAATGGTAGAAGTTTTGATGAGTTTATTGAAAGCGCAGATGAATTTGAAAAACTGATGTCCTATTATTGGTGTGCTGTTCGTGAAGTGGAAACAAAATTCCGTGTGCTTGACAATCAGCTTTCCCTCGGAAAGAAACGAAATCCCATAGAAAGCATTAAAACAAGGTTGAAATCATTTCAGAGTATCCAAGGGAAATTACAAAAGCTTGAGCAACCATTATCTTGTAATTCTATTGAAAATAATCTCAATGATGTGGCAGGCATTCGAGTTATCTGTAGCTATGTTGACGATATTTATATGCTTGCCGATTGCTTTTTAAGACAGGATGATATTACTCTGCTTCAAAAGAAAGACTACATAGAAAATCCAAAACCAAACGGATACCGAAGTCTGCACTTGATTATTGAAATACCGGTGTTTTTAGCAGAGGAAACGAGAATGGTCAAGGTTGAGGTTCAGCTTCGTACCATTGCAATGGAAACGTGGGCAAATTTAGAACATAATATGCGATATAAAAAACAACTGCCACAAGAAATGCTGAGCAAGATTTCAGATATGCTTAACGAATGTGCTGCAATGAGTCATTCACTTGATATAAAAATGCAGGAAATCCACGACATCATAGAAAACGAACAATAATTTTTTGTTTTTTATTACACATCAACTTGCTATTAAAAAATATTGCATTTTTCGACAAATGCTGATATAATAAAAATGTTAAGGGAGTAGTCGCCCACTTTCGTGGGGAACGGTCAACATACTGGGAGCAATCCCTGGTCGTTCTCAAATGACGAGACTTGCATTATTGCAGGCTCGGACTATCTTCCCGTAAAAGAAATGATACCTCCGAGTCAACAAAAAGACTTGGAGGTTTTTATTTTATGGGATTTTGGGAACTGTTGCTTTTGGCAATTGGCGTATCAATGGATGCCTTTGCAGTATCGGTTTGTAAAGGCCTGTCCACCAAAAAGGCAAGCGTTAGCAATATGGCAAAATGCGGTGTATGGTTCGGCGGCTTTCAGGCGCTGATGCCACTTATCGGATTCTTTTTAGGCAGCTTATTTGCCGAGCAAATCGTAGCAGTTGACCATTGGGTTGCCTTTGTGCTTCTTGCTCTTATTGGTGCAAATATGCTTAAGGAAGCATTCTCAAAAGAGGAAGAATGTGATTGCGATAAAAACGCCGATTTCTCTATAAAAACAATGTTCACTATGGCAGTTGCAACCTCGATTGATGCGCTTGCTATTGGCATTTCACTTGCAATGGCAGGCAATGTAAACATCTGGACTGCTATACTTCTCATTGGTATAACAACAGGCTTGCTTTCTGCTCTCGGTGTTAAAATCGGCAGTATATTTGGAGATAAATTTGAAAAGAAAGCTCAGATTGCAGGCGGTGTAATCCTTATTATACTCGGTCTTAAAATTCTGCTTGAGCATTTGGGTGTGTTATAAAAAAGGAGTATCTATGAAAACAGAAAGAAACATATTAATAGCATTTATACTCAATCTCAGCTTTGCTGTTTTTGAGGTTATCGGCGGAATCTTTACCGGAAGTATTGCAATTATTTCCGATGCTGTCCACGATATAGGTGATGCAACAAGTATCGGAATCTCGTATTTTCTTGAGAAGAAAAGCAAAAAGCAACCTGATGAAACACATACATACGGTTATGCAAGATATTCGGTTATCGGCAGTGTTATTACGACAGTTATTCTTCTGCTCGGCTCGGTTGTGGTGATATATAATGCTGTTGTTCGTATTTTCAATCCCGTAGAAATCAACTACAACGGGATGATTATCTTTGCTGTTGTGGGTGTAATAGTGAATTTTTGTGCGGCATATTTCACCCGTGAGGGAGATTCACTTAATCAAAAAGCAGTAAATCTTCATATGCTTGAAGATGTTTTGAACTGGGTTGTTGTGTTAATCGGAGCTATCGTTATGCGTTTTACGGATTTCGCACTCATCGACTCTCTGATGTCAATCGGTGTTTCGATATTCGTGCTTATAAACGCCGTAAAAAATCTCAAAGCAGCAGTTGACCTGTTTCTCGTCAAGACGCCCCGTGACATTGATGTCAACGAAATCCGTGAGCACGTTATGGAAATTGACGAAGTGAGCGACGTTCACCACATTCATCTATGGAGCCTTGACGGACAAAGCAATTACGCCACAATGCACGTCGTAACGAATGCCGACGCTCATGAAATCAAGGATAAAATTCGTGAAGAACTGAGAGAACACGGCATTGGTCATGCTACTCTTGAACTTGAAAGTGCAAATGAACATTGTCACGAAAAGCATTGCCACGTGGAATCAGTTTCACACTCGGGACATCATCACCATCATCATTGATATAACATATTACGGCAGAGAGCTTAAAACACTCTCTGCCGTTTTTTTATATATATAATATTTTTCAACAAAAATTGATTTTTATTTGAAGTTGTGTTGAAAGTTCTACAATAATATTAATGGTAATCAAACAATAAGGATGTGTTTGTATGAACAATATGCTTAAAAGAGTTTTTTCTGCAATAATAGGTATATCGCTATGTGTTTTTGCACTTTTTTTCAACAAAATAACAAGAATTACATTGCTTGTTGTTATTGCAGTTATTGCCGTTTTTGAAATGAGCAAAGCATTGAAAAACAAAAATATCAACTGTCTGAAATATATATTGATAATATATGTTATCGGGTTTACAGTTTTGGAACTTCTGGAACTCGGTAATACATTCAACTTATGCTTGTTGATTTTGTGCTTTATTCCGATGTTGTTATTCGGCTTCAAAAATTCAAAATTTTCATATGAAGACATAATATATTCATTTTTTATGTTTATATATCCGGTTGCACCTTGTTGCCTTCTGATAAGTGTCGGCACAAAAGAAAACGGATTGTTTTTAATAGTATTTACATTTGTTGCATCATGGCTTTGTGATTGTTTTGCTCAAATCGGCGGAATACTTTTCGGTAAACACAAATTGATTCCTGATATCAGTCCTAAAAAAACAATAGAGGGATGCATAGCAGGACTTATGTCATTTGTTGTCAGCGGAACTATCATGTATTTCTCGGCAAAATATACTTTCAAAATACAACTCCCTTTATATATTTCATACATAGCCGCATTTGCCTGCAGTATTTTTGGACAAATAGGAGACTTGACAGCATCCTATTTTAAAAGATACACAGGTGTTAAGGATTTCGGAAATCTTATTCCCGGACATGGTGGTGTGCTGGACAGGTTTGACAGTATTATTCTGTCTTTACCTATAACATATTTTATTATAACAATGACACACATTATTTAAGTTGTCAATCTACCTTATTTTTATTCTGTCATATGTACTTTTAATAAGATTCTTCGGCCCTGTCAGGATACTATCTCTTGCTGATGGAAAGAGCGTTCCCAAGAATTTCAACATAAAAGTTCTGCTTTCCGGATCTAATTCCTTTAGCGTATCAATTAATATTGAATTGTTATCTTTAAGATATTCGCCCCACTCAATGAAACTATCAACATTTTGAACATTTGTGTCTTCAATTATCTTAAAAACACTATCGACAAAAAGCTTGCGTTGTTCCGGCGTATGGCTTCCCATCCATTCTTCAAATGTATTTGTAATAAACTTCGCATTGTTGTGTATTTTGTTACCGGTGACAAAGTCATTGTTTTCAACAATCCACATATACGGATCGTGTTGAAATACTCCTTCACCCTTGCTTTTTATGATTTGATACTTATTGGTATCATTAAGCAACATACCAAATATGCTTTGTTCCGGAACATATTTCACGATTTTTTCTTCCATTTGAAGATACTTTTCTGATGTTACAAATTCCTTTGTAAATCCAGGACTGTCAAAGCTTTGAACTTCAATAATTTTATTCTTTGCTTTTGGAGAACACATAACACTTGCATAAATTGCAAGGTTACCACCTTTCGAATGTCCTACAACAGCAATTTTACCCTTTATTTTACTTGCAACCTTATTAAGATATTTTACGCTTAAAAGCTGAGCAGGAACTGTGTCATTATACAGCATATCAAAATCCTCACGCCAACCTGTAATGGTTGAGTCAGTTCCTCTAAACGAAATACAAGCATTTCCGTCAGGTAAAATAAATGTTGTTGCAGAAAATTGAACCTTTTTCTCATAATCCAATATGTTTTCGTGGTAATTGATTTTCACCTTACCATATCTTTTACTGTATGCCATCGAGTTAAAAAGTGTGAGATTTCTGTCAGGAATTATTTCAAACGCAAAAATATTGGAAAAATCTTCATGTTCTGCAATTTTGGAAAAAGTGCTTCCTCTTGAAAATAATGGTTTGTCAGAAGATAATTTGCCATAATTCAGATATGCCATTTGAGCAAAAATAAGTCCGTCAACTCTCGAAAATGGCAAAGTCTTAAAATCCTTATGGCTATTTAAAAGAGAATATTTAATAATATCTGACAATTCATTCATCTCCTTAATATAAAATATCATATCCTTTCTCATAATATTTTATATAAAAAAAATCAACCAAAGATAAAATAATTATCAAGAATTGTTGAGAAAAGCCATTCTATAAAAATGTGAATGGCTGATTTTACTGTATTAAATTTTCACCCTCACCATAGACACACCATTGGCTTCGGGCTTTTTATCCATAAAATCTTCAGGTATTTTCTTTTCGTAGGTGTCCATATATGTTGCCGAACCGAAGAAGGCAGAGAAATTTGTTTTGGGGATGATAACCCAATCGGAATCGGGCTCTTTATTGGCTATATAATACTCCGCTAACGCTATTATCAGATTTTCGGTCTTTGAGTCTGTACCGTATGCCTTGATTTTATCCGTTGTTTCTTCGGACAGTATTACTGCCTCGGTGCGTAACGGACCGAGAACAAGAGCATCGGCTATTGCAGTGTCAAAGAGTAACGGGAAATCAGCCTTGGATTTTCGGTTGTAAATAGGATATTGAAACTGTATCAGACGATTTGCCCATTTGTTTTCAATATCCTTTATATTTTTCTTTTCGGCAAAGTAATAAAGTTTAGAGGAGATTTTATCCTTGTTTGCTTTGATATAGTCGGAAAGCGTATGCAGATACCTGTAATACCAACCTGCACCGGTTTCATCAACTATATCGGGAAAATCATTATGAAGTTCGGGAAATGATGTGTGATAAGGCAAGGCTTTATTCGTAACTGTTTCATACGGCAAACTGCACCAAGTACAAAGAAATTTTCTTGCTTTATCAATGTTCTCATAAGCATCATCTTTTTTCAAAGTGCCGTCGGGATTGTGAAAAAGAAAACCACGAGCAAGGATTGTAAAAATACGGCTGAAGCCCTTGTTTCTTTTAATCATAGCAGTTGTAAATCTGCCGATAAAAGCTGATGATTGCTTACTTTTTACATCAAAAACGGGATTATCCGTATATGCCTTGAATTCAAGCCATTCATTTGTCATAACTTATTCTCCCTTCCTTGCAAATCTGTTTATATGTCTGTAATAGGCATCATAAAGAAAATCACGCTTGCCGAGTGCAACAATATATTTTACCGAAGCATTAAGAGATAAAATGTGAGTTTCAAGTATCCTTGCCGCTTCTTCTGCTACAATTTCACGATAGTCTTTTCCTGCAGGACTGTTATTGTAGGCATTGAGCATCATTATTAATTCCTCGGAATCGTTAATGAAATACATAAGTGAAGCATTGGTCGCTTTGTTGTAATTGCGAATCTCGGTAAGAACATCAGGCAACAGCTTGTACCCGCCGCAACGGAAATCTGCAAATACATCATAATATTCCGCAAATTCCGGCTCGGGCAGATGTTTCACAAGAAAAGCGTAGCGTTCATCTTCTCTCATAAAATGCCAATTGCTCTCCTGTGCCTCCTGATAGATTGCTTCTATTCTGTCGGCAGGAAGATTTATCAAGCCTGCAACAAGCCCGTCAGCTTCATAATTGTTATCCTTACATTGCATAAACAAAATACGGTTAATGTCACCGTGCTTTACTTTGACATTGGTTGAAGCATTGTGCCTTGATTGTATTCTTCTGAGGCACTTTTCGTAATCAGCTATAACTCTGCCCACATAATCAAGGATTTTCGGGTCAAGTTTTTTCTCCCACCCTTTCTTTTTGGCAAAGGTAAAAAGCTCACTTGCATCTGCGGGCTTATGTGGTAACGGCGGAGTATTTTCTTTAAGCATTTTCGCAAAGTACGGGAGCTTTTCAAGGTTAGAGCTTACCTCATCCCAATTCTGACTTTCAAAGAATTTCTTGAATTGTTCTTCAAATGTAGGCTCATACCAACGGCGTGAGCCTTCGCTCTTTTTAACAATTTCCTTATACTTTAAAAATGACGTTCTTTTAGCCCGATTTATTTCGAGATATTCTGACAGGTCGGGTTTTATTCCGCTTTTGGCAGAGTCAATTTCAAGCCCCGTGAGTATTTCAAGAACTTCCGTTTCCTTTCGATACTTCTCCTTTTTATCATCATCGGTATTTTCGTCATAGGCTATAATACTTCGGTTAAGAGCAGCATTTGAAATCTGACCTACCCGAGAAGAAAAGGTGTTTTTAACTGTTTCAAAGCGTTGATACCAATCATTTGAATCGGCAATAACAGGTTTTGCCGTAGGAATACTGAGCAAGGGCAAGTTATAATTCGCTCTGATACAAGAAGTAAGTAAGGGCTCTGCAATGGTTTTTATCATATCTCCGTCAAAATCTGCACCGCCAAGCCTTTCAGCAAGAAGTGAAACAGAGTTTACCATAATCACATCAGTAAGCCCGGATAAATACTTTTTTCTGTATTTTCCAATATTTTTCAAAGGCTTTACAAGTGTTTCCTCATTTCGGGCAATATGGGGATTGCGAAGCAGAGCATAGATATTCTGCTCGGAATACACGGCACCCGGAGCATAGAACTCCGTTACATCAAGACATTCTTCCCGAAGCATTCTTGTAACATAACTTCCGCCTCCGTTATCCTTAACTATTTCATAAAGAAGCTCCATAATATCTGCCGCAAAGAAACGATTATCACCGTCAACAAGCAGTCTGCCTATTGAATAGTCCTTTAAAAGACTTTCTGCAGCATCTTTAAGTTGACGAACAAAATATGGCTCATTGATAAATTCAGGATTTTTATCCAATAGCTCGGCAAGGTAAAAATTACGACTTTTCCTGCCGAATGACCAAGATTCTGCCTTATCGGCAAAGTATTTAATTCTTGCCTCGGAATCACATAAAAGCTCGTAATATCTTTGCTCTGTGGGCTTTGTGAGCCATGTTCTTTCATCCTCGGCAGGTGAACTTTCCCAACCCAACGGTAAATCATCGGGTCTGAAATCGGAAGAAAGCATTTTAACGGTATTAAGAAACTGATAATTAAGCTCCGTTGTGTTTTCTGCCACGGTTTTGCTTGCATTTGTAATATAAATGGTGTGACGGAACAATTTACAAAGGTTTGTATATATTTGCCAAGAGCCTGAAGGACCGACAAGCCATTTTGCACCCTTAAACTGACTTTCGGTGAGTATCATACAAATACTGTTGATATTATGACTTCTACCCCAAATATCCTTAATCTCTTTAATTCCTGCTTCCATAAACAGCAGCTTAAAATCGACCTTATGCACCATACCCTTGATGTACGGCATACGGATTTGATAGGAGCTGTGAGGCTTTTTGCTGCCTATTTTATTATCAATCTCACGGGCAAAATCAGGTGAAATTAGTCCCATACCGTCAAAGCGTGTTGTTTTAATATCACCGACACACTCTTTTCGTTTATACTTTCTCATACCGCCTTCGCCTGTAACATCTTCAACTGTTACATAAGGCACATTGTGTGTTATTTCTTCGGGGTTAGGTACAATAACAATTTTATCAAAAAAATGCTTGTCATCGGGCTCAACTCTTATACCGGATGAAAAGAGAAGTCCGTTATATGCATAAAGTTTAGATAATTCACACTTATCAGTATCAAGATTCAATGTTATTCTTCGAGTGATTTCTTTGTAAAAATCAGCACGGATAAAGGATAACCTTGCATTTCGGCTCATACTTGCAGAACGCTCAAAGGCAACATACTTATGGGAGCCGTTACCTAAATCAAGAGTAATACCCTCGGGGCGAAACATCGACTCAGCTTTTTTCTGCCTTAATTCATTCTTATGTGTATTTGCTTTTCTGTCGAAAATACCGGTGAAATCAACATAAACAATAGCATCATACAAATCTTCAATGACAATATCATCCTCTTTCGGCTCGTATTCGTTGCCGTGAAGTACACACATAAGCTGAAAGAAAACAGCATTATCATCCTGATATGTTTCACCGTAGTTTTGCAATACGCTTGTTGTTTCAAGCTTGTTGAGATTGAATGAAAATATGTCGTCACCAATACTCTTGCCGTAAGCTAAAAGTGCATTTGCCGAGAGTATAGGTATTTTATATCTTATTCCGGTCATTGTTTCACCTCCTGAAAAGCATTGTAAATAAATTATATAGAACAAATGTTCTTTTGTCAACATCCCGAATGTATTTTAACATAGAAAGAGTACAATAATACGGACTTTATCATGTGAAACAATGTTTTTTATAATATGAATACTGCGTTACATTTTTTATGAAAACAAAATCGCACCACTGTGTGATGCGAAAAAGTGTTATTTTGATAATTTTATAAATACTTCTTAAAGAATTCGATTTGCTTTGCAGATACCTTTTTGAAATTTTCACCAAGATACGGCTCAAAATGGTCTATGGGCAACTGAATAAACTCGGCATTTTTAATTTTCGATACAGCTTTTTTAACCGATTTAAGAGGAATAAGAGAGTCGTTTTCTCCGGCAACAACGAGAACAGGACATTTGATTTTATGAGCTACGCTTGTTGGACGATACAAAATCATAGTCAGTAATATTCTGGCAGGACAGGAGTTATCAACATCCATTCCTTCGGGAATAAGTGATTCATACCCAGATTTTGAGTCGCGGGTATTGAGAACAGCAAATTTTTCCGGTTCACTGAAAATAGGAATTCTGAATTCTTCTTTTTTCGTTATTATACTCGCAAGGTCTTTAAAGAAAGAAGCAACTGCTTTGCTCAAATATCCGATACCGTTGTGTATAACAATTGGTGCTGCACTTGCCACACCTGAAACAAAGGGAACCTGTGCCGATACAGCGGCAATATTTTGATCCTTAGCGGCAGTGGTTATTACATGACCACCGCTGAAAGAACTGCCCCAAAGTCCGATTTTATCATTATTGAATATACCTTCTTTTCTTGCCCACTCAATAGCAGCAAGATAATCCTCCACATGCCTTTTTGGCGAAATCCACTGCTTCGGTGTGCCTTCGCTCAATCCGAATGTGCGATAATCAAAAAGCAAAACAGCGATACCTTCATTAGCAAAAGCTTCTGCAAAAGGCTCGAGTCCGCAATTCCTAAAACCTGCAAAGCCATGTGCCATAATAATTAAAGACGGCTTTTCTATGTTCTCGGGCATGTATAACCAAGCAGCACATTTATCACCATGGCTTGTAAAAAATATGTCTTTTCTTATAAAGTTCATAATACACCTCATTAAATAAGATTAATCAAAAAATTTAACTATGAATATTATATCACACTACAAATACAAATTTCAACTATCTCAAAATAGCCCTCGAAACACCAATTTTCGTATTTTGAATACTGCGACACATTTTTCGCAGATACTAAAATTTATCATCAGGAGGAATAAGAAATGACACATGAATTAGCCGTGTACGAACACGAAAGTCAAGAGGAAATGAAACAGGAATGGGAAATGTTTGACCGAAAAGGCTTTGCGAGGTTTTGCAAAATCTTAAGAGTAAGCTGTAAAGGCTGTCAGGAATATTTTTACACCTACAACAAGGACATAAAATATTGTCTTGATTGCCGTAACAGTAATGTTGGTACTTGTCTAGCTAAACGTCGTGAGAGACTTCAAAGAAGAGAAAACACTATATGCAAGAGCTGTGGTGAGCCTTTCACTCCCCAAAGGTCAGGTGCCGTGTATTGCAGTAACTCCTGCAGGCAAAAGGCTTATCGTAACAGAAGTGCCAACACAGAGAACAGTGCCGATGTGTAAAACTGTTACAGATGTGGTAAGTGTTACTTTTGAACACCTACTACAATCGTAACGATAGGCAACTTTTGTTACAGTTATACTAATGGGTTATTTTAACCCACTGGAGTAACTGTAACGTTACGCCTCGTCCAAGTTCCCATAATGAGAACTTGCTGTAACTGTAACAAAATGACCGACTTTCGTAATGTGAATACTGCGACACATTTTTATATCATCACATACATACCTGTCCTTTTCGGGCAGGATTTTTTATTGTGAAACAACAAGGTTCCAGGGTACCCGACCGCAGTCTTTGATCGCTCGTCGGGTCGGGTTCTTATTTTAAAGGAGGTGAAAACCATAGAACTGATGTTAAGCAAACAAGCATTCAAAGAGGTTGCAAAGCTGATTAAAGGTAAATGCTGTAACTGTTACAAGGAAAACTGCCTGCTCCTTGATGATGGTGACACTCATACCTGTCCTCAGCTTATAACCCCAAGCCATGTCATCTGCAAGTATTTTATTAAGGCTGTACTGCCCGGTGAAAAAGCGTTGTTCAGAAATTTAAGCGGACAAGAGGCAACCGAAAGAATTACCTGCAAGGGCTGTGGAAAGAAAACTGAACGAACAGGCAGAAATCAAAAATACTGTCCCGACTGTGCAAGGGAAAATCAGCGAAAAAGAAATGCAGACTTTATGGCTTCAAAAAGGTCACGGCGTGGATATTTATGAGGCTGAAAAGCCTTTAATATCAAAGGTTTCAAAGGTAAAAACAACAAAAGGAATATACTTTTATGCCCAACAGATTAAAAACATCCACATTTACTCAAAAAGATTTTACAAGAAAATGTAAAAATACGAACATACGAACAAAACGTAACATTGCTTGTGTTTAAGGCATTCAGCGTTCGGATTTTAAACGAACCTTGTGCCACATTGTTCGGTAATTACCCGTACAAGAAAACGCTTTAATTCTAATATTTTAATAGCTTGTTCGGATGTTCGGAAAATTCAAATAAGAATGGAGGTGAAAAAATGGAAAATGAATATTTTGAATATCCCTTTTATATCTGGCAAAACAGCATCCATGTGTGTAAGGAGATAAGGGGCAAAGAGGTTGATATTAAGCTATGTAATTTTGTTGCAAGAATTGTTGAAGATATCACCCGTACCGATGGAGTTGAAAGTGAAAGATTCCTTTCAATAATCGGTAACGATGAAAGCGGAAATCCGCTTCGTAAAATTACAGTACCCCTAAAGAATTTTGCTCAGCTTGATTGGGCACAGGAGTATTGGAGTATGAATTGTGTTATTGAAGCAGGCTACGGCAACCGCGATACTCTTCGTCAGGCAATACAGACAACTGCAAAATATGCCGATACAAAAACAATTTACGGTACTACGGGATGGTGGGAAACTGCTGATGGTTGGAAGTTCTGTATGCCGGGTAATAAAGAAAGTGAAGTGGAACTGACTGAGAAAACAAAAGGCTTTTCTTTTAAAACTGATTCCGATACAACGGAAACAATTTCGTTGATGAAAGATTTGCCTTACTCGGTTGCTCCAAAGAATATTATGTTCCCAATGCTTTCTTACACCCTCGGAAGTATTCTCGGTACTTTTATGGCAAAGGCAGGTAAAGAAGCAAAGACAGTAATTATGCTTTATGGTAAAACAGGTTCAATGAAAACGACATTGTCATTGCTTATTAATTCTCTCTTCGGCAGGTTCAATGAAGATAATATTCCCATGAACTTTCGTGATACACCAAAGAGTATTTTGAATTATTGCTTCATGCTTAAGGATTGTGCTGTGGTTATTGATGACTATCATCCCGGCTCAGGCAGAGAGCAATCTACTCAGGATGCAACAACACAGGCTCTTATCCGTGGTATCTGTAACCGTGAAGCAAGAGGTACTCTTGATAAAAACGGAAAACAGAGAGCAGCAAAAAGACCGCAATGCAATGTTATTATGACGGCTGAGTATCTTCCCAATGTCGGTGAAAGTGGTACAACAAGATTTATTTCTCTTGAACTCAAACCCGGTGATATAAATCTTTACGAGCTTACAAAATATCAGCACTATGCCGAAGAAGGAATTTTATCGCACTTCACTTTTCTTGCAACGGAAATGCTGAAAGCAAAATATCTCGATAATGAAAACGGAGAAAAGATACTTTTGGAAAAACTTAAAAGCACTTTTCTCTCTAACAGAAAATTCTTTAAATCAAAATCTGATGAAATGAATTTTCATATCAGACCGAGATTATGTGATGACCTTGCAAATTTAAAAATAGGTTTTGAGCTTTTCTGTGACACACTTATTCATTACGGCGGTATCACCGAAAACAGAAAAAGTGAAATGTTAAATGAGCTTGATGAAATTTTAATAAGGCTTGCTCTCACACAACAGTCATTGACTGAAACTGAACAACCCACAGAAATTTTCTTGCGTAAACTTCGCAGTTTAATTGATGTCGGTAAGGTAAATGTTATCGACAGAATGAAAACTGTTTTTGAAAAGCGGAAAAATCTTATCGGATATTTTGATGATGACAATTATTATTTTGAATCCGATGAAGCCTATGCTGCCGTTATTAAAGCCTGCAATGATGTTGGTGAACACTTTCCTTTAACACAAAAGGCTCTTATTAAGGCTCTTAAAAATGAAGGTGTAAGTATTTGTTCCAAGGGAGAATGTACTAAAAATGTCAGAGTGTTCGGTACACCGAAGCGACTGCTTTGCATTTCAAAAGATACCTTTAACAAAAACTTACCGCCCGAAGATGAGTTAATGAATGAAGAAATTGATTTACCTTTTGGTCCCGGTGAAGTGATAAGTGAAGAAAAAAGTGGGTTTTAATAACTCACTTTTTCTTTTCGGCAAGTAGTAAACGAGGACTAACCTTTGACATTCTTTTATATATGTCCGAAGTTTAGCAAGCATTGGATTTGTATCCTCAAATCCCGTAAAAACAGTAGTTTTTACAACACAAAAATTTACAGAAAGGAAAATTTTATGAGTAACAGAAAAAGAAATATTGATTTTCATGTGTACCTCAATGAAGAAGAAAATGCAGTTCTTGAGAGTATGTGTAAGAGATTAATGTGTAACAGAAGCGATATTATTCGTGCTTTAATTTTAAGAACAAGGATTGTTGAAGCTCCGCCTGTTGATTATAAGAAGTTCATTATTGAGCTTCGCAGAGTCGGCACGAATCTTAATCAGCTTACAGCTAAAGCAAATACAATCGGCTTTATTGACCGTGATGAATGTAAAAATGCTTTGGATAAAATCCGAAATCTTGAAAGTGACATCGCAGAATTTTTCAAACCGGGTAAAAAGGAAAATCTGAAATGGCTGTAACGAGAATATGGGCAGTCAAAGATAATCTTTCACGAGTTCTTGATTATGCTTCAAATAAAAACAAAACAGACTTGTCAAAGTATGCAGATTTAATTGATACACTTCATTATGCTGCCGATGAAGAGAAAATAAATCTTGAAAACGAACAGAAGCTTCTCGTTGAAGGAATAAATTGCGACCCTGATATTGCAGTTCAGCAAATGATTGATACGAAAGAAATTTACGGAAAGACAGATGATGTTCTCGCTTATCACGCATATATTTCTTTCAAGCCCGGTGAAGTTTCTCCCGAAGAAGCACAGCAGGTTGCAATGGAAGTTGCAAATAAAATGTGGGGTGAAGATTATGAACTCATCGTTGCAACACACCTTAATGCAAATTGTGTTCATTGTCATATCGTTATAAATTCTGTTTCAATTACAGACGGAAGAAAAATGAATGAGAATGAAGCAATGTATTATGAGTTCAGAAGAACGAGTGATGCTGTTTGTCGTGAGCACGGATTATCCGTAATTGAAAAACCAAAAGGTAAACGAGTGCCTTACAATACTTATATGGCTCAGAAAAAAGGCATCAAAACAAAATATGATTATATGTGTGAAGATTTGGATTATGCTATCGAAAAAAGTCATAATGAACAAATCTTTTTCAAAATTATGAGCAGTAAAGGTTATTGGTTTAAGGATGAAGCAATCGGTTTCAGGACAGATAAATATCCCGTTAAGCTTTCAAATCTCGGTGAAGATTACACCTACCAAAAAATCAGAGAACGAATTTATTCGCAGGATAAATTTGTAGCTGACAGAAATTATCGCAATTATCTTTACACAAATAAACAACTTCGTTACACAACTTTTGTTTATGAATACAAAGGTGTGGTTTTTAAAGAATCTGATTTTAATTATCGGTTCAATGAAAATTTTGACGGAACGATTAAGCAGTTTACACATGCACTTGTGGGTGCTGCAGTTCTTCAGGCTCCTGTGATTTCACTTTTGTTTCTTGCATTACTCTTTATTGGTGCAATAGCAGAAAAGAATGAATATAACCCTCATCCTTTTTCACCACAGATGAGGTATTCAAAACCGAGAATGGAATTTATGAATAGTCAGATTGAACTTGCATTAAGTGAAAAACTTTATGATTTCTCGGACGTTGATAATTTCATTTTGAAAACCGACACCCGTATTGAAGAGCTGAAAACACAGCGTAATAAAATTTATAATCAGATAAGGCGTTGCAACGACCCGGAGAAGAAAGAAAATCTCATTGCTGAACGTGATGCTCTTACAAGTAAAATCGCTATGCTTCGTGATAAATCTAAAATTGCGAAGCGAATTATTAAAGACAGACCTGAACTTGAAATGAAAATTGAAGCAGAAAAATCACTCATAAGAGAGTGGTATTTCCCACAGAGAGAACGGGTACAGCAAAAACAATACGAAAGATAACTATATTAAATTTATGGAGGTAAAACTTATGACTAACAATATTACAACTATTAACATTTCGGAACTTCACCTTTTCCCCGACAATCCTTTTAAGGTGAGAAAAGATGAAGCTTTTGATGAGCTTACCGAGAGCATAATGGCAGACGGTATTTACACACCGCTTATGCTTGCTCCTGATAAGGAAAACGGCGGTTATATTATAATCTCAGGTCAGAGGAGATTTGAGGCGGCAAAAACGGCAGGGCTGGAAACAGTACCTGCCATTATTAATGAACTGAGTAAGGATGACATCATCATTGCCGTTGTGGATAACAACATCTGTTCAAGGGACACCCTGCCGAGTGAAAAGGCTTTTGCCTACAAAATGAAAAACGATGCCATAAAGCACCGTGGAAAAACTTATGGACAAAATGTCCATAAGTTATCAAGGGATGAAATCTCTGAAAATGAAAGTGGCAGAACAGTACAAAGGTATATCCGCCTGACTTATCTTATTCCCGAGCTTTTGAAGCTTGTTGATGAAGGCAGAATTGGTATCAGTCCTGCTGTTGAATTGTCTTACTTCCCGGAGGACTTACAGAAATCGTTGTATTCTTATTATGTTAATGATGAAGTTACACCAACGGTTTCGCAAGCACAGAGAATCAGGAAGCAACTTAATGATGGTGTTCTTACTGAAGATAGCTTTAATGAGATTATGAATGAACTGAAGCCTAATCAAAAGGATGCTGTGCGTGTACCCGTAGAAAAGGTACAGAAATATTTCAAAAGCTATAAGGACCCGAAATTCATTGAGGATTTCATTGATAAAGCAATAGCTTTTTATGCTCGTCATCTTGAAAGACAGAGAAATCGTGATAGGGATGCAAGATGATTAAAGTATCAAATGGTTACGGTCAGTTTATATTGACCGAATTTTTATTGCCAAGCACCGTAACCTCTTATTTTACAGAAATGGAGGATTATATTTTGAATAAAACAGATTTGAAATCACTTTATAAGGTTATGTTTACCGAATATCCCGATGTTGTAAATGTGGAACAGCTCAGCGAAATGCTCGGTGGTATCAGTGATAAAACAATTTACAGATTACTCAAAAACGGTGCTATAAAGAGCTTATATGTGGGTAAACGCTATATTATACCCAAGGCTTATGTCCTTGAATATTTATCAACACCCGATGCAGTGACCCCGTAAAAATCCACTGCTCAAAACTTTGCACATTTGCTGTCGGCACAGTTTTATAATATAATGCAAGTGTCGATGGCAGGTGTGTCCCAAATAAACTATAAGGAGGAAAAATAATGGTAGCGGGACACTTAAGAGTCAGAAATGACTACTACTATATCGTCTTAAGCTATACAGACGAAAAAGGTAAAAGACAAACACCTTCATTTGCAACTAACCTGAAGGTAAAAGGAAACAAGAAAAGGGCTGAAGATATGCTATACGAAGCCCGAAAAGCAAAAACTGAAGAGCTTGAAAAAAAGAAAGCTAAAAGGCGTAAAAATTATCAAAACGCTGAAAGTGATATTGGCTTTACTGAATTTTTGGTAAGTTGGCTTGAAATGATTAAACCCAATGTTGAAGTTACAACCTATTCTGCTTATAACGTCGTAATTACCAAAAGGGTTAATCCTTACTTTGATAAACATTTTCCGAATTTAATGTTGAGGGAAGTTACACCAAAGATGATACAGGATTATTACACTTACGGACTTAAGGTAGAAGGTGTTTCTGCAAACACGGTTATTCATCGTCACGCCAATATCAGAAAAGCACTACAGCATGCTTACAAAATCGGTCTTATAGATTCAAATCCAGCCGATAAAATTGAAAGACCGAAGAAAGAGAAGTTTGAAAGCTCTTATTACAATGCAGAGGAGTTGGAAGCACTCTTTGAAGCAATTCAAGGAGACCCATGTGAACTTGCGGTAATAATTGCAGCCTTTTACGGACTCAGAAGAAGTGAGATTGTGGGATTAAAATGGAAAGCAATTGATTTTGAAAGAAAAACAATTACTATAAACCACATTGTCACCGAAACAATGATGGATGGAAAAAAGGTTGTAGTTCAGAAAAACAGACCAAAAACAAAATCGAGTTATCGTACCTTACCATTGGTTAAGCCCTTTGAGGAATTACTGCTGAATATTCGTGAAAAGCAGGAAATAAATAAAAAGCTTTGTGGGAAGTGCTATTGCAAGGATTATCTTGAGTATATTTATGTAAATGATTTAGGTGAATTGATAAGCCCAAATTTCATAACACAGCATTTCAGAATTTTTCTGAAAAATCATAATTTGAGGCAAATTCGTTTTCACGACCTTCGTCATAGCTGTGCAAGTCTTTTATATGCCAATGGAGTAGCATTAAAAGACATTCAGGAATGGCTTGGTCACAGCGATATTTCAACCACATCAAATATTTATACTCACCTTGATTATAGCACGAAGGTCAATTCTGCAAATGCAATTATTGATTATTTTCCTACAAAATAATGGAAAATGACCTCCATTTGACCTCGTAAAATCTCAGAAGCCTTGATATATATGGGTTTATGAGGTGTCAAAAATCTAAAAAATATTATAAAAATATGGTTTCTGCAATATCTGTAACAACGGATTTTGCGAGGGAAAAAGGCATAAAAAAGTCCCGAAACCCTTGATAAATAAAGGATTTCGGGATGGTGCCGGTGACCGGGGTCGAACCGGTACGGTATCGCTACCACCAGATTTTGAGTCTGGCACGTCTGCCAATTCCATCACACCGGCACATATATTTTATCGTTCAACCGTCAAAAATCATTCTCCGGAAAATGGAGGTCAAAATGGAGGTCAATCGAGAAAATTATTAAATTATAAAATGGGAAAAACGTTGATATATAAGGGCTTGCCGAAATAGGAACGGGAACACACGAAGTAGATTTTGAGTCCAGCACGTCTGCCAATTCCATCACACCGGCATTAAATTACTGATAAATAATACTACTTTCTTATTTCAAAATCAAGTATTTTTTTGTTTTTCATCATAATACATAAAATATTCCGATACTTTCTGTGAAAAAATGCAAAAACTTGCTTTGTATTCAGAATTTTTCAAAATACCTATTGAAAATTTATAGTATTTTTTATATAATAAGCATGGACTATATTATGGTGTAGTTTGTGAATATTTTGTGAACGAGTCTTTGCAACCTGCACTGAATTTTCCGTATTTTGAATTTTCAAAATAAAAAGGAGGACAAGAATATGAAGATGTTGAAAAAGACTTTGTGTGTTTTTCTTTCAGTTCTGATGCTTTTCTCGGCTTTATCTGTAAGCCTTGTTGCATTTGCTGAAGATATTTCATACAGAACACTTGCTTACTCATTCTTCAAGTACAGAACCGATAACAGCGGTTTCACTTCAGTTTATGTTGTTGAAACTGATGAAAACGGTTTCCCTGTTACCTCAATTGTCGGTGACATGGATCATTACGAGCTTTCCAATTCATCTGATGAATATAAGTATGCAGATGATAACGAAAATCCCATCCGTGCAATTTCTTATGATCATAAGGTAACGGCAAAGGACAACTCAGCAGGTACAATCAGAAATGCCGCAAGAGAATACCTTTCAATTGTCGATAAACTTATGAGTACGGAATACGGTGTAGGCTTATACACAATTCCCATGATTGCAGATGAGGTTGCCAATGCTCTTAAGTTCACAAAGGGCGATGACGGTAACTATCTCTTCCTTGACGGTTATACATACGTTGAAGATGCAGTCGGTAAGATTGTAGGCCGTTCACCTGAAAAAACATACAGAGTTGTTGACGGCGAAGTTGAGGAACTTGATGTCAGCGACAGTTGGATGAAAGAATACGGTGAAGGTTATAACTTCATTACTCTTTACGATTATTGTAATGTCGCAACCATTATCGACTATTTCAGCGGTAACTGTACATCAGTTAACTCAGGCAGCTGGTTCCATAGTTACACATTCCATTGTTATACAGATGTTGACACAGTTCTTACTACAGAAACTCTTGTTAACCAGCCCTTGACAGTAAGACATTTTACTGTTGAATGGTTAACTGAAAGACAGTATGATGATTCAGGTCTGATTCCGCAGTATTATAACGGCGGTTATATTATTACGGAAGACAGAACTTCTACAGATAATATAAGAAGAGATCTTGTATCAATGCAGACAGCTTTCAACGGTTATTTCCAGAGATACTATGCAGACGGTTTTCTTAAGAATGTAAAAAATCATGAGCTTATAAGCTCTCATTATAATGATATAATGGAGCATTATGATTTATTTAATTCTCTTTCAAATGCTGCAAAGATTGCTGTTTTCGGTCAGAGTGCGTACAGCTATATGCATCTTGTTACGCAGTTAACTCCGATTATCAGAGAAGATCTGCCGGCAAATCCGCTTTACTGGCCTAAGCATACATATTCAAAGTATCAGGATAATGCAGGTAATGATGTTGTATATCAGGTTGATGCTTACGGTGTTACATCTATCGTTTCTACTATCGACTCTCTTCTTACAAATGAAAAGCTTGGCGGTATTGTTAAATCATTCCTGACATTGTCCGATCCTATCAAGGCTCAGCAGGCAAAAACACCCAAGGATGTTCTTAACCTCTTTATTTCTGATATGCTGTTCCAGGACAGTATCATCAATATGCTTGTTGAGATGCTTTACCCCATGGTAAGTGAACTTATCGACGGAATGCTCACCGACCAGTTTATTAATGAAACTCTTGAAGATGTTTGGTCCGGTCTTGATGATATCGTTGACTTCGTTGTTGACCAGGGTGCAGGTTGGCAGGCTACTATTTATGCTGCACTTGCAAGTATCGGTATTACCCTGACTCCTGCAGGTATGGCATTTGTATGGAATAAGTACGGTTATCTCAATGATAGCTACGGCTATACCACAACTTTCCCGAAATTCAGAGAAATGCACGATATGCTCAAAGCAGCAAGGGGCGGTATAACAGAATCAGGTGATATCGATACCGGTGATTACGCTGCAATCGGTAGTGAGAATGACGGATATTGTGAACAGCGTTGGAAAGATGTTGATTTCTCAAAGCTTGAATGGGGTATAAACGGTGATAAGGATAAGTTCCTCAAGGCTCTTGATGCAATTCTTGCACCTCTTGCTCCGTTGCTTGCTGTTTTGCTTGGTAACTCTGCATCAACTATCAAGGTTGCAGATGTTTTGTTGACACCACTTTCACTCATTCTTAATGATGACAGTATTACACATAACTATTATGATAGAATCTTACTTCCTGTTTTCCAGGTTCTCGGTATAAATAAGGCTGATCACGGACTTCTTACCGGCAGAGAGTTTGAAGCTGCTGCTGATGCTATCAGATCAGACAGTTCCAGAAATCCCAATACAATTTCAAACTTCCTGAATAATGGTATTCTGAATCCTCTCCTTAATTGGGTTACGGAAACAGTTCTTGTTGACCCCATCAGTACAGTACTCAGTCTTCTTCCCAATCTGTCTTATTTCCTTACTTCAGGTATCGTTCTTAACGCCGTAAATAGTATAGAGATACCCATCAGAATTTCTCATGCTATCATGTTTGGTGCAAAAGCAACCGTTTATACATTGAAACTTAGTGAGTTGCTTGGTGATGATACGATTGGTTTCCTTGATTCACTTCAGGGTATTATAGAACTTATTGGTATTGATGTTGACACTGGTATTCCCATTGTAGGTTATCATGCAGAAGGTCAAAGCGGTGTTTACAAACCCGGAATGGCATTGTATAATCCTGACATACATAATATTCCCGTATCAGAAGCATACATAAGCTCTGCAGGAGAAATGAGCTTGTATCAGGATACTACAGAGTTTACAACAAAGATTTCCGGTATTGATGCAAACGGCAATATTACCGAATATGCAGTATGCAATGAAATCGGTTGGAAAGACTGGAAAGGCGAAGTTAAAACTGAGTTAACTGAAGAAGACAAGATAACCTTTGTCGAAGCTGTTACTGAATATTATGAATACACAGTAACAACAGATGAAGGCGAGGTAACATATAAGGTTGCAGCAAAAGAGAATCTTCCCCAAGATATTCTTGATTCAGGTGATTACAGCCATGTTCGTGATGTTGTAACTCTTTCAGCTGAAGCAGCGCTTCCTCCCATCATGGATTATAAGCTTCAGGCAATAGGTACTCTTGTAACTGAGACAAACTGCGGAAGATACAGCACAATTACCACTAATGACGGTAACTGGGGCGAAGGTGTAAGAAAATATATTAAGCTTGAAAAAGAAGTTATTAACATATACGATAATAATAAAGTAGTTCAGATGGAAACTACAGGTCTTGTGCTTGTTTTCCTCTTCCGCTATATTTTATCAGCTGTTATGTACAGACCTTATTCAGGTAGCAGCTTCACAAGTGATTACACATTGCTTGATGCTTTCGGACTTGATGATGAAACACTTAATGATGAGCTCTTCGCGGGTCTTAAGCTTAAGGACATCATAGATAACGTTGCTCTTCATCCCGATGCTGCTCTCGCTGCTCTTCTTGAGTTGCTTTATAAGAATGAATTCGGTTCACTTTATAAGGTAGATGAAAACGGCAATGTTGTTGTCGGTGACGACTATGCTTATGATATTCATCAGATCGACTATCATGCAGAAGAGATTCTTGGTGCCGCTGAAGCACATAATGACTACACATACGGTACTGCAATCCTTTATACAGAAAAATGGACAAAGGACCAAGCTGAATATATCGTTGATAATCTCAATGACATTGTAGAAGATGTATTTGCAATGCTTAAGATGGACGGCATGGAATCACTCGGCGGCTTCCTTGAGGATATGGTTACTGAACTGCTCTTCACCAACGATATGATCAGTGATCTTGCAGGTATGCTTTACGGTCTTCTTTCAGATCTTGGCGGAGATATCGATATCATGGCAATCCTTGATGCGGCACTTGGTGTTCAGATAACCAAGCAGGCACTTGCAGATGCTCTTATCTATGAATTCGGTAATGACGCAAAAACAAGCGGTTCTTATGTGGATGAAAACGGTGAAACTGTTACAGTTAAATCTGTTTATACAAAGCTTTATGAAGATATTCAGACAGGTGCAAATTACCGAAACGAAGCTAACAGAGCTTTGGCAGCCGGTGATAATGCACTCTATGAAGAACTTCTTGCAAAAGCTGCAGAAACTGAAAAGTTCACTGATGCAACATTCTATAAGACCGGTGTTGTTGAGAATGATGTTATTGATGAAGAGACAGGAGAGCCCACAGGTGAAACTATAGAAGAAACAGTAAATCTGTTCGCTTATGACTGGGGTTATAACAATCCTGCAATCAAGGCTAAGTATTCAGACGCTGAAATCTTCCTGAAAGCTGCTTCTGCAGTCCTTTCTCCCTTTGCAATCCTTATTAAGTTCATCTTCATGGGTGACGACCTCATGCTTCTTAAGAGTAGTGAAGATGCAAAAGTTGGTCTTGTCAACATTCCCAGCTACGAAGTTTATCACTACGCATGGATTCCTCTTATGGAAACACTCGGTGCAACAAACGGTCTTGTAAGCTTCAAAACATACTTTGAAAAGGTATTTAACGGTGAATCCGAAGTAGCTCAGAATTGTGATGCAATTTACTATCTGCTCAAGCCTATCATCGGTCTTGCAGAAAGTGTATTTGAAAACCCGGTCGATGTGGTTCTCAATCTTATTCCCAATCTGTTGTTCTTTATTTCAATCGGCGGTCTTAACGGTGTTGTAAATAATATCGCTCACTTCGCATATGTTCTTCTTGATATACTTTCACCGTTGGTAGATGCTTACCCCATTGTTAATTCACTTCTTGCAAATATCCGTATCGGTGATATGGCACTTAACCTTTCACTTCCTCTTGACGTTGACTTTAACCAGCTTGTTAACCAGTTGCTTGAGGGACTTCTCGGCGAATCACTTTCATTTGATATTGAAAACTCAAACCTTGTGGTTGGCACTCAGGAAGTAGAAAAAGAAGTATTTGAACCTACTCTTGATGCTGATGGAAATGAGCAGTTTGATGAAGAAGGAAATGTTATCGGTGAAATGGTGATGAAGACTGTAACAGAAGATGTTTATGCAGTCGGTACTCTCAGCATTAAGCTTCCGTTTATTGACTTTACAACACTTTGTGCCGGTACTGTTCAGGGCAGAACTTCTGTTTCAGGCAACAGATACGTATACCTGGATACAGGTGGCGGTGCTGACCTGATAACACTTATTTTCAGACTTGTTACAGATACACTCTTCTTTGAGGATAATGCAGTAAATATTGCAAACTTCCTTATCGGCTTTGCTCAACTTGATGATAAACAGGATAATGATGATTTGTTACTTGAAATCTTCACATATCTTAACATGAAAGCAAACGAAGCTGATGCTCCCGATATTGTAATGAATATTCTTTATTACATCATCAGATTCCTTGTTCCTATCGCTGATGAACTTGGATCAAGATTCAAGAGAGTTGATTTCAGTATAACTGATATGTTTGAAGATACAGATAATATCATGAATTACATCAGTGCTCTTATGGACGACGGTGGTCCTCCCAACGAAACACTCTCAGGTTTTGCAAGACTTATCAAGCTTATCCAGGAATTCTTTAACAAAATTGCCGAATTCTTCAGACAGTTGTTCGGCGGCTAAAACTTAATATTAAGGTAGGTGCTTTAATCGGCACCTGCCTTTTTCCTTATATTGCACTTGACATTTTTACCAAAATAAATTAAAATTAAATTGTAATATTATGAATTTTAAAGGTGAGTTATGTCAAAATCTGTTAAATATATAGTAAGCATTTTATTGGTAATTTTAACAGTTTTAACACCATTAAGTGTTTTTCCATCAGCAATAACAGCGTCTGCGGTAACTTATAGTGATCTTAATGCAGAAAATGTGTTTCTTAAACAGCAGACATCAATAACCTGTACTCTTGCCAGTGCTGCAATGCTGATGCGCAGGACTGCAATTTGTTCAGAATATGATGACTGGGAGAATATAACAGAAGAAAATATCCGTCAAATTGCATGGATAGAAGGAACGGGACTTCGTTGGAATTATACGTGCTATAATATTACAATAGGACATGGGTATTTTTCTGCCGAAGTTGACAACAAAGAAGAATTGTTGAAATTACTTGAACTCAATCCTCAGGGTGTTGTAATTTATAACGGTGGAATGAATGGTCAGAGCCATGCTGTTCTGCTGTGTGACTACAATAAAAAATATGATACTTTTTATGTGGCAGATCCTGCACAAAATGCACCAAGCGGCAGAATCCCGCTTATTGAATCCACAATTGTGGGTGAAACACAGGATGAGCAGATTGAAAACCTCACAGCGTATTGGTATGTTGTATCGCCGTCTGTTTCTGTTGAGGATGATAACTTTTTCGCAAACGATGAACCTCCTGTAGGACCTGATGACCCGAATGTGTATGATCCGACGGCAGATGTTGACGTCTTTAACTCAACAAAGAAAAAAATATATTCATATTATGTTGTTTCTGATGAATCTGCAGGCGGAACTGCACTCAGAAATTATCCCAGCGGAAGCAGTGATTTATACAAACGTCTGGAAAAAGGGACAATTCTGTATATTACATATCAGGGAAAAAACAACTTCGGTGCTACATGGTATAAAACAAACACCGGTCACTACATTTTCAGTAATAATCTTACCGCTTTTGATGAATTTTCCGCTGAAACGATTAAATTCAGGAACACAGCTGAAACTGCAAATGCAACCTATACCGTAAATGCGAAGAATGATACACGAACTCCCTTGCGACTTGAACCTTCAGAAGGAAATAATATTGTCGCTTATGTAAATAATGGCGATCGTCTTTATATTACTCATTCAGGTGTTAATTCTGTCGGCTCTGCATGGTTAAAAACACAGGAAGGTTATTATGTGAAAGCATCCGAGATGAAATATAAATCATCGGAAAAAGAAGAAGATTCATCATTCACAGGAACATATACAATCGTAAACGGCAGCTATTCTGCATCTCCCATTGAAGATCCTCCGGAAGAAACTCCGTTTGAACCTGTTGAATATAAAATCACTGCATCTGCACTTAATGTCCGCAAATCGGCTGTTGACGGTGAAGTTATAGGAGTGCTCGGTAATGGCACGGTTGTTGTTGTAACAGCTATTCTCAGCGGATGGGGAAGAATATCCTATAACGGTTCTGAGGGTTGGATATCTCTTGATTATGCAGAAAAAGTTACAGAGGAGATTATTCCTGTCAAAATTGAATCAATCAAAATCAGCGATGATTTTGTTCAGACCGGAAATCCTGTTTCGTGTTCTGTCAGTGTTTCTGCTGATGTGACTTGTATGTATAAGTTTTCTTTATATGATGACTCAGGTGAAAAAATATATTCCCAGTTGCATCATATGACCAAAAACACTTTCAGCTACAATCCGGATAAGCCCGGTGTATACTATTTCTTCGTTGAAGTGTTAACAAGTGATGAAAGAGAAATCAGCGGTTACAGCGGAAACTTTGTTGTTCATAATAAATTGCAGATTGATTCTGTTAAAAGCGACGTTGATGAATATACTTATGCTTATGAAAAAATAACTTGGACCGTTGATACAGTTTCAGGTTCGGATTCTGTGTTTTATATGTACTCAGTGTATCATAATGGAGAATTGCTCTTTGAGAGATCTTCGTTCCTGAACACACTGTCATATATTCCTGAAAAAGCCGGAAATTATGTATTAAAGGTTTATCTTGAAGATTCTTATTCGTCATCTGAAGAGATCAGTTCCGAAGAAGTCACGGTTTACAATGCTCTGGGTATTGACGTTGTAACTGTCAGTGAATTGTCAGTTACAACAGGCGGTCAGGTTGTATGTGAAATAAAAGCGTCAGGAGGAACAGGAAATCCGTTATACTGTTTTACTGTTTTTAAGGATAATAAGGTAGTAAAAAACGGTGCGTATTCTCAGGATTCTGAAAGTGTTATAACTTTTTCGGAAAAAGGTATTTATAAAATTTTCTGTGCAGTCAAAGATTCTGCAAACAGTATTGCATCTGCATTTTCAGCAGAGATAACCGTTATGGATATAATGCCCGGTGATGTTAACGGTGATGGGCAGATAACGGCAGCCGATGCACGTCTTGTTCTCCGTTATTCTGCAAGAATCGGAGAATTGACTGCAGACGGACTTATCGCTGCTGATGTGACCAAGGATAATGCCGTAAACGCATCCGATGCAAGACTTATTCTAAGATGTTCTGCAAATCTTGAAAGCATCTGAAATTTTAATTTTCATTAAATAAAAATGTAATATTATATAAAAAAGCCGGATGCATCACTGCATCCGGCAGGTATTTTAGCATGTTTTTTAATCAAAAAGAGGTGTTGAGAAATATCTTTCTGCAGTATCGGGAAGAACAGTTACAACAGTTTTTCCTTTACCGAGTTTTTTTGCAAGTTTCAATGCGGCTGCAACATTTGTGCCGCTTGAAATACCGCACATAAGTCCTTCTTCTTTTGCAAGAGCTTTTGCAGTGCCTATTGCTTCATCATCGGTAATTATGCAGATGTTGTTATAAATTTCCGTGTTGAGAATCGGCGGAATAAGCCCGTCACCGATACCCATCTGAAGGTGCGTTCCGATGTTTCCGCCGGCAAGAATTGCTGCGTTTTCCGGTTCAACAGCCCATATTTCAATGTCAGGATTCTGAGCCTTGAGTACTTCACCGATACCGGTTATTGTTCCGCCTGTACCGATGCCTGAACAGAAACCGTGAATTGTTCCCGCTGTCTGTTCAAGAATTTCAAGTGCTGTATGATGTCTGTGTACAGTGGGATTGGCTTCGTTTTCAAACTGCTGAGGAATAAAAACTCTGCTGTCTTCCTCTGCCAGTTTCATTGCTGTCTGAACGCATTTTTCAATACATTCGCCTATGTTACCGTCATCGTGAACAAGAATAACCTCTGCACCGTAATGTTCAACAAGTTTCTTGCGTTCAATGCTTACGGAATCGGGCATGATGATTTTTGTTGTGTAGCCTTTGACTGCACCGACGAGTGCAAGACCGATTCCCTGGTTACCGCTGGTCGGCTCAACGATGATAGTATCTTTATTGATTTTTCCCTGTTTTTCGGCTTCTTTTATCATATTGAAAGCAGTTCTTGTTTTGATTGAACCGCCCACATTCAGACCTTCGTACTTTACAAGGATTTCAGCTGAATCTTCAGGAACGATTTTTGAAAGTCTTATAAGGGGAGTGCTCCCCATTGCTTCAAGAATATTGTTATATATCATAAATGCACCTCATAATAAACAAATACTAACAAATTATAATATTATTTTCGAGCAAAGTCAATTATATAATATGAACAGATACAGAAAAGAGTGAAAAAATGCATAATTTTCTTTTAAAACTCAGGAATTTCATGGCAGGCAGAAACGGAATTGATAAATTGACAGTGGGGCTTTTGGTCATTTACGGTATTTTTGCCTTTATTAAAATTTTTCTTCGGTTTTTTCTTGTAGGGTATATTGTGGCATCAGTTTTGCAATATGCTGTACTTGCGTATGCAGTTTTCCGCATTATGTCAAAAAATATCCAGAAAAGATATAACGAAAATTTTAAGTTCGAACAGTTTCTGAAAGCATGGAATCCGTATATTGAACACATGAAATTACGCTTTAAATTTTTTAAAACACACCGATTCAGAACCTGCAGAGGTTGCGGTGAATTTTTGCGTTTAAAAAAAGGAAAACACCGAAAGCAGATAACCTGTCCCAGATGCGGAAAAGAACTTACATTTCACTTTCTGTTCTGAATTCACTCCAGGGATAAATATTCATGTCGGGCATAGAAGAAACGGTCATTGTTTCGTTTGTAAACGGATGCTTGAATGACAACGAATGTGACCATAACGCAATCGTACATCTGTTGTTGTGGCTTCCGTATTTCCCGTCACCTGTAAGCGGTGTTTTCCGAGATGCGAACTGAACTCTTATCTGATGCGAGCGACCTGTTCTGAGTTTTACTTTTACAAAAGACATCGCATCTGACTCCTGCAGAACTTCGTAATCGAGAACAGCTTCTTTCACACCTTTTCTTATACGTTTTACAACAAAAGTTTTATTTTTGTGTGAGTCTTTAAACAGCAGATCACGCATTTCGCCGTTCTTTTCTTTGAGATGTCCGTCTGTTACGGCAAGATAAGTTTTTTCAAGCAGGTTGTTTGCAATGATTTCAGAGAAAGCGGCGGCACTTTTTTTTGATTTTGCATACATAATAACCCCGCCGACAGGTTTGTCAAGCCTGTGCAGTGTGAATATTTCATTGCCTGTCTGCGTTTTTAAAGCCTTTGGCAGACTTTCTGCGTCAGAAGAATCTTCGGACAGCATACCCACTTCCTTTTCACAGATAATTATATGCTCGTCTTCAAATAGAATTTTCACCATATTATCACCGCAGACATGATACCACAAAAGGCTTTTTTGTACAATATGTTTTTATTTATTTTTGTTGACTTAATTAACTTTACATGATAAAATAATTCTGTATACGGAGGATGATAAGTATGAAAAGGCTTATAAGTTTTGTCACAACAGGAATAATTGCAGTTCTTGGCGTTGTAGTGATTGGCGCAGCATTTGCTCAGGTTGATACAGTTTCCGAAACTGCAATGGCTGATAACGGATTATGTGAAAACCATGTTTATGCTAATGAAGGTGATTACATCATTATAAAGGATGCAAACTGTTCTGCTACAGGTACCAAGTACAGAAGCTGTATAGTCTGCAGTGACAAAGAAATCGTTGAAATTCCCAAAAATCCCGATAAACATTCTCAGTTATCATCTTTCTGGACTTTTGATCCGAAACCGACCTGTGTTGCAGGCGGTGTGAAATACAGAATCTGTTATGCCTGCAATTCATCTGCCGAAATAACTGAGGTCCCTGCAGATCCTGAGGCTCATGAAGCAAAAGGCGGTTATGTTGTAGTAACTGCAGAAACCTGTTCTTCCACAGGTGAAAAAGCATATCAGTGCAAGCATTGTGATGAATTTTTCGGTAATGAAGAAATTCCTGCCGACAGCGGAAAGCATGTTGTAAGTGAAAATTCTCAGTGGAGAGTTGTAACTCTTCCCGGATGTGCAGAAGAAGGAATGATGGTTGCATCCTGTGATCTGTGCGGCAGTGACGCAGAACAGAAATCTATACCTGCAACAGGTAATCATACTTTGAGTGATGAATGGACAGTTGATAAAGAGCCAAACTGCTCATCAGACGGTGTAAAATCACGTCATTGCACTGTTTGCGATGCACCGTTTGAAGAAACTGCAATTCCTGCAATTCCCGATAAGCATACATTCTCCGAAGAATTTACGGTTGATAAAGAAGCTGATTGTATATCAGAAGGTGAGATGTCAAAGCATTGTCTTTATTGTGATGAAAGAACAGATGTCTACCCGATAAACATAGCTCCCGATGCACATTCCTATACTGATGAATGGATTATCACAAAAGAGCCAACCTGTTCAGCAACAGGTCTTAAACACAAAGTCTGCACACTTTGTGATAAGGAATCTGTTCCGACAATGATCGGAAAAACGGATCATACATATCCCGATACCTATGAGATAATAAAAGAATCTGCAGACGGTCTTTCTGCTCAGGTCAAATATATCTGTACGGAATGCGGATATGAATATGTGACGATCGTGGTATTCGGCGACAGTAACGGAAACGGCAATATCGGTGATGACCCCCTGCCTTCAAACAAAATTTATAAAATAATTCCCGTAGAATCCACCGTTATAAAGGTTGATCATGAAAATCTTCTGATTTCAAATGTTGCAAGAAATATGCTTATAGGTGATTTCCTTTCATATTTTACAAACAGCAGTTCTTTTGTTGTTTATGATGAAAATAATCAATTTGTGAATGAAGAGGATTATATCGGCACAGGTTGCAGATTGAATCATGAAACTCCCGACGGAAATGTGACAAATTATTATGTAAGCGTTACAGGTGATATTGATTCTGACGGAAAAATAAACGCAGCCGATGCAAGACTTATTCTGCGTGCTTCCGCAAAAATTGATGAGCTTACAGGTGCATATTACACTGCAGCAGACGTTAATCTTGACGGCAAAGTAAATGCAGCAGATGCAAGAAAGACTCTCAGGGTTGCTGCGCATCTTGAATTCTTTAAAGAAACATATGAAAATTAACGAAAACGAACATATTGAATATATAAATAACGAACTCAAACTCATAGTCTCGAAGGCTCACACCTTCGGGACTGATGCACTTTTGCTGGCAGATTTTGCTTCTCCCTCAAAAAAAGCAGCTGCCTGTGATTTCGGTACAGGTTGCGGTATAATTCCGTTTTATTGGGTTCGGGAGGGACTTTGCAAAGAGATTTATACCGCAGAAATTCAGCAAAACGGTTATGACCAGCTCTGCCGTTCCTTAGAACTTAACAGTCTTGACAAAATCAAGCCCTTTAACTGCGATTTAAGGGAGCTGCCGAAAGAGTTTCCTAAAGGGCAGTTTGATGTCGTTACTATGAATCCGCCTTATACAAAGGCAAATGCGGGAATCGAAAGCAGTGAGGAAAGTGCAAAAATTGCAAGACACGGTATAACCTGTTCTTTTGATGATGTGTGCACAGCCGCATCAAAGCTTTTGAAATTCGGTGGCAGACTTTGTATGTGCATCCGTCCCGAAAGACTTTTTGAACTGACATGTGCGATGCAGAAAGTGAAAATTGAGCCCAAAAGACTTCGTTTTGTTTCTCAGCGTGACGGTTTGTCCCCATGGCTTGTTCTTGTTGAAGGTAAGCTCGGCAGGAATCCCGGTGTTATAGTTGAACCTGAGCTTCATATCGAGGGTGCTGACGGTAAAGAATCAGCAGAAATGCTTGAAATTATCGGCACATACCGAAAGGACGGTGCCGGATAATGCAGAACACAGGTCTTATAATACTATGGGTGATTATAATAATTATGCTTCTGCAAAGAAAAAAGGTGCAGAGAATACTTCATATTCTCAGAATAAAGAAAAGAAAAAGAGGTAATATCGACATGAATCATATGATTGAAAAATTTATCGGTAAAGATTGTCTTATCAATCTCGGTTCGGGTTCAGTTGCAGACGGAATCGTAAAATCTGTTGCTGACGGTTGGGTAGAACTTGAAAGCAAAGACGGTAATCTGCAGGCTGTGAATATCGATTACATAAGCAGAATAAGAGTTTACCCCACAAACAAAAACGGGAAAAGGAAAGTTGTTATAGAATGAGCGGAAAACTTTATGTAGTGGGTACTCCCATAGGAAATCTGGGCGATTTCTCACCCAGAGCCGTGAAAACATTTGAAGAAGTAGATTTTATTGCAGCAGAGGACACCAGAGTCACCGTAAAGCTTCTTAATCACTTTGAAATAAAGAAACCGATGGTCAGCTATTATGAGCATAATAAGGCTCAGAAAAGCTCTCACATCATTTCACGCATACTTGACGGTGAAGACTGTGCATTGGTGACGGATGCGGGTATGCCTGCAATCTCAGACCCCGGCACAGACCTTGTTGCACTCTGCCATGAACACGGAATTGATGTCGTTTCCGTGCCCGGACCCTCTGCAATAATCACAGCTGCCGCAATCAGCGGTATGGATGTTGGCAGGTTCACTTTTGAGGGCTTTCTTACTGGCAATAAGCCGAAAAGAAGAGAACATCTTGAAGAAGTCAAAGACGAAAGACGCACAATGTTTTTCTATGAAGCACCTCATAAGCTTGCGGCAACACTCCGTGATATGCTTGAGTTCTTCGGGGACAGAAAAATCGCAATCATCAAAGAGCTTACAAAAATTCACGAATCCGTTGAGCATACAACATTGTCAGAAGCTGCAGCAAAGTACACAGGTGTAAAGCTCAAGGGTGAGTATGTGCTTATCATTGAAGGTAAGAAAAAGGAAGAAATTCAGGAAGAAGAAATAGACGGTATAGCCCTTGCAAAGCAGTATCTGTCAGAAGGTATGTCAGCAAGTGAAGCTGCAAAAAAAGCAGCTAAGGAAACAAGCCTTAAAAAAGGCGATATTTACAAAGCTCTTATGGAGGATTAATTATGCTTGAATCAATAACACAGTTCTGGTATATGTGGGTAGTTCTGCTTGTTCTGATTATTGTTACGGTGTTTGTTTGCATCAAAGCGTCAAAAGCCGTAAAAAGAAAAAATGAAATAATGGAAAAGCAGCATGAACAACTTAAAAGATATTCTGAATTGATTGAAAAATATACATCTCTCACACCTGAAAAGGTACAGAATGCCGATGCAAAAGAGCTTTGTGAGGGCGTTATGTGTGTATTACAGCATCAGATTGAAAAGTCGGAAAATCCTGATGCAGAATATGAAAACGCAGAAAAATGGCGCAGGGAAGTGTATGCACTGTTCTATTTTGATGAAGATGTGACGTCAGAAAGTCTTTCATACTTTTTCAGACACAACGGCGGACCTTTGCCGAAAGAAGCCGTAAACGGTATTGAGAGTATCGGCTATGATAAAATTCAGTCTGTTGCATCGCAGATGTATGCAATGTGTGATGATAAGAATGAAAACGTTTCATTCGACAAAGACAGAATTGCTCAGCTTGATGAAAAGTTCAGAAATCTCTATAACAGTGATGAATTTTTTGAAAAAATAAAATTGTATATATTGAATGTGGGATAATATTTTGTGCAGAATCCTTTTGTTGATTCTGCACAATTTTTTTATGTATTTTTATACATTCCATATTTTAATAAAAACTTGTTTTTTATTTTTTATTGTTTTATTATATAGGTGTATAATTTTATCCTGAAAGGATGTTGTTTTATGGACAAAAAAGTAAGAATCGGCGTTGTTGGTTGCGGCGGTATTGCTAACGGAAAGCACATGCCCAATCTCGCAAAAATTCCCGAAGTTGAAATGGTTGCATTCTGTGACATTATTCCCGAAAGAGCAGAAAAAGCTGCAAAGAAATTCGGCACAACCGATGCAAAGACATATACAGACTACAAAGATCTTATCAAGGACGAAACAATTGATGTAATTCATGTTTGTACTCCCAACCGTTCACACAGCTTTATCACAATTGATTCACTTGAGGCAGGCAAGCACGTAATGTGTGAAAAGCCCATGGCTAAGACTTATGCAGAAGCAAAGGCTATGTATGAAGCATCTGTCAGAACAGGCAAGCTTCTTTCAATCGGCTATCAGAACAGACAGTGCGGTGAAAACCTCTATGCAAAGGCAGTCTGCGATGCAGGTGAAATCGGTGAGATTTACTATGCAAAGGCAGTTGCTATCCGCAGAAGAGCTGTTCCCACATGGGGTGTTTTCCTCAATGAATACGAGCAGGGCGGCGGTCCTCTTATCGATATCGGTACTCATGCTCTTGACCTTACTCTCTGGATGATGAATAACTACAAACCCAAGATGGTTGTCGGTAACACATTCAGAAAACTTGCAAATCAGACAAACACAGCAAACGCATGGGGCGACTGGGATCCCGAAAAGTTCACAGTTGAAGATTCTGCATTCGGCTATATCGTAATGGAAAACGGTGCAGTTGTCACACTTGAATCAAGCTGGGCACTCAACGTTGCAGAAGCTCGTGAAGCATGTTTCGTTCTCTGCGGTGACAAGGGCGGTATTGACACTCTTGACGACATCCGTGTAAACTACGTCAAGAACGGCAGACAGTGTATCGAAACTCCCAATATGGATTGCGGCGGTGTTGCATTCTATGAGGGTGATTCAGACGATAATTCATTCATCGACCAGAGAATCTGGATTGATGCAGTTCTCGGCAAGCGTGAACAGTGCGTTAAACCCGAACAGGCAATGGTTGTAACTCAGATTCTTGAGGCTATTTATGAATCAGCTAAGACAGGCAAACCCGTTTATATTGACTGATAGGAGAGAAAAATTATGATGACACTCGGAATGATTGAATATTGGAGCGAAGAAGGCTTCAAGCATCTTGCAGACCTGGGACTTCACGCTGTTGAATTCTGTTATAATGACGGTAATAACCCCGATGACCTTATTGCTCTTATTCCCGATATCAAAAAATGGAGTGAACAGTACGATGTTAAGGTTCTCTCAATCGGCAGATGGGGTGCTGACAAAATCGCAGATGACGGTACCATTATTGAAGAAGAACTTCAGAATACATATAAACTCATTGATGTTTGTGCTGAACTCGGTTGTCCTGTTTTCAATACAGGCGTAAACGAAGTTGAAGACAAGTCATTCTTTGATAACTGTGATTATGCCGTTGAATTCCTTTCAAAGGTATGTGCATACGGCAAAGAAAAGGGCGTTAAGATTGCCTGCTACAACTGCGACTGGAGCAACTTTGTAAGAGAGCCCAAGGCATGGCTTGCAATTATGAGTCGTGTACGTGATCTCGGCATCAAATATGACCCTTCACATTGTATCAATTCAGGCTCAGGCAAATACCTTGAAGAAATCAATGAATGGGCAGACAGAATCTATCACTTCCATATCAAGGGTACAATCAATATAAACGGTGACCACGTTGATGATCCTCCCGCAGGTCTTGATATGGTAGACTGGCGTCAGATTATGGGACTTCTCTATGAATACAAATATGACGGTATGCTTTCAATTGAGCCCCACTCAGGCACATGGCAGGGTGACCTCGGTGAATGGGGCATAAAACTCACAATCGACTATATGTCAAAGATGATTTTTCCGGGGTGATAAAATGAAATTAGCAGTACAGTTATATTCACTTCGTGATATGATAAACAGCGGAGATGATTTTCTTAAAATTCTTGAAGAAGTGAAAAAACTCGGTTTCGACGGTGTTGAGTTTGCAGGTTATCACGGACTTTCAGCAGAAACAATCAAGGCAAAGCTCGATGAGCTCGGACTTGTTCCCGTTGGTTGTCATATAGGTCTTGACGATTTCAAGGATGACAAAATCGAAGAAACAGTCAGATTCCACAAGACTCTCGGCGTTCTTAACTGCGGTATCGGCGGTGCTCCTCACGATACTGTGGAAGACTGTGAATACGGTGCCGAACTTCTCGCAAAGGGAAGTGCAGCACTTGGTGTTCCCACATATTATCACAACCATACAGAGGAGTTTGCACCTCTTGCAAACGGCAAAACTGCAATGGAGATTTTTGCTGAAAAGACAAAGCTTGAGCTTGATACATACTGGAGCTTCTGCGCAGGTATGGATAACTACAAGTATATCAGCGAAAACATTGATGATATCATTCTTCTTCACATCAAGGACGGTATCGACGGCAAGCCCACAGCACTCACAGAGGGTAACAATGACCTTGATGCTATTATCAGAGCAGCAAAGGACAATAACATTGAATGGGTTATTCTTGAAAATGATGATCCTGTACCCGACGGCCTTTCTGATGTTACAAGAAGTATGAAGTATCTTCAGAGTGTGAAATAAATTCGCAATTCGCAATGCGTAATTCGCAATTAAGGAAAAGGCTTTGCCTTTTGAACCATTATAATATGGGGTTTAAGGGGTGATAACCCCTTCCGAAATTGCGAATTGAGAATTTAGAATTGCAAATTATAACATTAAATGATAATAGAGGTTAAGTTATGAAATTAGGTGTCTTTACCACTCTTCTGAGCAATCTCAGCCTTGAAGAGTCACTTAAATATTTTAAATCCCTTGGCATTGAAGCAGTTGAAATCGGCTGCGGCGGTTATCCTGGTAATGCACATGCAAATCCCGAAATTCTTCTGAATGATGACAAAGCACTCGACACATTCAAAGGTCTTATCAAGGATTATGATGTTGAAATCAGTGCTCTGAGCTGTCACGGTAACCCCGTACATCCCGACAAGGCAACTGCCAAGTATTTTGATGAAACAATCAAGAATACAATTCTCCTTGCAGAAAAATTGGGACTTCATCAGATTAATACTTTCTCAGGCTGTCCCGGTGACTGCGAAACAGCAAAATATCCCAACTGGGTAACTTGTCCCTGGCCTGATGATTTCGGCAAAATCCTCGACTGGCAGTGGAATGATGTTCTCATTCCTTACTGGAAAGACACAGTCGAATTTGCAAAGGCTCACGGTGTTGACAAGATTGCATTTGAAATGCATCCCGGATTCTGCGTTTATAACACAGACACAATGCTTCGTATCAGAGAAGCTGTAGGTCCCGAGCTTGGTGCAAACTTCGATCCCAGCCACCTTATCTGGCAGGGAATGGAGCCTGTTGCAGTTATCAGAGCACTTTGCGATGCTATTTTCCATGTTCACGCTAAAGATACAAAGATGGATAAGTATAACACAGCAAGAACAGGTGTGCTTGATACAAAGCCTTACAGCGATGAAATCAACCGTGCATGGATTTTCCGCTCCGTCGGTTACGGCAACGACGAAGTTTACTGGAAAGATATCGTTTCAAATCTCCGTCTTGTGGGTTATGACCATGTTCTTTCAATTGAACACGAAGACTCTCTTATGAGCCAGAATGAAGGTCTTTCAAAGGCTGTTGAAATGCTTAAACGTGTATTAATTAAAGAAAACCCCGCAGAGATGTGGTGGGCATAAAATGAAACTCAGGTGCAGGGAGTAATCCTTGTACCTTTTTTCTTTCAGACTATTTATTTTTTTGTTTTTATATGCTACAATCAAATCAGAAATAAAAAAAGCGGTGATAAAAATGAAAAAATTCAAAACTGCATTCATAGGTATTGTTCTTATTGCGGCAGGAGTACTGTTTGCATTGAAAGCACTTGATATAATTCAGTTTGATATTTTCTTTGACGGATGGTGGACATTGTTTATAATTATTCCATGTGCATTGGGTATCATAACCGAAAAGGATAAAACCGGCTGTCTTATTGGTACTGCCATAGGTGTTTTTTTGCTGCTGTGGAGCAGAAAAATTCTCCCATTTGATTTATTGTGGAAACTTCTCATACCCGTTGTTATTGTTATAATCGGTGCAAAAATGGTCATTTCATCCCTTTTTGGAAATAAGGCAAATGATGTTTTTGAAAAAATGCAAAACGACGGAAAAACACCCGACAACGGTTTTGCAGCTTTTTCGGGGCAGGATATGAACTACTCAGGCAGAGTTTTTGAGGGAGCAGAACTCAATGCAATATTCGGCGGTGTGAAATGTGATTTGCGTGACGCTGTTATTGAAAAGGATTGCGCAATAAAGTTTTCTGCTGTTTTCGGCGGTATCACGGTATTTGTTCCCGATAATGTGAATGTGAAAATTCAGTCTACATCTCTTTTTGGCGGGGTTGATGATAAATCAAAGAATAAAAATAACAATACCGTAACCGTTTATTTAAAAGGCTTGTGTCTGTTCGGAGGAGTTGATGTAAAATGAAATCATGGCAAAAAACCGTAAAATATATCGCAATTGCGTTTGCAGTTGTTCTGATTTGTGGGATTTTTGCAGGGATTTTCGGCATATTGGGTGCTGTAAATTTTGTTAACGGAATAGGCAGTAAGATGACAGAAGCTCCGCTTCTGGTAGAAAATGCAGTTTTTTCTGTCAGTGATAAAGCAATGAACCTTGATGTTGAATTGGGTGTTGTGAAATTCTCAGTCAAGACGGATGTAACGTTCCGTGTTGAAACAAATCTTGATAATATCATTGTAACGGAATACGGAAATAAACTTAAAATAGAAGAAAAAAATGTTTACAAGAATTATCCGTCAGGAGCATTTGTTGCATTGTATGTGCCGGACAATTTTGTTTTTGAAGAGGTTGAAATTAATGCCGGTGCAGGAAATGTTGCGATTGAAAAAATTTATGCGGCAGATATTGATTTTGATCTGGGTGCAGGTATGTTAGAGATTGGTTACCTTTCTTCTGCACGGAAAACTGAGATTTCAGGCGGTGTCGGAGATATTGTAATAAAGAACGCAAATCTCAATAATCCAAATATTACAACCGGAGTGGGAGAGTTTGTTTTTAACGGCGGTATAACAGGCTTTGCTTCTTTTGAACTGGGTGTAGGTAATGCCGATATAACTGTTTCGGGTGATAAGGATGACTATACTGTTGATGTTTCAAAGGGCTTAGGCTTGGTTTATGTTGATGGAAGCAATGTTGATGACAGTACTGTTATCGGGGATGGTGTAAACACGCTTAACGTTTCCGGCGGTATCGGAAAAATAAAAATCACCTTTAACGGTTAAAGGCGATTAATGTGAATTTGTGCTTTTGTTATTTTCTGAATTTCAGAAATAACGGAAGCATATTTTTTTGTATAAAAGCTGTTGCAAATGCGAAAAAAAAGTTAAGATTTACATTTTCACTTTTTATGATTTTTCTTATTATTTCATTGACACCGTTTTGTTTTTCTGACATTGCTTGTTTTACAGCATCGTCTGTTACAATTGTTTTTATTTGCTGTTTTTTCTCTTTATTATTGAGATTACAGTTGTCTGCAAAAAGAACTGTCATGCATGACACGATATTTTTAAGGAACATATAATCAGCCGTGGATTTATCTTTGCAAAGATGTGAATAGTAACGGTTGATTTCCTTGCAGGCATTGAATTTTTCGGGAATATAGCCCGAAATCAGACTGACGGATTTGTCGATATTGTAGTTATAAAGCACATCGGAAATGGTTTTTACCACAGGATAATTTTTCAGCACATCTGCATTAAAAATTCTGTCTTCGCCGTATCTGTAATCCTTAAAAAGAATGTTATTTTTCAGAAGAAAATCTTTTTTGTATGCCTTGTTCCACACCTGATTGAGAAGATTGTTTCTGTAATATTCATCTACGGAAAAAGGGGAGTCGAGTGAGTAAATTTTATCTTCTGCTCTGCTGAGGAAATTCTGCCTGAAACCGAAAATGAGTAAATCAGTGTTATCTGTCAGGTTTTGCATAACCATTTCGTAAGCGTTCTCAGAGAAAGTGTCATCGCTGTCAAGAAACATGAGAAAATCACCCGAAGCCTTGCTTATGCCGAAATTTCTCGCATTTGCAGGGCCTGAGTTTTTTATTCTTTCTGAAACAATACAACTGAATTGTTTTTTTAGGCTGTCAATTACATCAGGTGTTTCATCTGTTGAACCATCGTCAATGATAATAATTTCCGTGTCCTTAAAATTTTCAGCAACCGAGAAAACGGCTGCTGAAAGTGTGTCTTTGCAGTTGTATGCAGGAATAATTACACTTAAAAGCAAATTTCCCACCTCAACGGTCAAACAGCTCATAGAGACTGTTTTTGATTTTTAAATTATAATAATCAAGGCTGTCAAGCTGTTTTATGTGTTTTTTCTGATTTATGATTGCGTTTTCAATATCATCGCAGCCTTCAAGGGCTTCGTTGTATTTTTCAAGATGCTTTTCAAAAATCAGATCAAGTCCCAGTGCTTTTGCTTCCCAGAGTACCATTCCCTGTCCTTCGTGCCTTGATGTAAGAATGAGTGCGTCCATCTGAGCCATGTATGGATAAGGGTTTTCAACAGCATCGATAACCGTGACGAAATCATTCAGATTCTGATTTTCGATCTGCTGTGAAATCTTAAGTCCCTCCGGACCGGATCCGAGAAGATAGAGATGGATGTCATGTCTTTTTTCAACAGCTCTTGCGAAATAGTCAAGCAGTATATCAATGCCTTTCTGATGAGTGAATCTGCCCACAAAAATGAAATTGGTAATATCCGGCTCAACTCTGAAATCAACATTTTCACGGCTTTTAAGAATAAGCTGATGAGTATTGATTACATTGGGAATAACTGTGATTTTTGTGTCATAAAGATCGGTCATTTCTCTGAACGGGTCAACTATGCCTTTTGATACGGCAACAAATTCATCGTAATATTTGAATTTGTTTTTGAACATCGACCAGAGAATACGGTATTTGCGGGAATTTTTGTGCTCAATTTCAACGTCATTGTGAATCCACATTATGCGTTTTTTTGCTTTGACAGCTATGGTGCACAACGCACATTCGTTGCTGTAGCTGTTGAAGTCAATTGCAAGGTCATATTCCTTGTCCGGCAGATCATATATGAACATTTTTCTTAAAATATCGAATATGATCAGCCTGTTCAGATAAAACAGAGGACGCAGAATATGAAGATTTACGTTTTTGAGTTCACTGATATTACATATTTCCGGCTCTGCAAAAAGGAATAAATCAACTTCATAGCAGGACAGATCCATATTTGTCAGCATATTGAGAAGGGATCGCTGAATACCGCCTATGCTCAGATCTTTCTGAAAAATAGCTATTTTTTTCATCTTTTTGCGAAAATGCCGCTGATCTGTTCATAATTGCCGAATCCTGTTGCAGTATCATACCACAAGATTCTGACATCACCGTTTTTATCAAGGAGCTTGATGATGACTTTCTTATTGTTTTTGGTGTAATTTGCATCAAGAATTCTGAACTCTGATTTTTCATAGAACTTTTTGACAGCATCAAAGTCTGCGTCAACATATTCTTCCATATTGTCGGAAACGAAAAGAACATCACCGCAGATATGGTTGACAAAACCGAGAAGAATTTTTTGCTCCATTGTAAATTTAAGATTTGAATATCTCAGGAAGAAAACATCGGGGTCGTTAGTAAACACTCTGCCGTTGAGCTGACGGCGGAAGATTGAGTTGTTCATTGCATTCTGTGCAGACATAATTTCGTTGTTTACATGAAGTGTGTTGTAGATTTTGGGTTTATATGAAAGGTCAACGTCGCAGCTGATACGGCAGGCATCAACCTGACCGAATGCAGCACCGAGAGGTACACCGCAACCGAGAATAAGCTTGTCACCGCAGCATTCACGAAGGAATTCCATTGCTTCGCACATGATTGTGCCTCTTGTTTTGTTGTTTCTGGGGAACATACACTCGCTGTAAAGGAAGTCGAGCTTAACCATGTCATAGCCCCAGTCATTGAGAATAACATCGAAGAAATGCCTGATATATTCTCTTACTTCGGGATTATAGATGTCAAGAGTATAAGCACCGCCCCAACCGACACAACCGAGGATGGGCTTGCCTTTTTCATCTCTTATTACCCAATCGGGATGTTCTCTGAATGTTCTTGACTTGATCTGAACGCTGAAAGGTGCGATCCAGATACCTGCCATATAACCTTTATCGTGAATACGGTCTGCAACAGCTTTCATGCCGTCGGGGAATTTTGCGGGGTTGGGATCAAGCCAGTCACCGACAAATGTTTCATAACCGTCATCAATCTGGAAGATGTTTGCATGTTCCTTGATGGGATCCATTGCATCAAGGTCACGGTAGATAATATTCTGATCAATCTTCTGGAAGTAGTTGTACCATGATGTGTAACCTGCAAGGTGGTCAATCTTGGGCTTCTTTACTCCCATAAGTTCAAAATACTTATCGAAAACATAATTTTCGTCACCACTCAGAATAACTACATCATAAAGAGGGTAGTCTGTGTCAATTGTAAGACCTTCAACATCCTTTGCGATGGAGAATTTACTGTTGTTCATATCAACGTGGAAAATTGTGTAACCCTGTTTTTCTGAAAGCGAGCCGAGGAAAAGGAAGTTTTCACCGTTCTTTATGTATGTATAGCAATGGCTGCGGAAAACACCTTTCAGTTCTTTATCTTCACAGAACCATACGTCTGAAGATGTGCCCGAAAGTTTGATGAAAGGATACATTTTTGCTAATTTGTTGATACCGTAGTGAATATCATCTTTTGTGTATTCTCTTGAAGTTGTCCATGACTGATAGCCGTTAGAAAAGAACTTGTCATCATCTTTGAAATCGTGATCAAATTCAAACCATGCTTTCGTGAGTGTTACGGCTGCCTGGGGTTTGAGAGTGAGCTTTACGGCATCATCAGTAACAGAAAACTCTGCATCAAGGTGTGCACTTGATGTGCCGGCAAGAAGGAAATCATTGCCGTTATATTTGTATTCGCAAAAAAAACGGGGATTTTTCATTGTGTGTAAAACTCCTTTTTCTATTTTTTTATATTATGTAACATTTTGTAAAAAATGTCAAGGTTGACGCCAGAAGTAAGAGAACGCTGTATTGTAAAGACTTGTCAGGTCAGAATATCTGCCGTATTTACTGGGACAGTTGTATACAACTGCTACGAACGTTTTGGTCTTGTTTGTAGCACTGATGTGCTTTTTCGCAACAGTTACAAGACACTGACCTGCCTGAGAATGTGATCCGGTTTTCATGCCGACCATATAGGGGTAATATCTGTCGCTGTAAGGATTTATGGTTTCATTTGAGTTTGTGTATGAAATTTTTCCGCCGGACTCAAAATATGCTGTTACCCAGGGTTCGCATACGATATCCCTTATGAGTCTGAAAGAATATGCTTTCGTTGTCATAATTGTCATATCGTATGCCGAAGTGTAATGATTACTGTTGGGGAAACCGTCGGGATTTGCAAAGTGCGAATCATTCATTCCCAGCTTTTTTGTGTATGTGTTCATCATGCTGACGAAGTGGGAAAGTGCTTTCTGAGCAGACATGTTCGGATTTCCGGTTGCGACTCTTGCAACATGAACAGCAATAGTATAAGCAGCATCGCAGCCTGACGGTGCAAGAAGGCATTTGAGAATTTCTTTGAATTTTATTCTCTGACCGACACGAAGTCCTGCTCTGCTTGTGTTTGTTTCAACAAGATACTGTTCGTTTCCTACTGTCAGAACATAGTCGGCACTTAAGTATTCACAGCCGAGAACAGCGGTTATAACCTTTGTTGTGCTGGCAGGGTGCATTCTCGAGTGCATATTCTTTCCGTAAAGAATTTTATCGTTATCATAATCGTAAAGCACCGCTGCTCTGGCATAACTTGTTTTGAAAAGTGAATTTGTTTCAACGGTGTATTTTCTGTTTTCATCAGTGAGTACGGTTGTTGTTTCAGGTGGCTTTGTTGTGGTTTCCGGGGGTAATGTGGTTTCCGGTGCATACGGGTCAAGATTTGCACTCAGTCTTAAAACAAAACGCGCATCCTGGGATGTTATATTGCCGTCACCGTTATAATCTGCAAAAGTCATACGGTAGCTGTCCACAGAAATAAGTTTTGCGGCAATTCTTAAAATCATTCTTGCATCAGCCGCTGTTATTTTGCCGTTTAAATCAGCATCGCCTTTAAGAATTTCGTTTTCTGAATCTGAAGATGTTGTTTCTTCTTCTGTTGCAGATAATATTTCTTCTGCAAAAACAGAAAAACTTCCTGTTACAAATAATATTGCAGTCAACAAAAATGTGATAATTCTATTGATTGTTTTCATTTTTTTCTCCTTCTATTTTGTCAGTAAAATTATATTTTCAATGTGTCTTGTATGTGGAAACATATCAAACGGTCTGCAGGCTCTGACTTTATAGCCGTGCTTGACAAGATGGTGAACATCTCTTGCCTGTGTTTCAATATTACAGGAAATATAAACGATTTTTTCGGGTGAAAGAGCAATTGCCGCATCAAGAAATTCTCTTGAACAGCCGGCTCTGGGAGGGTCTGTGAAAAGTACATCAATATGTTCGCCGTCAGACGCGAGATTCTGCATGAATTCACCTGCATCAAGTGCGAAAAATCTTATATTTTTAATGTTGTTGAGCTTTGCATTTACTATGGCATCTTTTACAGCATCTTTATTGAGTTCTGTGCCGATTACATTCTTTGCTTTTTCACTTGCCGCAATGCCTATCGTACCGATTCCGCAGTAGGCATCAATAACGGTTTCATTTCCCGTAAGCCCTGCAAGATTGATTGCACAGTTATACAGTTTTTCAGTCTGTACGGGATTTATCTGATAAAATGATTTCGGCGAAATTCTGAATCTTTTACCGCAAAGGATATCCTCAATATAACCGTTGCCGTAAAGCACTTTCTGTGCATCTCCCAGCACCATACTTGTGAATTTGTTGTTGATATTCTGAACGATAGTGGTGATTTCCGGATGGATTGAAACGAGCTTTTCGATAAAATGATTTTTACCGGGGAAAACAGGTGTTGATGTAACCATGACAACCATCACTTCACCTGTGATGAATCCTCTTCGTATCAGAACATGACGCAAAAAGCCCTTTTCCGTATGCTCGTTATAAGCGGTGAGCTTGAAGTCTTTCAGAAGCTGTCGGATTGTGACAATGATTTTGTCAGCAGTTTCATCCTCAAGCTGGCATGAATCAACTTTTACGATATTATGGGTGCTTGACTGATAAACACCCGAAATAATCATACCGCTTCTCGTTGTTCCGAAAGCGGCACTGACTTTATTTCTGTAATGATAGGGATTTTCCATACCCTCAATGGGAGCTACACGGCAGTATTTTGCAAAGAGTTTTACAACACTTGCCTGTTTGAATGCTTTCTGACGGTCATAGGTCATATTCTGAAGTTGACAGCCGCCGCATTTTCCCGCAACAGGGCACTTTGAATCTTTATTTTCTTTATAGTTTTTCATCAGTAAATTTCCAATCAAAAATATTAATATAAATATATCATAATTTTAATAAATTTTCAATTAAAGAATTGAAAAAAATATCGTCATATGTTACAATATTTTAAATTGTACATGGAGGTACATTTTATGAAATACACATTACAGAAGAAAAACTACAGAAATTTTAAAATTTTCAGAGATAACATCACTGAACCAAGAGCTTATTTTATTCCTTATGCAAAGCTTGATACTCTTAAAAATACCGATGTCAGAAAGGAAAGATTTTCCTCAGACATGGTGACCTGTCTTTCAGGTGAATGGGATTTTAAATTCTATAATCATTGTGCAAAAGTGCCTGATGAAATGGACACTTCATATTTAAGATTTGATAAAGTAACTGTTCCTTCCACATGGCAGAGAACAGGCTATATGGAGCCTGTTTATCTTAACTGTCCTTATGAATTCCAGCTGCCCCCTCCTGCTATTCCCGAGGATATGACAGCAGGTATTTACAGAAAGAAATTCGATGTTGCCGATATGGATAAAAACTATATTCTCACTTTCCTCGGTGCTGCAAATAACATCGAAGTGTATCTCAACGGTGCTTATATCGGTTATTCCGAAGGCTCACACAATACTGCCGAATTTGATATCACATCAAAACTTGTTGAAGGCACAAATGAGCTTGTTGTTCTCATGTACAGATGGTGTACGGGTACATACCTTGAGTGTCAGGATATGTTCCGTGAAACAGGTATTTTCAGAGATGTGCTCCTTACCGCTTACGATAAATCATATATCTATGATTATGCCGTTTCATCAGTGAAAAACGGTGATAAATACGATATGACCTGTGATGTTGAAGTTCCCTCTTACGGCGAAGGCTGTACGGTCAAGGTTTCTCTTTTTGACGGTGAAAAGGAAATCGCATCTGCCGAGCAGAAAGCTTCACAGAAGATGACTTTCAGGTTCGATGCACTTGATGTTACCGAGTGGAACGCAGAAGTGCCATATCTTTACACTGTTTTCGTAACTCTTTATCAGAACGGTGAAGAGGTTATGTCACTGCGTAACTATACAGGTTTCAAGACAGTTGAAATTATCGGTAATGTATTTTATTTCAACGGAAAGAAAATAAAGTTCAAGGGTGTTAATCACCATGACTCCCATCCCGTAACAGGCTATGTTATGAGTCATGAAGACCTTGAAAAAGATATAAAGCTCATGAAGGAGCTTAATGTCAACTCCGTAAGAACATCGCATTATCCTCCCGATCCTTTCTTTATCACTCTTTGCGATATTTACGGTCTTTATGTTGTTGACGAAGCAGATATCGAAACTCACGGTGCATGGGAAGTATGCAATGAGGATGATAACGGTATCAGCCATGACATCAAGTGGCAGTACCACTATGTTGACAGAGTAATGAGAATGTACAAGCGTGACAGAAGCCATACCTCCGTTACAATGTGGTCATTGGGTAATGAAGCCGGTGGCTACAAATGTCAGGATAAGTGCTATGAATACCTCAAGGCACAGGGAACTCCCATTCCTGTTCATTATGAAGGTGTTGTAAGAACAAAGAGAATTGCTTATGATGTTGTTTCAGAAATGTATCCTCATCAGGATGAAGTAAAACAGGTAGGTGAAGGTGTTTACGATACCAAAGGTAAGCACGAAGGTAAATATCGTGGCAGCAGAAAGAATATTCTGAAGAATTATTGTGAGAAGCCGTATTTCCTTTGTGAATATGTTCATGCAATGGGTGTAGGACCCGGTGCTATGGAAGAATACTGGGATCTTTTCTATAAACATGACAATCTCATGGGCGGTTGCATCTGGGAATGGGTAGATCATGCTGTTTACCATGCTCCCGATGATCCGAAATATCCCTATCAGTACACATATGGTGGTGACCATAAAGAAAAGCGTCACGACGGTAATTTCTGTGTTGACGGTCTTATGTATCCTGACAGAACACCTCACACAGGCGCTCTTCAGATGAAAGAGATTTACCGTCCTGTCAGAGTTGAATCTGCAGACGGAAATATTTTCAGATTCACAAACACTAACAGATTCAGAAACGCTTCATATCTTACAATGAAATGGGTTCTTGAGAGAAACGGTGTAGCTTACGATAACGGCACAGTTGCTCTTGATATTGAGCCCGAAGCAACAATGGAGCTTGAGATTGATTATAAAGAAATCAACAAAGATAATGATTTCATAATCAATTTTATCTGCTTTGACGGCGACAGAGAAATTTCAAAAGAGCAGATAATTCTCAACGATGTTTCCGTTACTTATGACCTTTATAAGACAGGTAAAATCGGTGTTGAATCAGACGGTCACAAAGTCAAAGTCAAGTTTGACGGAGGTGAGGCTGTATTCAGTGCTGAAAACGGAAATATTGTTTCCTATAAAATGAACAAAAAAGAATATCTCAATCAGAAACCTGCTTGTGGCACTAAAGGTTTTGTTCCCAATGTTTTCAGAGCACCTCTTGATAACGACAGAAATCTTGCAGAAAAATGGAATAAGATGAAACTTGACGATGTAACAATTGTGCTTGATTCATTTGATGTATGTCTTGACGGTAACTGTGCATCTGTTATGTCTGTTTACAACATAAAGGGCGGTAAAAAAGACCTGTTTGAATGTATGGTCGATTACACAATTTCTCCAGTCGGTGAAATGAAAGTCAGAGCTGTGCTCAATAAGGTTATTGATGAAAAAATCGACCTTCCCAGATTCGGTATGACAGTTGAGCTTCCTGCAGAATTTACAGAGGTTGAGTATTATGGCAGAGGTTCAGCCGAAAATCTGCCCGACTTCAAAGCTCAGGCTCCCATCGGTATTTATAAATCAACAGTTCATGAAATGCATGAACCCTATATCATGCCTCAGGACAACAGCGAGCATTGCAATGTCAAGTGGCTTGATATTTCAGATAATGACGGTCATTCAATCCGTGTTTATGCAGAAGAAAGATTTGCTTTCAATATCCATGATTATACACAGGATAATCTTTATAAAGCAAAGCATCAGGAGGATATTGTTTCTGTTGACTCTTCTGTACTTACAATTGACGGTTATGTAAGAGGTACAGGAACAAACAGCTGCGGTCCTGCAACTCTCCCTGAGTATGTAATTGATGAAGACAGTATGCTTATTTTTGAGTTTACTTTTGTAACGGAGTGATAAAATGTCTGAAATCAGAATTGTCAAGGGTGAAACTGTCAGTGATTTAAGAAAAGAAGTTTTTGCTCTTGAACAGGGATATCCTGAAGATAAACTTTTTGATGATAAAGAAAATTCAGCCGATTTTCTTGCCTGTTTTTATATGGGCAAGGCAGTCGGCTGCGGCCGTTTCTATAAAGAGAATGAAACGGACTATCATATAGACAATATTGCATTCGGAAAAGAGATGCGGGGTAAGGGAATGGGCAGAAAGCTTGTTCTCTCTCTTGTCGACGAATGTAAGAAAATGGGTGCCCAGCGTGTTACCGTAAACGCAAGGGCAGATGCAGTTAAGTTTTATGAAAAATGCGGTTTTGCAGTCTGCGGATGTGAATTTACCGATGAAAATTTCAGCCGTGTACCTATGGTGAAATCATTTGAATTTGACTCTTGCAGTTATGTTATGACAGAAGACGGTATACATGCCTTTTATGTCAGAAAAACATTTAACTGTGCAAATGTGGCTTCTGCAATTGTCAGAATCAATGCAATGGGCTTTGTTGAGCCGTATTTCAACTGTGAAAAGCTCACTGATGAAATGTTTATCCCTGCATGGACAAATTATGAAAAGCGTGATTTGTCCGTCGTTGAGTTTCCCATTTATGACACAATGACGCAGCGCAGATATTATCTTGAGTATGATATAACCGATAAAATTTCAGAGAAAAATGCTCTTGTGCTTCATGTTGGCAACGGCTGGTACTGTCAGACAGAAAACGATGCTGAAAAAATGCCTAAATGGGGTGACCCGAAAGTCATTTTTAAAGTCATTCTCACAATGAAAGACGGCTCTGTCAGGGAAATCAATTCAGATGCTTCGGCACTCTGGAAAGAAAGCTATATCAAAAGAACAAATATATATATCAATGAAACAATCGACGGCAGAGATTATGATGAAACTCTGCTGACTGCTTCTTATGACGATTCTGATTGGAAGCCCGTCAACGAAGTGGCCGTTGAACCCTGCGTTATGGTGAAGCAGTTCTTCAGTGGTGACAAATTCGATTTCAGCCTTGAAGGCAAACTTATTGCAGATGATGAAAGAGGCAAGCTCTATGACCTTTGTGCCGATGAATCGGGACTCTGGATTGTCCGTTTTGATGACGATGCAAAACCGGGCGATGAAGCTTATGTTTCATTCTCTGAGAGAATTGACGAAAACGGCGATTTTCTTCTTCGGCATACAGGCGGTGACTGGAGACTGCAGAAAGATATATACATCTGCGGTGAAACAAAGAGAGAATTCAGTCCCGTATTTACATGGAGAGCAGGTCGTTACATAAGGGTAGAGGGCAAGGCAAGTCTTGTAAGGTTTGATGTCGTTTATTCTCCCGTACCCGTTACGGCTGAACTTACAACAAGCAATGAAAATCTCAGATGGTTTTTTGATGCTTATTGCAACACACAGAAGTGCAATATTCACGGCATGATCCCCTCTGACTGTCCTCACCGTGAAAGACTCGGTTATACGGGTGACGGTCAGCTCTGCTCAGCTGCAGGAATGACTATATTTGACAGTGAAAAGATGTACCGCAAGTGGCTTGATGATATTGCAGACTGTCAGGATATCTGGGGCGGTCATGTTCAGCATACGGCACCGTTCTACGGCGGTGGCGGAGGTCCCGGAGGCTGGGGCGGTGCAATGGTTATCGTTCCCTGGAATTTCTATAAAAAATTCGGTGACAAAGAGATCCTCTCTAAATACTATCTCAGAATGAAAAAATATCTTGACTATATGCAGTCAAGATGTGATGATAATATTGTTATGAGAGAAGAAGAGGGAGGCTGGTGCCTCGGTGACTGGTGCGCTCCCGATAATATCAATCTCATTCCCGAACCTTTTATAAATACATATTTCTTTATAAAATGTTGTATTCTTACAAAGAAATCGGCAGAAATTCTCGGATTTACCGATGATATGAAAGCACTTGACGATAAGATTAAAGTTCTGTCAGAAGCATTCTGCCGTGAATATTATAATGCGGAAGCTTCATCATTCTATGACGGTATTCAGGGTGCAGATGCATTTGCATTGGATATCGGTCTCGGTGATGAAAAAACACTCGAAAATCTTGTTTCTCATTATGAAGCACTCGGTGAGTATGATACGGGAATTTTCGGCACGGATATTGTCACAAGAGTCTTGTTTGAGAACGGCTACGGTGAACTTGCGTTCAGACTTATGACAGGTGACGGTGAAATTTCATTTGCAAACATGAAACGCACAGGCACAAATACTCTGTGGGAAAACTGGGACGGTTGCGACTCACTTTCACATCCCATGTTCGGCGCTGCGAGTGAGTATATTTTCAATTACATTCTCGGTATCAGGCAGACCGAAAATTCAGCAGGTTATACGGAAGTTGAAATAAATCCTGCAGACATTCCCGGATGCGGAGATATTTCAGGCAGTATCATGACTAAAAAAGGCAAAATTTCCGTTGATGTCCGTTATATTGACGGTGAGAAACAGTTCACATACTCTTTGCCTGACGGCATAAAACTTTGCAATCAATAAACTGTGAGGAATCATTAAATGGCAAAAAGAATGAAAGATTATCAGATATTCAAATGTCCGTATTGCTCCTGTGAGTATTATGACAGTAATGCAAAAAAGGGGAAAAATATCGGCAATCCTATGCTGGAGTGTCCTTCCTGCGGCAAAAAATCATACAGAAGTTCAGTCCTTGAACCTGCACTCATAGGCGGAAACAGATATTTTGATATCAGGTTTTCCTCTCTTTACGGCAACTTGCGTATAGTGCTTATCCTGATTTATGCTGTGTTTCTTTTTTTCATTCTTGTAACAAAGAATTTTACCCTTGCAATTTATCTTGTGGTGGCAGCTGCATTTTTGTATATGCTTTATGAGATAATAAGAATCAGCCACAGACATAATTTTCTGGGGTCTGATGAATATGATGATGAAATTACAGATTCTCTTGAACGTCTTGAAGATGAAGAATATGCTCAGATGATAATAAATATGCAAGGAATGGAAGAAGACAGCGTTTATTATTATGAGATTCATCAGGAATAAACAAGGAGGAATTTTTCAAATGAAAAAAGTTATATTAAGTTTTATTCTTGTTTTGATGTTGGTTTTTTCTGTATTTACCGTAACCGTATGTGCAATACCGTCGGATACCGTGGAAAAAGCAGATTTCAATGCATATCTGAATGCTGACGGCTCTGTAAATGTGACAGAAAAATGGACTGTTTCTTATATAAATGCAAGTAATTATTTTAACAGAAACATTGATGTTTACAGCAATGAAAACAGCATGACTTTGTTGCAGAAATATAATGAAATAAAAGATGTTGCCGTGAAAATTGACGGCAAAAATATATCTGAAGCAGCAGACGGTATCAATACATATTCATTTGCAGAATCTGCAGACGGAAAAAGCTATGAAATAAAAATCAATTGTCCCTCTGCTCAGGTGACAAGAGAATATGAGATTTCCTATACCGTTAACGGTGCATTGAAGAAAAATCGCGGAAATGCTGTTTTTGCATTTGTTTTTATCGGTGATACCTTTATGTCCACAAGTAACAATGTATCAGCTACGGTTCATTTTCCCGACGGAACTGAAAAAATTACTGTTCCGGAAGAAAGCGGCGGTGCTGTTGATAAAAACAGTGCAACATTTTCATCGAAATTTGTCAACGGTGTTTTTGCTGTTGAAGTAAGTGCAGACGATAACATTTTTGATAACGGTGCATTGGTTTCATATTCTGCTGCAAAAGAAAATATGGTAAAAATCAGAAACGGAATAATTTCAGTTCTGCCATGGATTGGCGTTGTAATATTTGCAGTTGCAGTAATAGTTCTTCTTCTGTTTTCTGACAGAATCAGAAGATTACCTCCGGAACGCAGTGCAAAAAAACTTCTTAAAAATGAAGAAAATGTTGCGATAGAATCACTTCCTGAAGACATATCTGCATGTCAGGCTTATAAAATGCTTGTGCCTGCATCAAAAATAACTCCCAAAAAGACATCAAAAAAAGTTCCCGTTGTGTTTGCGATGGCTGTGCTTGAGTGTATGGAAAAAGGATATATCATACAGGATGATGACAATCTTATTGTCGGTACACCAAAACAGGACGTACCTGCGTATATTATGAGTGTGCTCAATTTCCTGAAAACATTCTGTGAGAAAAAGAACAACAGATATGTTATCAGTAAGGATTTTGCAGAAAAAGTGAATGCTGAATGTATGGTGCGATATGACATTATTGCCAATTATCTTGCAACATTTTATTCTCTTATACCCGAAACAAACGGCAGATTCTTCAGAAAAAATGAAAATAAAGAGAAATACGAAAAAGCATACATTGTCAAGGTTAAGGCGGCAGATACAAAGCATAAACCTGCGTTTGCACAATGTATGAGCGATGTTTTTGATGGTAAAAAGACAAGTGAACCTGCAGTTTTTGCAATGTTATTTTCTCATATGTCTGCGGACAAGCTTTTTGCATCAGACGGCAGAAACGGAGAGGCGGCACTTTGTGAAGCCATAAATGCAATATATAAGGTCTTTGTAAAATCCAAATAAATAGAAAAGCGGTCGGGAAACTGACCGCTTAAACAATAATTTGTCTGTGAGTGAGGAGTTAGAAGTTAGGAGTTAGGAGTTAGGAATGTCGGAAGTGCTACGCACTTATTCCACTAACGCTCTATTAATGAAATTGAAGTTTTTGCGACATACCGCCATTTGTGTTTCATCTGCATTATAATGAGGTAAGGGGCAAAGCCCCTTCATAAACTCATCACTTCTCACTCCTAACTCCTCACTTTTAATTGAGGTGTGATTTATGACTGATAAATTAGTCGAATGTGTTCCAAATATAAGTGAGGGGAGAAATCTCGCTGTTGTTGCAGAATGTGTCAATGCCGTTGCGTCTGTTGACGGAGTAAAGGTTCTGCATTTTACATCGGACTATGACCACAACAGAAGTGTTATAACCTTTGCCGGCAGTCCTGAGGGTGTGACCGAGGCGGCAGTGAGACTTTGCAAAAAAGCATCGGAGCTTATTGATCTTACAAAGCACTCGGGTGAGCATCCGAGAATGGGTGCTGTTGATGTCTGTCCGTTTATAGCTGTAAAAAATGTTTCTGCTGATGAAATTGTTGAAATTGCAAAAACAGCAGGCAGACGCATTTACGAGGAAGCGGGGATTCCCGTTTATCTTTATGAAAAAGCATCAACAGCTTCTCACAGACAGAATCTTGCAGATGTCAGACGCGGTCAGTTTGAAGGACTTCCCGAAAAAACAAAACAACCCGAATGGCAACCCGATTTTGGGAATGGTTATCACGAAACGGCAGGCATAACAATCGTCGGTGCAAGAGAGTTTCTGATTGCATTCAATATCGAGCTTGATACTGACGATGTTGAAATTGCAAAAAAAATCGCAAAGACTATCCGTTTTTCAAGTGGTGGTTATCCTTGTGTCAAGGCTCTGGGACTTATGCTTCACGAAACAAACACCGCACAGGTTTCAATAAACTTCACAGATTACAAAACAACGTCTCTTTATACAGTTGTTGATAAGGTGAGGGGAGAAGCAGAGAAATACGGCACAACCGTAAAATGTACCGAGCTTATAGGATTGTCACCCATGAAAGCACTTATCGACTGTGCAGAGCATTATCTTAAAATCAAGGATTTTGATTACAATAATCAGGTTTTTGAAAATCATCTGTTGTAATTTAATCATTGAAAAAGGACACCGCAAGGTGTCCTTAAATTTTTTATTAAGCTTTCAGCAGAATATCTTTTTCTCCGTCTTCTGTGACCATCTGGAGCTCTTTGATGCCGAATCTTTCCATAACTCTTGTCCAGCGAAGAACCATATCCGTGTCATGATTTACGGGCACCCAACCTGCACTCAGATAACTCTTGCAAGCGGGGATTCTGTGGTCATCTGTAGTGAGAGTTGCCTTTTCAACACCGTTATCAAAGAAATGCTTTTCTGCGATTGCACAAAGAGCTGTGCCGAGGCCTTTTCCTCTTTCCGTGTCTGCAACAGATACCATATGAACAAGTCCCATACCTGTTGAGGGATATTTACGCACAGCAGTTATTGTTGCAACGGGAAGATTTTCTGCGTTTACAATGAAGAAGCAGTCCTTATAAACATCAATATCCTCCATGCAGTTTGTGAATGCTGAATTGTCTGCACCGTAGCCAACAAGACCGTTGTTGCAGATTCTTATCCAGTGGGGAATGTCCTCTTCACCCTGATATGTTCTTATTGTATATCCCTCGGGAAGTTCGGGAATTGTCTTATCCTTTGGGAAAACCATAAGTTTCAACTGTTTACCCTGTGCCTCGGCTCTGGGTTTCCATGTCTTCTTGTGACCGTCATAGATTTCCTGAGGAATTTCGGGATTACCCTTTGAGTAAGAGGGAATAAGCATGTCACCTGCAACCTTGGGATCTGTACAGGCTGTGTCATTTCTGTATTCTTCTCTTTCTTCCTTGTTTCTGAAGTTGGGAATTGCAACGGGTACACCGCCGTTCAGAATTGAACGGTAACCGAGAAGTCCTGGCAGGAACATGTCGAGAGCTTCATAAACATCAATGTAATCAGCATCGGGGTTGCCCTTGATTGCTTCAACTGCATGATACATTGTGTAGAAGTCGGAATTGCCGTGACCGAATTCCTTGGCGATATCGTCATATTCGCCTACGGGTTCATAGCATCTTACTGAGAAATTATCGGGATTGTTGAGATAAACCGTTCCGAAAGCACCTTTCTTTGCGTCTTCTCTTGCACTTTCCATTCTTCCGTCTGAGCCGTAAACCGTGTACCAGATTGAATCCTTTGAACAGCCGACACCGTGAAGGCTCTTGATGATTGCGCCGTTTTCGAGAGTAATCATCTCAACTGCCGCATTACCTGCCTTTGCACCCATTCTTGCCATTCTTGCATTAAAGGGCATTTCAAAACCTGTTACGGAAACGGGACGAAGACCTGTGATGTGGATAAGGGGGCCTATGGAATGTGTGCAGTAGAATGTTGCATACATGTTGTTTCTCCAGTGGTCTTCTTCACCGAATGTGATAAGGTCCCAGATGCTCTCGCAGTTGTGCATGTATTCGCCTTCACCGTATTCAAATTCGCCTACGGCACCTGCTTTATAGAGTTTTCTCATTTCATATGTAGCAGGCATATAGCAGTAGTTTTCAGCGTAAGCATAGATTTTTCCTGATTTTTCAACTGCTTCGCAAAGCTCAACAGCCTCTTTCATTGTCTGACAGGGAAGCACTTCGCTGATAACATTAAGTCCCTTGTTAAGGCACTTGATAGCAAAGGGTGCATGTTCTGTTGCATAGTTTGCAAGAACAACAGCATCCATGTCGTGCTCAAGAAATTCATCGAATGATGTGTAGTATGTGATTGAATCATCATTCAGTTTGTTTTTTACTCTTTCAATCTGGAAATCGGAATAATCGCAGATTGCAACAAGCTTTGCGTTTTCAGCCTTGCTTGCGTACTGTATCATTGACTGTCCTCTGCCGGCTCCCAGAACACCTATTTTTATAATATCGCTCATTGTAAACAATGTCCTTTCGCTTTTTTTATAAATAATATCATTCATCAAGAAAAAGTTCAATATATTTTTACAAGAAAAAAAAGAATTTGTCAGACTCAGTCCGACAAATTCATGGAGTTATTATGCTTTTTGAGTATTGCATCAAGCAGTTGTTCACTTGTGGGAACAATGCTTTTTTCAGTAGTTATGTATGTCAGCCTGTAAGTAGTGTTTCCGATTACAGCCACAATGTCTTCCGAGGATATATACACCTTCTCAAAGCCGTCTGCCGTAGTTTCCTTGTAATTTTTACTTTTTTCCGATACCAGCAGTTCAGCTGCATACAGTGCTGTTTTCTGTGATTTATATTTTATAACATCCTGAAATACAATAACACTTGTGTCGTTTATATCGTAATGCTCATGTGTGATCCACATCTGAGCCGACAGCGTTTTAACATGTGTTATTTTGTTTGGGGAATATTCATTACCGTGATGGTATCCTGTGTCTGTGATTTTATCAGCTATATCGAAATCCTGCACATCAAGATATAAGCCGTCAGACACATGAGGTGTTTCATATTCAGTTCTTGTAATGTTGCTGTATGCCGAAAGTGAAATAAAAATAACGGCTACAATAATTACAAATAAGTTAAAAATATATACTATTTTTTTTCTTGACCCGTCATCAGGATTGTCACCGTTCTGAAATATTTTAACAGCCTTTTTCCATCTCAGATGTTCATACAAGAAAATAAAGATAATATATGCCAACAGAACAAACATGGCAATATACAACTCTGGCACCGTAATAATTTTATACAAAGTATTTTTAAAAGTCGGCAGAGATGAAAATGCATTATATGAAATATCTCTTATTATGTTTGTGTTCAGAAAAGCTAGTAAAAAAATAAAAAGTGTCAATGCAGTATGCTTTGCACCTTTGTTTTTTAATGGGATTATTGCTTCGGCTGCTTCCATATTTGATTTGATTACAGGGGGAAGTGCCGCATTTTTCGGTGCATAAGAAACATGGACATTACTTCTCACATTGACGGTAGTTCTTCCGTTTGCTTCAAACTCTGCTTTTTCTTCATCAGAAACTGAATAATATTCAGAATAATATATATCAAATTTCAGTTTCTGTGGCTCGGCTTTTTCAAACTGACTCAGGTTGCTCCATCTTTTTTTCAGAAGCCAACCCTCGGAAGCCATTTTTTCATAAAATTCTTCATTTGCTGTTTTGTCGAAATCATCGGGATGAATCTTAAAGCACATCTTCATAATTCCACCTCCGTAATAATTATAAAATATACCGCAGATGTTGTCAATAAAACGGCATAATTTTTTTTACAATAAATACAAAAAAATAATTACAATGTTGTAATTTATGTTGAAAATTAATAAGAATGGCTGTAAAATTTAGTTGAAAAGGAGTTGATGAAAATGAAAAAAATGACGATTATAATGATTTTTGCAATTGTACTTTCTGTGTTGACAGGTTGTAACCCCGTTACCCCTGAAACAGAAGAAAACTCAACAGATCCGATTGCGCAGACTGCCCTGTATGAGAGCCATACAGACCTTGATGCTGATGTCACACTGCCCGAAAGTGTCGGTTTTTCATGGTATAAAAAGCCGTTTTTCAGAGCGACGGATATGCGTATCCCCGCAAATGAAATATATAATTGGACTATATTCAGCCACAGCCCGACCGATTACGGTTATCATCCCACCGAGTATTTAGCATATTATATAGGTGACAAGTGTGGTGTTGTTAACAGTTACGGAGATATTCTCACTGATGCACTTTTTTCCGATCCGTATTTCTGCCCTGAAGGACCGGGAATGGTGTTCAGGGATCAGAGCCTTCTCTATGAATACAAAACAGGAGAGATTATCCGCGGTTGCGGTCACGGCGGAGGCCCCGCAAGATTCTATTATGATATCAATTCAAATGAATTTATATGCATCTCAGGCAGTGAAGGAGAAAATGAGGCTCTTGAATATGATAAAACCGCATCATACATAGTCATGGAAGCATATATGGAAAAAATGGAGCAATATGTCGATTTTGATGCATATGTAATTGACGAAACAGGTAAACTCGGTCTTTACAATAACGGAAAACTTGTGATTCCGTTTGAGTATGTTGCAGCCGCAGAAATCTGCGAAGATGTTGTTGCACTGTATGACGGCAGTATGTGGACATATTTCTCCGTTGACGGCGATGTTATTATGGAAGATGTACCGACAAATGATGATATATTTAAATATTATCAGAATATTTTCGATGAAAACGGTGACTGTATTGATACAAAGATACATAAAATCAACGCTGTTTACAGTTATTCCTGCGGTAGTGTACCCGTGAAAAAAGACGGCAAATGGGGCTATATGGACAAAAACGGTGAAATGATAATTGATGCAGTTTTTGACAAGGCGTTACCCGTATTTGAAAACAGAGCATGGGTATGCGTTGACGGATATTGGGGAATTATTGAAATTTAATCAGAACTAATATGAAAGCGGCTTGTTATCAGGTCGCTTTTTTTAGTTTTTCTGTTGAATTTTTCTTCACTATATGATAGAATTATAAAGATTAAATATAATTATATATTCGGAGGGTTTCAAAATGACAGAAGATTACAGAGGCTCTGTTGCCATTGTGCTCGGTCTTTCCGATACAGATGAAAAAATCCCTGCCGCATCGGGCAGAATTTCTACACAGGAGGGCGATGCCTCCGAAATATTTGCAAAAAGTCAGGATAAGGAGAAAAACGCAAAACTTATTTCAAAAGTTACCCGTTCAGGTCATAACTCCACAATTGAGCATACCGTTTTCAATCTCGCATTTCAGGATGTTTCTGTTTTTGTTGAGCAGTTCCTTATTGAATTCAGACTTGCTTCATTCACAGTAAAGTCAAGAAGATACGTTGACTTCCGTAAATGCGGTTTTTATGTGCCTTTTCTTGGTAAAAAGGAGCTTGAAGATAAATTCAGCGAAACAATGGAATACCTTTTCAATGAGTATACAGCATTTGTTGATGCAGGTGTGCCCAAGGAAGATGCAAGATTCCTTCTTCCTTATTGCCTGAGAAGTAATTTCTATTGCTCTGTCAATGCACGTGAGCTTCTTCACATGCTCCGTTCGATGCTTTTCGGCAGAGGCAGTGAGTTCAGGGAGCTTTATGACCTCGGTATGCAGATTTATTCGCAGATTGAAAAGCTCACACCCGGTATCGTTACCGATTTCTATAAGAGAAGACCCGAAAAGAGTGACAAAATCGCTTTAGGTTATATGTTCAATAACTATGAAGAAAATAACGAGAACAAAAAGGCTGTTGAGCTTATCTCAGTTTTCCCCGAAGCTGAAAAATGTGTTGCCCGGTCAGCACTTATCTGGACAAGACAGTACACACCCGATGCAGTAGAAAAAATCATTGCAGACGAGGGGAATGTCAGCAAAATCATTGACTGTGTGCTCGATTCTTCCCGTCCCAGACCCCTTGAAACGGTAAATTACACATTCCGTGTAAATGGTGTTTCACTTTCAACAATCACTCACTTTGCCCGTCACAGAATGCACTCACTCATGGTGCCTTCACTTACTCTTACGGACAGAACAAAATACATAATCCCCGAAACAGTTAAAAATGCCGGTCTTCTTGAGAGATACGAAGCAGCATTCGCAAAGATGAATGAACTCTATAAATTTCTCAAAGCTGAAGGCTGCACCGAAGAACAGGCAGTTTACTGTCAGCTCAGCGGTAACACGCTTGATATTGTTTCATGTATGAACGGCAGAGAGCTTATGCTCTTTATGCGTCTTCGTACCTGTACGAGAGCACAGTGGGAAATCCGTGATTTTGCCATAGAAATGCTCAGACAGCTCCGTGAAGTTTCACCCGCAATTTTCAACAAATACGGACCGAGTTGTTTTATCTCATCCTGTCCCGAAGGTGCAATGTGTTGCGGAAGAACAGCTGAAATTAAAGAATATTTCAATAACTTATGATATAATCTGAAAGGAAAAATCCTTATGAAAGACAGCGTAAAACAGGAAAATGCAAAAATGCTTTATAAGGCAATTCTGACTCTTCAGAATGAAGAAGAATGTGCAGGTTTTTTTAAAGACCTTTGCACAGATACAGAACTTTTCTCGATGGCACAGCGTTTTATGGTTGCAAAGATGGTTGCTTCCGGCAAAAAGTATGATGAAATCGAAGAAGCAACAGGTGCTTCTCCTGCAACAATAAGCCGTGTCAAGAGATATATGGAAAACTACAAGCAGTACGATATTTTTACAAGGCTGGGCGAATAATGAGCTATTCATCGTTGGCAGAAGTTTATGATAAGCTGACAGAAAATGTTGAATATGAAAAAAGGGCTGAGTATATCCATTCACTGCTCCTGAAAAACGGTGCAGAGAGGGGAGTGCTCCTTGACCTTGCATGCGGTACGGGTACACTTTCACTTGAACTTTCAAAATTCGGCTATGATATGATTCTTTGTGATTTGTCTGCCGAAATGCTCTCATTTGCCAGAGAAAGACTGCCCGAGGCACTCATTCTCTGTCAGAGCATGACCGAGCTTGATCTGTACGGAACAATCAATCACGCCGTGTGCTCACTTGACAGTATAAATCATCTGCTGAAACCCTGCGATGTGAAAGCGGCATTTTCATCCGTTTCACTTTTTATGGAAAAAGGCGGAGTGTTTGTTTTTGATGTCAATACTCCTTACAAGCACGAAAAAGTGCTCGGCAACAATTCGTTTGTTTCCGAAAAGGACAATATTTTCTGTGTATGGCAGAATTCTTATAAGAAAAAGAGTAAAACGGTTGATATAAATATTGATATTTTTATTGAAGAAGAAAATAAATACGAAAGACTGCGTGAAAGCTTCTCAGAAAGAGCATACTCAATTGATGATATAAAAAAATGGCTCGGTGAAACAGGTTTTGAAGTCACCGGAGTATATGATGATTTGACAGAAAATGAGCCGACAGAAACAAGTGAAAGAGTATATTTCACGGCAGTAAAAAGATAACGAGGTAAGAAAATGGGTAATCTTGTAAGATGTATTTCAGAAGACGGTACATTGCTGATTATGGCATGTGACACAACAGATATTGTAAGAGATGCTTATGAAATACACGGAACATCAAAGGTCTGTACGGCAGCTCTGGGCAGACTTCTCACGGCAGGCGCCATGATGGGCAGTATGCTCAAGGGCAAAAACGATACATTGACACTTAAAATAAACGGCGGAGGCCCTGCAGGCTCAGTCCTTACCGTTGCTGACAGCTCATGCCATGTCAAAGGTTATGTTGTTGACGGCAATGTGGAGCTTCCACTTAATAATAAAGGCAAACTTGATGTGGGCGGTGCAGTCGGCAAAAACGGTTTTGTCACCGTTATTAAAGACTTAGGTCTCAAAGAGCCTTTTGTAGGTCAGGTGCCGATAGTTTCGGGTGAAATTGCAGAGGATATAACTGCTTATTTTGCTGCAAGTGAACAGACACCGTCAGTATGCGGTCTGGGTGTTCTTGTGGCTCAAGACGGAACAGTCCTCACAGCAGGCGGTTTCCTCATTCAGCTTCTTCCCACTGCTGATGACAGCATAATTGACCTTGTTGAAAAGGATATTCAGGGTATAGATTCTGTCACAAAAATGCTCACGGACGGTCTCACACCCACAGAGATATGCAAAAAAGTCCTTCCGTCATTTGAAATTCAGGAGCTTGATGTGATGCATCCCGAATATAAATGTGACTGCTCAGTTGCAAGAGTGCAGACAGCACTCATTTCAGCAGGCAGGGAAGAGCTTCTCGACATGGCAAATGACCCCGTAACGGAAGTAAAATGTCAGTTCTGTAATAAGGCTTACAGATTTACGGGTAAAGATATACTCAAATTATTGGAAGATTCACAGGGAGAAAATTAATGAACAGTAATATGTTATGCTCAAAATGCGGCAAAAGACCCGCAGTTGTGTTCATTTCAAAAATTCAGGGAGATGACTCAACTCAGGAAGGTCTTTGTCTTAAATGTGCAATGGATATGAATATAGGGCCAATAAAGCAGTTTATGGAGAAAATGGGAATTACCGAAGAAGAAGTTGAGGCAGTCAGCGAACAGCTCGGCGACGCTATGGATGCAATGGGCGATACTGAAGGCTTTGAATTCGGCGGTGCAGGAACATTTCCCTTTATGCAGGGACTTATGAACGGCATGAGCGGTATGCCTATGGCTAATAAAGAAGAAAATGCTGTTTCACCCAAAGAAAATGAAGCAGGTAAGGATCCTCAGAAGAAAAAGAGATTCGGCAAGGACAAGAAACAGCCTAACAATGAAAAACAGAGAAAATTCCTTGGACTCTACTGTACCGACCTTACCCAAAAGGCTCGTGACGGCAAGATTGACTCTATCATCGGCAGAGACGATGAAATTTACAGAGTAACACAGATTCTCTGCAGAAGAACAAAGAACAACCCCTGTCTTATCGGTGAGCCCGGTGTAGGTAAAACAGCCATAGCAGAGGGACTTGCTCTCAAAATTGCGGCAGGTGCAGTTCCTGCAAAACTTCAGAACAAGGAACTTCACCTTCTTGACCTTACAGCTCTCGTTGCAGGTACTCAGTTCAGAGGTCAGTTTGAAAGCCGTATAAAGGGTCTTGTTGACGAAGTCAAGGCAGAGGGAAACATCATTCTTTTCATTGATGAAGTTCATAATCTTGTCGGTACAGGCGATGCAGAAGGCTCAATGAATGCGGCAAACATCCTGAAACCTGCTCTTTCACGTGGTGAAATTCAGGTCATCGGTGCAACAACATTCACAGAATACAGAAAATATATCGAAAAAGATTCAGCTCTTGAAAGACGTTTTCAGCCCGTAAAGGTTGAAGAACCGTCAATCGACGATGCTTACAAAATGCTTCAGGGCATCAAGGGTTATTATGAATTGTATCACAGAGTAAGAATTTCAGACAGACTTCTTTATCTTGCAGTCACACTTTCCGAAAGATACATCAATGACAGATTCCTTCCCGATAAAGCTATTGACCTTCTTGATGAGGCCTGTACCTGTGCAAATCTTCGCAACAAGGCAATCAGCGACTGCGAAATTGCAGAAAACAAGCTCAAAGAACTCAAAGCTCAGGAAGAAGCAGAAATGCAGACAGAAGACGGCGCAGAGCCTGATTATGAGGCACTTGCACAGATTCGTTCAGAGATGATGAATCTTGAAAATGAGCTTCCTGCACTCCGTGAAAAGGCTGCAGAAAATGATGTTACGGAAGACGATATTGCAAGAGTCATCAACCTCTGGACAGGCATCCCCGTGAGAAAAATCATAGATTCAGACCTCGACAAACTTGCCGATATGGAAGCACATCTAAAAGCAAGAGTTATCGGTCAGGACGAAGCCGTTGAAGCAGTTTCAGCCGCAATCAGAAGAAACAAAATCCAGATAAATCCTCAGAAACGCCCCGCATCATTTATCTTTGTCGGTCCTACCGGTGTTGGTAAAACAGAGCTTGTAAAACAGCTTGCAAACGAGCTTTTTGACACTCCCGAAACTCTTATAAGACTTGATATGTCCGAGTTTATGGAGAAACACTCCGTTTCAAGAATCATCGGTTCACCTCCGGGATATGTGGGCTATGATGAAGCAGGTCAGCTTACCGAAAAGGTCAGAAGAAAGCCTTATTCTGTTATTCTTTTTGATGAAATCGAAAAGGCTCATCCCGATGTAATGAATATTCTTCTTCAGATTCTTGACGAGGGTAAAACAAGTGATGCTCAGGGCAGAACTGTTGACTTCTCCAATACGGTTATTATAATGACTTCAAATGCAGGCAGTCAGAACCGTGAAAGTGCAATGGGCTTCGGTAAGAATGAGAACGATGTTTCAAAAGACAAGGCAATGAAGGGACTCAAAGAGTTCTTAAGACCCGAATTTATCGGCAGAGTTGACGAAGTTATCGTGTTCAATAAGCTTGATGCTGATGCTTATACAAAAATCGCTTCACTTCTTATATCAGATCTTGTTCCAGGTCTTCGTGATAAGGGCATAACTCTTGAAATCGCAGAAAATGTGCCCGCTGTAATTGCAGAAATGGCTGTCGGCGGTGAAAGAGGTGCAAGAGATATCCGTATCGCAATCAGAAAAAATATTGAAGATGCGATTGCAAACATCATCATCGAAAACAGAAACATGAGCATTGATAAAATCAATGTTACAGCCGAAGACGGCAAGGTTTTCTGTACAAAAGCATAAATTCATGCAGACATCTTCGGGTGTCTGCTTTTTTGTATCAACAGTTGTCTTGACACTTGAATAAAATTAGTGTAAAATATATAAAGAAAACTATCTGAGGAGTGAATTTTTATGAATTCCGATAAAAAATACATTCTTTCTCTTGACCAGGGTACAACCAGTTCAAGAGCGATTCTTTTTGATAAAAACGGTCAGATAAAATCCAAGGCACAGTTTGAGTTTACTCAGATTTATCCCAAAGCAGGATGGGTTGAGCATGATCCTATGGAAATTCTGCGTACAGAATACAGAGCTATTGCAGATGCTCTTATCGAGGGTGGTGTTGAGGCAAAAGAAATTGCCGCAATCGGTATCACAAATCAGCGTGAAACCACTGTTCTGTGGGATAAAACAACAGGAGAGCCCGTTTACAATGCTGTTGTCTGGCAGTGCCGAAGAACAGCAGATATGGCAAAACGTATCAATGAAGACGATGAATTACGCGAATATATAAAAGAGCACACAGGTCTTGTTGTTGATGCTTATTTCTCTGCAACAAAAATAAAGTGGATTCTTGAAAACTGCGAAAATGCAAGAAAAGTTGCTTCAAAAGGCAATCTTCTTTTTGGTACAATTGAAACATGGCTTATCTGGAAACTCACAGGCGGTAAAGTTCATGTAACGGACTATTCTAACGCATGGAGAACTATGCTTTTTGATGTTGATAAGCTTTGCTGGGATGAATTTCTTTGTGAAAGCCTCGGTATTCCTGTTGAAATTCTGCCTGAGGTTGTTCCCTCAAGTCAGGTTTACGGCGAAGTTGCCGCAGGTATTCCCGGTCTTGAATCACTTGCAGGTATTCCCATTGCAGGTGCAATAGGTGACCAGCAGGCAGCACTTTTCGGTCAGGCTTGTTTCCGTCCGGGACAGGCAAAGAATACATACGGCACGGGTTGTTTCCTGCTTATGAATACAGGCGGAAAACGCGTTAAGTCAGAGAATAATCTTCTAACGGGCATCGCATGGGGAATTGACGGCAGAGTAGAGTATTGTATTGAAGGTTCTGCTTTTAATGCAGGTTCTGTTATTCAGTGGCTCAGAGATGAAATAAAGATGATAAAGTCTGCTCCCGAATGTGACAGACTTGCAGAATCTGTGCCTGATGCAAACGGAATATATTTTGTTCCTGCATTCACCGGACTCGGCGCACCCTATTGGGATGCGTATGCAAGAGGAACTATTGTCGGCATTACAAGAGGTGTCAATCAACAGCATTTTGCAAGAGCTGTTCTCGAAAGTATTGCATTCCAGATGACAGATCTTCTTGAAGCGATGAAAGCTGATTCTGATATTGAGCTTGCCGAGCTTCGTGTTGACGGCGGTGCAAGTGTAAGTAATATAATGATGCAGATTCAGGCTAACATGATTGAAACAACGGTTAATCGTCCAAAGGTTGTTGAAACTACAGCGCTCGGTGCAGCATACTGTGCAGGTCTTGCTGTGAGATTCTGGTCAAGCAGAGCAGAAATTGAAAAAATCAGGGAAGTTTCCCGTGAATTTGTTCCTCAGCTCCGTAAGGAAGAGAGAGATGCAATCTATGCAGGCTGGAAAAAAGCTGTCAAGCGTTCTATGGCATGGGCAGAAGACTGATAATAAAGTGACCACTGTATTCAATATACAGTGGTCGTTATTTTTTAATGTCCGTCAGGAACTCTGTCGAGCATTCCTTTTTCTTTTGTAAGGTCTGCATGGAGCAGATCAATAAATGTTATTGCGAGTAATATTTCAGAAAACCAGATGGCTCTTGTGCCGAAATATTTACAAAGAAATGCAGAAAATAATGCACCGAGGATGAATGCAGTTATCATTCCTGCATGAAATGCACTTCTTTTTGCATAGTTTATTTCTTTTTTGTGTCTGAACCATTTTACAAGATAAACACCGAGAGATCTTGTGTGTGCTGAACAGAAAGTTGTTGATGCGGGTATGTTTTCGGCATTTCTGAATGTGTTGTACTGCATGGCGCAGATGAAATTTATCATTATCTGACAGATCTGAACAGGTGCAGATTCGGGGATAAAACCGATTATCAGAATCATAAGCATTTCAAATGCTACAAAGAATGTATCCCAGCGGATATGGCTGATTTTTTTTACAGACTTCGGCAAAAATTCGGAAATAATTGTTCCGCCAAGGTAGGATGCCATCGGAATAAGGTAATAAATTGCTTTGCCCCAGTCTGCAGTGCCTACAGCCATACCGAAAAGCACAAAGTTCGCAGTCTGAGCGTTGCAGAAAATCCCTCCGCGACAGGAGTATGTATATCCGCCATAAAAGCCTGCAGCACATATCATTAATGCAAATATCCACCAGCGTTCACATTCCAGCAGAAATTTATCGTTTTCTTTTTTTATTTCAAGTTCTTCCATAATTTGATTATTTTATCGAACCGTCAGGATTAAAGAGAGGAAGCTTTTCAAGATATATAATATCATCTCTGTCCTGAGCTTCGCCTTCTGCAAGAATTGTCATTTTTCCGCAGATCTCACCGCCTGTTTGCATTACAAGTTCTTCAACTGCAGAAAGTGATTCACCTGTTGAGATAACATCGTCAACTATAAGAATTTTTTTACCTTTCATCATTTCAGCATCTGCAGTGTCAAGATAAAGCTTCTGCTCTCCTGCAGTTGTGATTGAATTAACCGTAACCTCAAGCACACCTGTCATGTATAACTTTGGCTTTTTTCTTGCAAGGAAGTATTTCTTGTCACCGTGCTGTCTTGCCATTTCGTGAATAAGGGGAATACCTTTTGCTTCGGCTGTAATAAGATAGTCATATTCGGGTGCTTTTTTCAGCAGCTCTCTTGCGCAGGCAACGGTCAGCTCAGCATCTCCGAAAATAACAAAAGCTCCTATGTAAAGGTCATCTGTGACTTTGCAAAGCGGTAAAGCTCTGTCAAGTCCTGCAATATTCATTTTGTATTCCATAAATTCATCTCTCCTTGATAATTTACAGTTATATTATAATACGGGGTATAAAAAAGTCAATCCAAATGAAAATTTTTTTGAAAAAAACTATTCACAATATAAATAAATATGTTATAATGAAATGAAATATTTATTGTTGTGAAAGGGAGAGAAAATATGAGTTATGTGAACATAATTGCACACAGAGGTGCTAACAGATATGCACCGCAGAATACACTTCCTGCATTTGAAAGAGCTATACAACTTGGTGTTGACGGTTTTGAAACTGATGTACACCTTACAAAGGACGGTGTGCCTGTAATCTGCCACAACTATACCATAAATGAAACAAGTAACGGTATCGGAAGTATCGCTTCGTATAATTATGAAGATCTGAGAAAACTTGATTTCGGCAGTTATTATGCACCTCAGTTCAAAGGTACAAAAATCCCTTCTCTTGATGAATTTCTTGAGATTGTTGCACAGTCTGATATAAGTGTTATGAATATTGAACTCAAAGGTCCGAAAGATAAAAAGACAGATATAGTTCCCGAAATTATAGCTGCAGTAAAATCACACAATCTTACAGACAGATTACTTATCTCCGGATTTGACACATATCTTCTTAAAGCTGTGAAAGATGTTGATAAAAAAATAAGAACAGCATATCTTTACGGTATGCCGCATTGCGATAACTATGCAAATATGTTGTTCCCGATTGCTCATGCAAAGAAAATCGGTGCTTATGCATTGCATCCGATGAGTTGTTTTGTAAATAAATCATATGTCAAAGCTGCACACAGAGAGGGACTTAAAGTGAACGTCTGGACGGTTAATGCAGAAGACAGAATCAGATTCATGATCAACTGCGGAGTTGACGGAATTATCACCGATTGTCCCGACAGAGCAATGAATATTATGAGATCAATGGGAGTTAAATGATGAATATTAATTTTGTTGTGCCGTGTCTTTTAGGACTTGAGGCACCGATTGCGGAAGAGCTCAGAGAAATGGGGGCTTCTGACGTAAGAGCTGAAAACGGCAGAGTGCTTTTTTCGGGTGATGAACATATTTTAGCCAGAGCAAACATCTGCTCACGCTTTTCGGAAAGAATACAGGTGCTTGTTGGCACCTTTGAGGCTCACACATTTGAACAGCTTTTTCAGGGCACGAAAAAACTTCCTTGGGAAGAATGGATCGGCAAAGAGGATCAGTTTCCCGTAAAAGGCTATTCGCTCAATTCTGATTTGTTCAGCGTAAGTGATTGTCAGTCAATCATAAAAAAAGCTGTTGTTGAAAGACTTAAAACAAAATATAAAGTGGAGTGGTTCAAAGAAACGGGTGCTTTGTATCAGATTCAGTTTTCGATTATGAAAAATCAGGTGAGTCTGCTTATTGATACATCCGGTGCGGGACTTCATAAGAGAGGTTACAGACCTGCATCCAATGCAGCTCCCATTAAGGAAACTCTCGCAGCAGCTCTTTGCTATTTTGCAAGACTCCGTGATTTTCATACTCTTTATGATCCCATGTGCGGTTCTGGAACGATCCTTACTGAAGGCGCAATGATGGTTAAGAATATTGCTCCGGGACTTAACAGGCACTTTACAGCTCAGACATGGAAACAGATTCCTCCCGAAGTGTGGAAAGAGGAAAAAGAAAGAGCGAAAAGTCTTGAAAAACCGGACATTCCGTTCAGAGCTTATGGATCCGATATTGATGAATACGCTTTGCGTATAGCTCTCGATAATGCAAAAAGAGCAGGTGTTGCAGATTATATCACTTTTACAAAAGGCGATGCCACATCATTTAAACCCGAAACTGAGCGTGGTACAGTAATTGTAAATCCACCCTACGGCGAAAGACTTATGGATGTGAAATCCGTTCAGCAGTTGTACGGAAATCTCGGCAAAGTTTTTGCACCGCAGAGAGGCTGGGCTTATTATATAATCACAGCTGATGAGGATTTTGAAAAATCATTCGGCAGAAAAGCAGATAAACGCAGAAAACTGTATAACGGTATGATCAAGTGTCAGCTTTATATGTATTATAAATAAACAAAAATATTGTATGTCCCTCCGAACGCCCGCTATGCGTGCTCAGAGATGGACTAATCGAAAACGGTCACCGTATCGCGGCGACCGTTTTCTTATGCTCTGATTTGAGAAATAAGTGATATCATTGCTTCTGTTGTAGCGGGTTCATTTCCGATGAGGGCTGCTGTGCCGTATGAAAGAACAGCAACAATAACACCTGCAATCAGAACACCCAACGCAATGATGGGGATTGCTTTCTTGATATCAATGTCAAGAAGTGCTGCAAAAAGTGCACCTGTCCATGCACCTGTTCCCGGAAGTGGAATTGCAACGAAAAGAAGAAGTCCCCACTGCTTGTAGCGCATGATTTTATCTTTATTTTTCTCTGTCTTTGCTTCAAGTTTGTCAACAAATTTTGCGAATAATTTAAATCTTCTGAGAAATTCAAAAACTTTCTTGATAAAAAGAATAATAAACGGAACTGGAAGCATATTTGCTATGTAGCAGATGAGGAATGCTTTCCAGAGGGGGACACCCAACAGAACTGCAGCAATAAGACCGCCTCTGAGTTCAAGTACAGGTAAAAGCGAAATAATAAAAATTGTCAATTCTCCGGGGATTTTATTACCGAATAAATCCACGAAAAAATTAGCTAACGTTTCAGCCAACAGATTCAACTCCTGTTTTTAAATATTGCTTTCTGCAAGAAAGTTTTTTGCAGATGTTAAAATACTTTTATCATTTTCAAATTTAAGCGTACTTAACGCTTTGTCGTATTCAAGCCACATATAGTCTTCAATTTCTTCTTTCTGAAGCACTGTGTTTGTATCAGTAGTTGATGCAAGGAAAATTGTGACTTTTTTTTCAACTCTGCCTGCAATTTTATATTCTGATGAGGAACTGAATCCGTCCACAATATTTATATGCAGACCTGTTTCTTCCAATACCTCTCTTTTTGCGGTATCAGTTTCAGTTTCGCCCTTTTCAATATGACCTTTCGGGAACCCCCAATGACTGCTTCTGTTGTTTTTGATAAGCAGAAATCTGCGCACACCGTTGATCATTCTGAAAACAACAGCACCGCAGGAGCTTTCATAAAGACATTCGAGCGAATGAGGCTTGTTTTTTTCATAAAATTTTATTGCATCTTCAATTTCAAAATTGATGTATCTTGATTTTTTCGGTGCAACAACAATATAATTAGGACGTTTATCCTGATGACGTACAATTCCTATAATTTTTCCTTCAAAAATGTTGACAGGATGGTTTATTCCCAATACACATGCGGAATAGATGAAAGATTTTTTCTCCGTTTTTATTTCGGCTACACCGAAATTCAGCATATAACGGATATTTGTTTTGCTGTCAAAAGAATTGAAGGGTTTTGTTATTCTTACTCTGACATTCTTACCCAACATATAATTTTCTTCCAATCGAATATACTGAATTTATTATACATTATTTTTATATTTGTTGCAAGAACTTTTTAACAGAAATATGAAAAAATCCGGCATTCAGCAGAATACCGGATAAAATAATCAGTTACGAATTATCTTTTCTTTTCCCAACCTTCGAAGATTTCATCGAAGTAGTAAACATTGTGTTCATCGGGAGTGTGCTCAGGATACCATACCTGTGCGAAGAACGGATTTGTTTTTGCAACTTCATCGTAGTTCCATTTTTCAGTGGGGATGAAGCATTTGGGACACCAGTGACCGCCCTTGAGGATAAGTGTGGGGCTTGCTTCGAATTCTTCACCGCAAGTGCCGCACTTCCATTTGAGTTTTGTTGCCATATCGCCCTTTGCCATCTTCTTGCTCAGGCACTTACCGCCTCTGAATTCAGCAGCTTTCTTCATATCATTAAGATCAAGTTCTGCTGTGGGCTTGCTTTCATCGTAACCGTGGTCAAGCTTATACTGTTCTGCAGCGGAAGACTTTTTGTCGTATTTTGCAAGTTCATACGTATCCCAGCTGTCGCCGATGTTCTTCCAATCTTCGTATGTGCCGTAGTATGAAGTAAGTCTGTCCTGCTCCTTATTCTTGATCCAGTCAAGAGTACCCCATCTGGGAGTCTGAGCAATCTTCTTCATGAAGGGCTTTGCACATGCACTGATGAGCTTCTTTGTGGGGATGTACTTAGGAATTCTGAAGTAAGGCTCAACCATTGTAGCCATTCTGTCAAAGTACATTTCAACGGGAAGATTCTCACGGAAGTGGAGATAGTTCTCAAGTCTGTCAGAGTCAGCATAGAACTGACCATGGAAGTTCTTGAGTGTGAACCAGTTGGGATCGAAAAGAGTCTTGGGATCGCCGAGACCGATACAGCCGAGAAGGTACTGTTCAAATTCATAGTTTGTAAGTCTGTAATCCTTACCTGAACCGATGTTGTAGAAGCTGTTCCAGAATTCAGCAGGAAGGTCATCTGCAAAAACAAAGTTAGCCATAAGACGGCCTGAGTCTTCAACAGTTGCCCATTCGAGAACGCCGTTAAGAGGAACGTGATACATGATGGGTTCCATATTGTGAAGAAGTGCAGGATAAAGAATGCCTGACTGTCTCATTACAACCCAGTTCTTGATGCCGCTTTCAACAAATGTCTTTTCAGCAATTGTCTTTGAAACAGCATAATGGTCATAGATAGAAATTTTGATGGGGTCACCTGTACGTCCCCAGTGGATTGGATAGCCACGGTTACCTGTTTCAGCAACAGTACCGATGTAGCAGACCTTGATATCGTCAGCATTGGGCTGAGCAAGAACTGCCTTGCAGATGTATTCAGCAGCAGTTGTGTTTGTTTTGAGTGTTGTATAAGGCTTGTAGTCAGCAGCAGGTGATACCATACCGCCGATGTGAAGAACATAGTCTGAACCTGTTACACCTTCAAGTATTGAATCGTAATCAAGAAGGTCGCCCCAGACAACTGTTACGTTGGGGTATGAAAGATAATCCTTGAGAAGCTCAAAGTTTTTCTTGCCTTTTCTTGCAAGAAGCTTGATGTGAACTTCATTGGGTTTTTTGAGAAGCTCCTGGAAAGCAGCCCAACCCATTGTGCCGGTACCACCCGTCATAAATACGGTTTTAATTTTTGACATATTATTTTCCTCCAATTGTGTAGAGTTTTATTCTTGTTAATTATATAACAATATCCGTCACAAATGGTTATCATTTTTTTAACAAAACAGCCCTAATTGTAAACAATTTTTTAACAATTCGGACACATTTTTCTAAAATATCATAATGATGTTTCTTTCTCGCTTATCTGCATGCCGTTATTGTCAATTATAAAATCATCCAAATAAATCAATTCGCTGACAGGAACAGACGATAAATTTTCATTTTTAAGGTATTCAAGAATCTGCGGCAGAGCCTCAGCAGTATGCTCTGTACCTGTGTGTAACTGGATTATTGAACCACGTTTCACTTTTGTTGTAACACGCTTTATGATTTCATCAGAGGAAATATTCTTCCAGTCCAGAGAATCCCCACTGGCAACTATTGGAAATGGCTATTCTTCCATGTTTTGCTGATAGTTGAATATCCGTATATTTTCCAGTTGATCTTGATATAATCTGAATTGTTTTGATGTTATATCTTTGCAGAAATCTTCAAAAGTTGTCGGGTACTTTTTTGCAGAATCTGATTCGTTTTTTTGCTTTTTCTCAACATCATCCTTAACAGTTTCTTCCTTAACAGGGTGTGGATTGATTTTTGTTTCATCAATCTTGATACCTTTGAAGTAGTAAACGTTACTCTGACCTTTGTAATGAGGTCTGTATTTCTGTAGATTCGTAACAACTGCAAATTGCTTTGTAAATTTTATTTGTGTCAGATGATTGTTGCCATAATATTTCTTATAAAATTCGCAGTATGCTGAATACAATTCCTGAATAGGACAATTAAAGTCATCACCAAGGATGCAGACTGATTCAATAAAATCTTCTATTATGTCATCTTCAGTAACCCTATCAGGTTTCGGTGGATATTTTTCTACTTCTCTTATGTTGTGCATACCCAATGAAATGAAATCATTCTGAAGCCAGTAAAGTGCTTGTGGTGAAATATTAGGCATTGCAATATCTTTGGAATGAAATTCTATTGCAGTTGCAGAAAAGATATTTTTCATTTTTTTGAATTGTTCTATGTTCTGAGTTATATAAATCATAGGTATCCTGTTGATTATTCGTAAATCAACAGGATAATATTTATCTTTAACAGTTATAATGTTTCCCTTCATTATTTTTTTTAATGTTTTTACTTTTGCTACCGTATCCGGTATCGGTTCATCAATACATACATAACCTGTATTAATATTATTCATTGATGCTTTTTGCAAATCTAAAAGCACCTGTTTTTTCCACATTGATTTGAATGAACACGGTTGCAGTAACTTGTATGTTGATGCTCCGATAAAAAGTACCAATGCATCATAAATTGTCGGATTAGCATATATGGCAAAGGCTTTGTTTCTTGATTTTGTATCTTTGATTTTTGCACAGAATCGTGCTAATTCATAAAATTTATTTAAATCACCGTTAGTCAGACCATAAAGAAAAATATTCATTACGTGATCCGTATTTATGTTTTGAATTGGTCTGTCATATAAGGTAGGTATTTTTTCACAGAGCTCAATAAGATTTTCATATTTCTTAATTTTCTTTTCCAACGTAAGATATTCCTTGATTATCTTGTATTGGATATAGGATTTTTTTATACTCAGATTTTCTCTTTTTTCTTTTTTATGATTATCGTCATATGACTCATCATCAGGCGGAACAAGATAATATGTTAGTGTGCCGTTTTTTTTATATTCTTCGTTTGCTTCCAACGAATCAAAATAGAGATTGTTATTGTTTTGACAAGATTCATAATTTGTGTCCGCATATTCCATTCTGTCGTTCAATACATCATTATCAAAATGCGCAGGAGATAAAAAATCCAAAGTGTTGTCAGTTAATGATCTGAAACATAAGTTCATATCAACCAGTTCGCATGTGCGGTATTCAGGTTTGATTGCCATCAGTGCATAGTTGTATTTTCCTTTTAATTTTTTTGCGAGTTCTTGATTGTTCAGAAGTCGTTGCTCATATACTTTTTTATTTTTTCTACGTGCTTCGAGCTTTTCAATTTCAATTCTGCGTTTATTGAAATCTTGTTGGTGTTTTCTGGCATATTCAAAATATCTTTCAGCTAAGGTAATATCGTTTTTATTCATGGTAACTCCTCCGATTTTGTGTACCAAGAATTATGTGTACCAAAAATAATTAAATGAGAAATATTAAAAAAGTGTTGTATATAGCCATTTGTTTACTCTATATATTTTATACTATTTATATTATATCATATGTGTCATCTATTGCAAGTATCATTATATAATTTATTATAATCTTTTTTAATTAACAGAACACTCCCATAATGCATGCCGTAATATTAAATTCGGTCAGATGCATATTATTGATTTGAGGAGGTTATACATATGAGTATTGTAAACACATTTACTACTAATGATAAAACAAAGCGTCAGTTCCGACAGTCTGAATTACACAGGAAATGTATTCTTATTCTGAAAGCAAGGAGGGGAAAAACATGAGTGCTGCTATTTATGCCCGTCAGTCAATTGACAAAAAGGACAGCGTGTCGATAGAGGGACAGATAGCACAGTGCCGCAAGTTTGCCGGAGAGGATGCTTTGGTTTTTCAAGACAAGGGTTACTCGGGCAAGAATATCAAGCGTCCTGCGTTCACGGAACTTATAAATGCAGTTGAGTCAGGAACGGTTAAAAAAATATACGTTTATCGTCTCGATCGATTCAGCCGTAATATATTGGATTTCGGCAAGCTGTGGGAAATTTTGGAACAGTATGGTGTTGAATTTCAGTCTGTAACAGAACAGTTTGACACATCTTCTCCTATGGGCAGAGCCATGCTCAACATTGTTCTGGTCTTCGCTCAGCTCGAAAGAGAAACCACGGCAGAGCGTGTCAAAGATAACTACTTGCATCGTTTTAAGCTTGGTGAATGGACCGGCGGACCTGCACCGTATGGCTTTGACCTTACAAAAATTTCAGTTGACGGCAGACGTGTGTCTTCACTTGTTGCAAATGAAGAGAAATCACAGATTGTGAAATTTATATTTGAAGAGTATTCTAAACCAGATACTTCCTTACGAAGTTTGGCAGCGTTGCTGACGGATAGTGGAGTGCACGGACCGAAACGGGAGCAGTGGGACAGTGTTACACTATCCCGCCTTTTACATAGCCCTGTTTACGTTAAAGCTACCCCCGAAGTGTTTTGGTATTATCTGTCTAAAGGACTTAAAATAGAACTGCCTGTAGAGGCTTTCGATGGCGTTCACGCGTCTAACGTCATTGGTAAACGGGATCGTTCAAAAAATAAATATAATGCATTAGAGGATCAGATGCTCACTGTTTCAAATCACTTGGGATTCATTGATGCTGATTTGTGGATGAATGTTCAGGAAAAACTTGAAAAGAATCGGCAGATAAGCCGTGCTAATGCAGGTAAGTATTCGTGGCTTACAGGACTTATGAAATGTGCAAAGTGTGGATATTCGCTGAAAATCAATTACAGTAAATCTGAAAATAAATTGCATCTTCTTTGTTCAGGCAAGTCAAACCTCGGTATATGTGATTGTAAGGTCAAAATTGATGTTGCCGAGCTTGAGACCTACGTTGCTGATCAAATATCGGATATTCTCAAGTCATCGCCACCAATAGATATTGTTCCGGATAATTCGGATGTATCATCTAAAGTGCTGGCTGTTGAACAGAAGATAGACAGACTTGTGAATGCACTTGCAGAGAGCAGTGATGTTTCTGCATCTTACATATCAAAACAAATCGAAGCTCTGCATAAACAAAGGGAGGACTTGTTGCAGAAAATACCGTCTGAAGCTCCTACAATGCAAAGAATAAACTTCAAAGACTTAACGTTCGATGAGAAGAAGATCATTGCAAGGGAGTTTATAGAGCGAATTTCAATTGAAAATAAAAAAGTTAATATTATCTGGAAGATATAATCCTGCGTTAGATTACAGAAACGTGGGATTATTTTTTTATATTTTTTTAGGAGGAAATTAAAAATGAGTAAATTTGTAAAAGTTAAAACCAAAGGTGTTTGTGAAACAAACAAAGAGGCATTACGCCTTATCAGACAACTGAAAATAGAATGTGCAGAAGAGTCATTTGACGGATTCAGTCAGAATTGCTGTCCCTATGTACCCGGACTGGGTGTAATTGAGATGTTCAGGTGCTTCGGCATAACGCATGGTACTCGTCTGACACATTATGTATTATTTCTTGAACCGACAGAAGTTTCAGATTTCCAAACAGCAGTGGATATCGCACGTGATATCTGTGCATTTATCAGTAAAAATTATCAGACGCTTTTTTATGTACATTCGAGGAGAGGCAGAGTGCATATACACTTTCTTGTGAATAACTTTAACTGTTTTCACGGCAAACGGAATGAGAATCTGAGTGCATCATATGAAGCGATACTTGAAACAGTTCGCAGAGTTCAGAAACATTATGGTGTGCAGGACCTTTATTACCTTTGTAAAGCTGAAAAGTCGGATAATTCAATCGCATCTGAAGTAACGGTTATTGATGTAAAATAATTATTCAAAATCAATGATAATCGAATGAACATTGCAGTAAGGGCCCCGGGGAGGATTTATTCTTCCCCTGGCGAAATTAACACAGGATACAATATTTATTGTTTTTATTAAATAATTAAGGTTTTGATATAATTAATTATCTTAACTAATTATATCAATTACCTATATAAAAATTAATATTATAAGGAGTGATTCTATGGCAACCATCAGATGCATAAATGCAAAAGGAAAATATTATGATGCTGCTGCCAAGCATGACGTTATTAACTACATTCTCAATCCGGATAAGATGATTCACGGGTATTTCGGTATGGCACAAGTGAATCCTGCAAATCCAGATCTGAGTATGTATGATACCTCAATGAGTTTCGGTCAGGAACATGGTGTTCGTATCAGACATTATGTGGTGAGTTTTCAAAATAAGGAGCTTACGAACCCTATGATTGCAAATTTGATTGCTAATGAAATCATGAATGCAATAGGTGGTAAATTCCAATGCGTTTACGGGGTTCACGAAAATTCAAATGAATTACATTTTCATTTAGCATTTAACACTGTGAGTTACCTTGACGGTTCCAGATTTTACGGTACCAAGGCTGAGCACAGGGGACTGATGAATATCATCAAATTCGCTTGCAGTCATTACGGATGCATTGCATATTATGTGAGGAACAGGGATTCTGATTGATATCTCATGAACATAGGCATATGAAACAACAGAAGCAATACCTTTGCGGTATTGCTTCTATGCTTTGTCAGATGCTTGTGTTTTCTGTTACAAAGTTGATGACAGATTGTTTAGGGATGCGCCAGACACGCCCGTTTCTGTAGGCTCTGAGCTTACCTGAATTTAAATTTGCGTATATTGCGTTATACCCAATGCGGAGTATCTCACATGCCTCATCAACCGTTAATATGTCAGGGTAATCGTCAAACATATAACATCGCTCCTTTGCAGATAGTTGTTTAATGATATGTTTGATTGTTTACCCTAGTATTTGATTTTATATCCGACCAATTTTACAGTCATTTTGGTTGAATATGAGCCTGTTGTGTTTAATTGTAATATTTGCAATGAATATGCCCCGAGAATCAAATCTCGGGGTATCGCTTATTCAGTTGCTTGTTTTTCAGCTGTAAGTTGATGATTGAATTTTTATTCATGCACCAGACACGCCTGTTTCTTTATCCTCAGAGCTTACATTTCTTTAAATTTGCTTGTTGTGCATTATATCAATACAGAGTTTAAGCATTACTTACCAACAATTAAAATGCCAGGAAGATGTTAAACATTAAGACTCTCTATTTTTTAGTGTATTATCTGATGCTATATTTGATTGTAACCACAATAAATAATATTTATATCGCTAATTGGTTGTATAATTTTTATAAGTGTATTGCAATATTTTTTTATTATATATTTCAAGTATTATATGACGTTCTATTCCTGAATTTTTCAAAGTTATCATCTATTATAGGTTCATTTACAATAAACTCTTGCACAGTTTCAATGTTTAAATAATTCATTAATCTTATTAAATTATAACCTTCTGGAATGCAATCTCCCTTTTCCCATTTTTGGTAAGTACGTAAATCTACCCCAACTGCATCAGCTAAATTTTGTTGTGTTGCATTAAGTTTTTTTCTGTAATGCTTAAAGACATTATTGTTTAATTCCATAACACGAGGACCGAAATATATCGGATACCAAATATCATGCCCATCATTCTTGTTATAAATGTTTGGCATATATATTTTTGTATAAGGTGTAATACCTATGTGCAACTGCTTTTCTAAAGTTTTTGAATTGCCTGTAGAATAACAGTCTGTTGTTTTTACATAACTTGCGTTCTCTATCCATACACCGATCCATTTGAGAGCAGGTATATTATTTCGATCACAAGGAAACTCACCACTAATAATTATTTCATTGTTACATCTTATAAAGTTTTCATTAAAACCTATTAATCCAGGTTCGTAAATAATAGGATGTTTTCCATCTAATTCTAAGAGTTTATTATATTCGAATAAGAAGTTGTCAGGAAAATAATTATTAATATTAAATTTATGACATAAATTTAAATAATCAACCCAGTTGAAGAATATATCATTTCTGCCATGATAACCTGTAATTTTAATAGGATAACTCATAATGTCTGGTACGCTTAATTTGTATGTGTATGTAAGCTTTTCTAATGCAGTATAAACCGTTTCTATATTTTCGGGTAATTCATAATTTTGAAATTCACAAAAGAATGAAAGCAAATCTCCGCGTTGCTTTTTATCAAAATCGGGTACATAAAAGTAAAATGGAATTCTTTTTACAAAGATATCTGTGTTTATTACTGTATAGCCAACACCTTCTGTGACCAACCTAATATTTCGTTTAATGTTTTGTTTTAATGCTAAATCAAAAATTTCTGAACCAACTTTGTCATGCAATTTTAAGTATGAAATAATTTTATCAGAATCAAAGAATGCTGTTGGTATGTGATTTCGTGCAAATTGTTCTTGCTCATTATTAATCATATGGAAAACTCCTTTTATCTATTATGTGCTTATTGTATGCGAAAAAAGATACATATTCAAGAGGCAAATTGGGCGTATAAAAATGAAGGATTGTTCATATTTATTTGAAAGAAAGTTTAGAAACTGTAAATTTAATTAGAGTAACACGAATAGAAATGCGTAAAAATGATGAACCCCTAATGAATTGTTTATGTAATTATTGTTTGTGATGTTGTTTATGAAGCTAATACTACTGTTCAATAAAACTAGAATAATAAAAAACACCTTGTTTTGCACAAGGTGTTAAGAGGATGTTTTTCTATAGAATAAGAAAAATCTACTGAATGTGGTCACCATAAACTGTAATGGTTTAAAATGTTTTAATCATCGTCTTTTGGTGTTTTTGTAACACTGTCTAAATTGCCATTTCTGTCTAACCAACTTGTTGTGCCATCTTTGTGATCATAACCATAAAAAGTTTGTCCGTCAGAACTGTTTCTTTCTACTCTGTCAGGAGATTTTCCTCCAAAAAGCTTTTCAAACATAAATAGTCACCACCTTTCAAAATGTTCTATATGTTATATTGATATATCTGATAGATATAATATCATATTTTTATATTCATGTCAAGAATATATTTTTTTTGTTAAAATAAAAAAGAGGTGATGATATGAAGCCGATATATGAATCTGAATATTTAAAATTAGGACTTAAGATAGCGTATTACCGTAAGCTCCGTGGCTTGACACAGGAACAGCTTGCAGAACAGATTGACCGTACACCTGCATTTATCGGTCATGTTGAAGCACCGAATATTAGTAAAGCCGTATCTCTTGATACACTTTTCGATATAGCACACGCACTTGATGTTCCAGTATATAAATTTCTTATGTTTGAAGACGATTAAGCGGTGTGTAACATATTCAATCTCGAAGCAAAATAGCTTCGGGATTTTTATAATAGTTGCAATTATTACTGAAATATGATGTGCTGATTTTAATATGAATTTAAACTGATATGAGGATATTGATGCTTAAAATAATTAAAAATGAAATACAATGCAAATTGTGTGGCGATATAATTGAATCTACATACGGTCACGATTTTGTACAATGTTCGTGTGGTGCTTGTGCTGTGGATGGTGGACATGATTATCTCCGCAGATGTTTCAAGGATAAAGATTGTTATATTGAACTCTCAAAAACAGAGGATAGCGAATAATCTAAAAGCAAAAATACATTTCTTCAACCATATATTATCCCTATGAACGCCTGAAGCTGAAAGGCTTCGGGATATTTGTTTTTACGGAGGTAATAAAAGATGAAAGAAGAAAAAGCATGCACCAACTGTGGTGCTGAGTATCCTGCGGAGCAGTTGATACAGTTCGGTGATGCGATGCTGTGCAGAAGTTGTCTTAACACAGAAACGGTTGTGTGTTCTCATTGCGGAGTGAGGGTGTGGAATGATGACGATTACGGAGACAGTTCAATTCCGCTGTGTGAGCATTGTTACAATGAGTATTACACAACATGTTCCCGTTGTGAGCGCATAATTCACCGTGAC
>JAFXLD010000104.1 GCA_017531385.1 Clostridia bacterium
CGCCAAACCGAACATTAACAGTGAAAAATGGTGCGATAAAGGCTGTAAGAGCACTTCACAAAAAAATGTATCCCGATTGGGCTGAAATGATAAACAAGTCAGTCGTGTCAAATCTTTCCGAAAGGAATGCGACGATACATAAAAACTATTAAATTATATACAAAACTCTATTTTAAGCAAAAAAATTGAGCACTCACAGGTCAAATCCCTTATGAATACTCAATATGGTGCTGATGTTCATAGCATAAGTGGTTCTCCGGCAATACATATTCTATCTTTCGTACTCTAATATGTTTCCACGGATATGGAGAAATACATAATGTTAAATATCATTAAAATTATATTTTTGTCTATGATGAAAATATATTAAAGTATTTTCCGTTTTCCTAAAAACGCTCGATGCTATAATAAAAATTCAGATGTTTAAAGTTGTATTTTATCTGCGATTCGTTTTGTCAGATAAATCTCCGTATACGGGAGTAGCCAGGCCAAAACCACCGGATACTGTGAGTATTTGTCCCGTGGTATAAGAAGAATCATCACTTGCAAAATAAACAACAGCCTCGGCAATCTCCTCAGGTTTTCCCATTCTTTTTAAAGGGATATGTCGCATAAAAAGTTCTCTGAACTCCGCTGTCAGTTTTTTCTCAACTGCATCGGTTGCCGTCATACCCGGAAGAACTGCATTGCATCTGATTTTATTGCGTGCTTCATGAACAGCAATCAGCTTTGTAAGGTAATTTATTGCCGCCTTGCTTGTGCCGTATGCCACCTGAGAAATATCCGGAACTATTCCTCCTACGGAAGAAATATTAATTATACTGCCTCCGCCTTGCTTTGCCATATATTTAACAGACTGCTGACTTGCCATAAAAACACTTCTCAGATTTATATTCACCGTATCAAGAAAAACATCAGCATCAGTATTTGAAAAATCAAGGTCCTTACCCGGATTGGATGTACCGAAATTATTGACAAGAACATCAATGCGTCCCGCATCTTTTATAACATCTTCTGTCATTGAAATGTAAGACTCAGGTTCGTTTGCGTCGTTATAAACATAACTGACTCTGCAACCCTGAGTGTTAAGCTCATCTGCTTCCTTTTTTGCAAGTTCCAAATTTCTTGCCGCCATATAAACCCGAGCGCCCTCTTTTGCGCAGGCTTGGACAGCTGCGAGACCAATACCTCTGGTAGATGCAGTAATTAAAACAACTTTATCTTTTAATCTCATAATTCTACTCCTTTATTCTTTTTGTAAATTTTAGGTAACAAAAGCACAATAAATATACCTGCTGCAACACAAATTATTTCAATAAAGCTTATCAATCGTATAGAGTTTACTGCGGCAATCATTTCATCTAAACCGTTTTCAACATTTGCCGTTACACGATTGGTAAACAGCGGTACAAACACGGCTACCCCCAGAGGAGCTGCCAAATCTCTGAAAAGTCCGTATGTGCCTGTTCCCGAGCCTGCCGTTTCACTCGGTACACCCGACAGTACTACCTTCATAAAAATTGTACCGTTACCACCTAAGCCTAAGCCTAAAATGCCCAATGAAGCCGCGAGCAAAACAACAGATGCATCGGCGGAAAACAGCAACATAAGAGCACAGCCGATTCCGGTAAGAGTTAGTGAGCCTGTAAGCACATATTTAGGTTCAAATTTGTCTGCAAGAGGTCCTATCAGAACAGAACCTAAAGACATTCCGATATACATAATAGAAATGGCATATCCGGATATTATTGTGTTTTCAGGCTGCGTGTAGTTTACAAAGACAATAGTGTTTGTCATATTTGCCTGCATGAGCCCCTGTGTTAAAAAAAGTGCAAGTACCGATAAAATGAAAACTTTGCGTTTCATAAAATCCCATTGCAAAATCGGATTTTTTGCTCTTTTTTCGGCAAACCAAAGAATAAAAAACGATATAACCGAAGCTACCAAAAGCACGATAAACAGAATTGAATTCCAACCGAAATTTTGTCCGAAAGACGGCAGACAAAGCAGAATACCGAAAAAAACAAAAACGAACAAGGCACCTGCTTTATCGAAGTCAGTGAGAGTATTTCTTTTTTGTGTTGTTTTTTCCGGTATTAAAAGACACAACAAAAAAACAACCACACAAATTGCGACACAGACCCACATCATAACTCGCCAACCATAATTTTCAATGAGTAATCCGCCTAAGGTCGGACCGAAAATGACGGCGCAGCTTGATATAAGCATATAAAGCGAAAAGCCTTTTGCAATTTTTTCAGGCGGAAATTCAGTTACAATATATGACATAACAACGGGCGCTATTGCTGCACTTCCGACACCGACGATAAAACGGGCAATTATCATAAAAAGCAGTGATGGTGCAACAGCTGTAAGCACATTCCCCAGCAAAAACACAGCAATACCTATAAGCAAAGTGGTTCTGCGCCCTATTGCATCACCCAACTTGCCCAGAATAGGTGCAAAGGTTGCTGTCGCTATCGCCATTGACAGTGCAGTCCATGTGGTGTTGTTATAGTCAAGATTTAAACTCCTTACAAAAGCGGGTCCAAGAACTGTCGTAAAACCGCCTATTATACCCACAAGGAAAGCTGCAAGAGCAAATGGCACAAAACCCGATAAATAACTCTCTGACCTGCTTGTTTCCATAAAATCACCTCAATCTGTTTACAGTATTACCGTTTTTTTTGAATTTATTAAATTTTTCAGGGAATACTTTTATTCAGAAAGGAGGAACAGATTTGAAAGTTCGTTTTTTTATTTGTAATCATTGCGGAAATATAATTGCAATGGTCAGAGACTGTGGAGTTCCTGTACAGTGCTGCGGTGAAAATATGCAGGAAATAATCCCCGGAACAAGTGAAGGGGCAAAAGAAAAACACATACCGGTTTATGATGTTAAAGGAGAAAAGGTAAAAGTTTCCGTCGGTGAAACAGAACATCCGATGACTCCGGAACACTATATAGATTGGGTATGTATAGAAACTGAGGAGGGGGTTCAGTTTAAAAACTTAAATCCAAGCATGTCTCCTCATGTTTCTTTCAGTTTGTCAGAAGGGGACAAAGTCAAGGCAGTTTATGCCTTTTGTAACCAACACAGCCTTTGGCAGGCATAATAAATTGAAAAGGAGAATTACTATGTCAATAATCAATAAAGAAATTTCAGAATTTAAAGCTTATGCATTTCATGAAAATGAATTTAAAACAGTTTCAAAGGATGATATTATCGGCAAATGGAGTGTATTCTTTTTCTATCCTGCCGATTTTACTTTCATTTGTCCCACTGAACTGGAAGATTTGGCAAACAAGTATGAGGATTTCAGAAATGTCGGTTGCGAGATTTATTCCGTATCAACTGATACTCATTTTGTTCACAAAGCATGGCATGATGCTTCAGAGCGAATCAAAAAAATAAACTATCCTATGATTGCCGATCCCACACACTCGATTTCCAAAGATTTTGAGGTTCTCATTGAATCTGACGGCTTGGCAGAACGTGGCACTTTTATCATCAATCCTGAGGGTAAAATTGTAGGATATGAGGTTACTGCAGGTAATGTCGGCAGAAATGCAGAAGAACTTTTCCGTAAGGTTCAGGCATGTCAGTTCGTTCATGCTCATGGAGACCAGGTTTGCCCCGCTAACTGGCAGCCGGGTGCTGAAACCCTTAAACCAAGCCTTGATCTTGTAGGTCAGTTATAATGAACACACAAAAAATTAATCCTGATAATTTTTATGACGTAATAATAGTTGGCGGCGGACCTGCAGGACTTACTGCCGCAATTTATCTGGCACGTGCAAAATACCGCGTGTTGGTTCTTGAAAAAGAGCAGTTCGGCGGTCAGATTACAATTACAAGTGAGGTTGTAAACTATCCGGGAATCGGAAAGACAAGTGGTAAAGCGCTTACTGATACAATGCGACGTCAGGCAGAGGCTTTTGGAGCAGAGTGCCTGATTGCTGAGGCAAATGGGTTCGATATTAACGATTATGTCAAAACCGTTCACACCAGCCGCGGTGATTTTAACTGCCTTGGTGTTTTAATTGCAACAGGTGCTCATCCGAGAACTGTCGGTTTTAAGGGTGAAGAAGAACACAAAGGTCGCGGAGTTGCCTATTGTGCCACATGCGACGGTGAATTTTTTACAGATAAAGAGATTTTTGTTGTAGGTGGCGGTTTTGCCGCTGCTGAGGAAAGCGTATTTTTAACCAAATTTGCCAAACATGTAACAATTTTTGTTCGTGAAGATGATTTCTCCTGTGCAGCCTCTGTAGCCGATAAGGCAAAAAATCACGAAAAAATAACCATTATTACCAATACTGTTGTCGAAGAAGTATCCGGCGAAAACGGTCTTGATTATATCCGATATAAAAACAAAAAAACAGGTGAAATTACAGAATATCGTGCAGAAAGCGGAGATTTTTTCGGTGTATTTGTATTTGTCGGATATTCTCCCGATACACAATTGGTAAAGGGCATAATCGAAATGGACGATCGAGGATACATCATCACCGATGCTACTCAACAAACAAGTGTTGACGGAATTTACGCCGCAGGGGATGTGTGCATAAAGCCTCTTCGTCAGGTTGTCACAGCTACCGGTGACGGTGCTTTAGCTGCCACTGAGCTTGAAAAATATGTTGCAACAGTACAACAAAAAACAGGACTGTATGCTAAACAGCCGACAGCCAAAAAACTCGAAGAACCATCTGTAAGCAAAGAAAACAGTATTCATTCTTCTGATGAAACTTTTACTGATGAGATGAAACAGCAGCTTGAAGGCGTGTTCAGTAAAATGGAACGTAAATTATTGCTAAAGCTGTTTCTTGACAATCGTCCTATTTCAGCCGAATTGGAAGATTATATGTCAAAGCTGGCAGATCTTTCAGGCAAACTTTCGGTAGATGTTGTCGAAAGAAACGACACAACAAACTCAGCACCTTGTGTGCGTGTTTTTCTTGAGGACGGAAGCGACACAGGAATTGCTTTTCACGGCGTTCCCGGAGGTCATGAATTCACTTCTTTTGTTCTTGGTCTTTACAACGCTGCAGGACCCGGTCAGAAAACAGATGAACAGACCGATAAGGAAATTAAAGAGATAAAAAATCCTGTTGATATGAAGATATTAGTGTCTTTATCCTGTACGATGTGTCCTGATCTGGTCATCGCCTGCCAGCGTATTGCAACATTAAATCCAAACATCCGTGCCGAAACCTACGACCTTCAGCATTTCGAAGATCTGAAGAAAAAGCATAATGTTATGAGCGTTCCTTGCTTGGTTATCAATGATGATAAAGTGTCATTTGGCAAAAAAAATATAAATCAGGTTGTAGACTTGATCAAACAAATATAGAACAAAACTATCGTTCGTGTTACCGTAGGCTTTGAAGCAGTATAAATATTAATTTCAATTTTGAGAAGTTTATATTGAAATTTGATGAAGTCGCAGAACATTAGTGTATTAAAATTCCGAACAGTTTGTTTTTGCACAAAAAGTCGCACTCCGAAAGGAATGCGACGATACATAAATACTATTAAATTATATACAAACTCTATTTTAAGCAAAAAAATTGAGCATTCACAGGTCAAATCCCTTATAAATACTCAATATGGTACGGATGTTCATAACACAAGTAGTTCTCCGGCAATACATATTCTACCTTTCGTACTCTAATATATTTCCTCAGATACGGAGGAATACATAATGTCAAATATAATTGAAGATTTCTATTATGGTAACATTGAGCCACAAGAAGTAAATAACGAATTGACGCCTAAACTCAAGAAAAAGCTGAGTAACCTTGCCGAAAAAGAAGAACAGCTTACTGCAAGATTGAGCGGTGAGGATAAAGAGCTGTTTCAAAACTATATAAGTGCATATATTGAGTTTTCAATAACAAGTAACGCTGACAGCTTTATATCAGGCTTTAGACTTGGTGCAAAATTTATATACGATACATTTGTTAAGAATACGAAAGGA
>JAFXLD010000105.1 GCA_017531385.1 Clostridia bacterium
AAGCTACGCACCGAAAAACGTAGCCTGATCTGTTGCGACACAGTTCACTCCAAACAGGAAATGATATCAAGGCATACATTTTTACCAATAGTATGCCTGTTCAGAGTAATATTAAACTGTGTCGCATCTAGTATTATATCATAAAACAGAAAATAACGCAATACCAATTAAGTGATATTGTACTATCATTTACTGCCTTATTTATTATTTTAGAAACGAATGGTTTCAAACCGTTATAAGCAGCAAAAGCATTATAGCAAATATCGAATTTAGTTCAAGTCCTCCCCAAAGGTCGTTTTTGGGAAATGATATCTTTTAAATTGTACCTTGAAAAATGGCACGAAAAAACCCAGAAACCGTTGTGGTTTCTGGGTTTTCCGAACCGATATCTTTTTCGGTTCGCAATGTTGGTTGCGGAGATGGGATTTGAACCACATGACCTCCGGGTTATGAGCCCGACGAGCTACCGAGCTGCTCTACTCCGCGATATATCACTCTCAAGTGCTTAATTAGTATATATCAAAAATCCGTTTTTGTCAACCCCTTTTTTTAAGTTTTTATAAAATTTTAATTGCATATTTTTTTCAGAATTGCAAATAATAGTAACAAAATGAAAAAGGGGAGTAATACAATGCCAAATATCACATCAAAAGAGTTATCTGCAATTGAGGATCAGCTTGGTTATGAACAGCTTCTTATCAAAAAATATAAGAACTATGCCTCAATGTGTCAGGATGCTCAGCTTAAAACAACCTGTGAACAGCTTGCTGCACAGCATAAGAACCATTATGATACAATCTTGAACTATCTTAACAGTTGAAAGGCGGAAAAACATGAATCAGCAGAACATGACAGATAAGGAAATCATGCAGGATATTCTTTCATCACAGAAGCTTGTTACAGACACATATAACACTTATACAAATGAATGTGTAAATCAGCAACTCAGAACAGACTTTCTTAATATTCTCCGTGAAGAGCATAATATTCAGCAGTCAGTGTATGATCAGATGAAAACACGTGGTTGGTATAATCCCGAGCAGGCAGAACAGCAGAAAGTAACTACAGCATATACAAAATTCAGCAATATACAGCAGACATTATAAATTAAAAACAGGGAGATATAAAATCTCCCTTATTTTTATTCAATTACCGTATTCAACCATGACAGAATGTTTTTATAAACTTCTTCTTTATTCTTTTCGTTCAGAATTTCATGTCTTGCTCCGCTGAACAGTTTTATTGAAACATCCGTGTGATTAGTGTCCACAAGGCCACCGTAAACTTCTTTGATTCCTTTTCCGTAATTGCCGACAGGGTCATCTTCACCTGCAATCAGGTATATCGGCAGGTCAAGAGGAACTGATGTATACCAGTCACTTCTGTTAATTTCAACAATCATACTCATGAGATCTCTGTATCCGTATGTTGTAAACAGGAATCCGCAATACGGATCGTTTATATATTTGTCTACAATATCATTATCGGTTGTGAGCCAATCAAAAGCAGTGCGTTGAGGAGTAAATTTTTTATTGTATGAGCCGAAAGCCAGCTTGTTGATAAATTCAGATCTGTAGTGATCACCTTTTATTTTTGCAATTGTTTTAACAATTGCTATACCGGGTTTTGCTGCAGGATTTGATCCGCAAGTGCCGCAATAAACCGCTGCTTTAAGGTTTTTGCCGTATTTTTCCGTATAGATGCGTGCAAGCATTGAGCCCATGCTGTGGCCGAAAAGAATAACAGGTAAATCAGGACATTCTTTTGATATGATTTTTGTCAGTTTTTTCATATCTTTAACAAGATTAAGATATCCGTCTTTCTCTCCGAAATATCCTAATTGTTTATCATTTGCAACAGATTTTCCGTGACCGAGATGGTCATTTATGTATACAGCATATCCGTTTTTGTTGAGAAATTCAATAAAATCTTCATAGCGTTCATGATGTTCAGCCATTCCGTGAGCAATCTGAACAACACCTTTTAACTCAACGTTTTTGTCGGGAAAATATGAGCAGGCAAAAATATCACAGAGATCAGAAGATGATCTGAATAAAAACTCTTTCTTGTTTATAATCATAAAAACAACCTCCGGGCAGAATTTTTGTATATTATACCATGAAAAATATATGTTTGTAATAGCTAAAGTGAAATTTGTATATTCTTACAAAAGAACATATTAAAATAAAGCAAGATGTACAAAAACAGCGACAGAATAACTGCCGCTGTATATTATGAAAATATCTTATTTATGAGGAACTACGTTATATCCGTTTCTTTTAAGGAATGCGTCGATTCTTGCACCGGGGCTGAGAAGTTCGCTGAGAGATCTTTCATTATTGAGTGTATCAATAAGAAGAGCAACATATTTTGACATATCAACTGAATAGTACCAGGGACGGGTCTTGAGCTCTTCTGTCTGATAAACAAGATTAGTTGTGAATACACCATCGATAAGGCCATCTTCATAAGCCTTATCGAATGATTCAAGACCGTTGCAGAAAAGACCGAATGCAGAACATACAAAAATCCGCTTTGCTTTAAGGTCTTTAAGCTTTGTTGCAACTTCAAGCATTGAATCACCTGAAGAAATCATATCGTCAACAACGATAACGTCTTTGCCTTCAACATTGTCACCGAGGAATTCGTGAGCGATGATGGGATTTCTGCCGTTGACAACAACTGAATAATCTCTTCTCTTGTAGAACATACCGAGTTCAACACCAAGAACTGATGAATAATAGATACATCTCTGCAGACCACCTTCATCAGGAGAGATAATCATGAGGTTGTCCTTATCAATCTTGAAATCCTTAACATTTTTAACAAGAGCTTTGATCATCTGGTATGTAGTCTGAACATTTTCAAAACCCTTGAGGGGAATAGCATTCTGAACACGTGCATCATGAGCATCAAATGTGATGATATTGTCAACACCCATAAGGTCACAAAGCTCCTGAAGTGCAAGTGCGCAGTCGAGTGATTCACGGCTTGATCTCTTATGCTGCCTGCCTTCATAAAGCATAGGCATAATAACATTGATTCTTTCAGCTTTGCCTGCACAGGCTGCAATAGCTCTTTTGAGGTTTGAAAAATGCTCGTCGGGAGTTGTGGGCACTTCAATGCCGTAACAGTTATGTGTTACACCATAGTTGAAAACGTCAACAACAAGATATATATCATATCCTCTTACTGAATCATGAAGAACAGCTTTACCTTCGCCTGTGCCGAATCTGTGAAATTTCATATCGAGGATGTAGCTTTCTTTCTGATAACCGTAAAAAGCAATTGAGTGCTTATGTTCACTGATCTGTTCTTTTCTCCATGATACGATGTACTCGTCAACCTTGTTTGCAAATTCTTCACAACCGGGAAGAGCAACAATACCGAGAGGACCAACAGGAATCTGTGTAAGTTCTTGTGTTAAATCGGGCATAGTAAAAACCTCCAATATATATCATATATATATTGTACTTTTTTTTGAGGATTTTGCAATAGTAAAAACAAAGTTTGTTGAATTTTGTACAAAATGTTTGAAAAAAATCAATAATCATATATATATTTAGTAGTATGTATTTATATAAAATAATTATACTAAATATTGTGGTACAATATTTTATTATTTATATTGACAATTGGTTACTTATGGTCTATAATATGTTTGATGTTTAGGCTGGTGTGGCGAAATCGGCAGACGCAAGGGACTTAAAATCCCTCGGTAGCAATACCGTACCGGTTCAAGTCCGGTCACCAGCACCA
>JAFXLD010000010.1 GCA_017531385.1 Clostridia bacterium
TGGTACGAGTGTTGATAACGGATTCAATTTTTAATATCAAATAACCGACAGTCAAACACATATTCTTGCTTGTATCAGAGGATTTTGTAGTTTTTTCAACAAATCAAAAACAGATTGTGAGGAAACGAAATGTCAAATATTATTGAAGATTTATACTACGGCACCCTTGAGCCACAAGAAGTTAATTCAGAATTAACACCTAAACTCAAAAAGAAACTGGGCAACCTTGCCGAAAAAGAAGAACAGCTTACTGCAAGATTGAACGGTGAAGATAAGGAACTGTTTCAAAACTACGTAAGTGCTTACATTGAATTTTCAACAACGAGTAACGCTGACAGCTTTATATCAGGCTTCAGGCTCGGTGCAAAATTCACATACGACACATTTGTTGAAGGCAAGAAAGGATGATATGATTATGGAACTCAAAAAGCATTATACAAACGAACAGACTGGTATCAGTTACACTCTGCACGGCGATTTTTATTTGCCGGACTTAAAGGCGGCCGAAGAAAATATCACCGTCGGTAAATGGGGAATGTTACATAAAGATTATTTGCTTAAACACAAGAAAGTGTTATTTGCTACACTCCTAACCCAAGGTAAACTATATCAGCACTGTGCTCAGGTAAAAAATCAGGCTCAGCAGATGTTTGATAATCTTGTTGAGCAAATGAAAATCACTGAGGACGTAACAGAACAGTTAAAAGAGCAAGACCAACTTGAATGGGTACAGAGGATGGGTAACATTCAGCAACGTGCAAGAGAATTCGTAGCAAACAACTTAATATTTAATTAGTATTTCAAGACGGCTTGGTGCTTTCCTTGCCGTCTTATTGCTTTTACGGAATTCCAAAAAAGTTCGTTAAAAATTATTAAGCTAATATATTGAAAAAACTTGTCAACTATGCTACAATATATAAAAATTTAATACTGATATAAGAAGATACGGTTTGAAAAGTTGTAAGCTGAGTAGATGTAAAAGGGAATCAGGTTCGAATCCTGAACAACCGCCATTACTGTATTTGACAAGACAGGAGCATATTAGCCATTGGGATATTCTATCCTGAGAAGGAGTGTTCCTGAAGTGGGCATATCCACTGCATCATAAGTCAGGATACCTGCCGTGTCTTTTTAGGTTCAACACAACTTTGGTGAGAAGAGTGCAACCGATTTATCGCCGCATTGCGGCTTTGGGTTTGCATTCTTTTTTTATTTTGCAGAGTCAAAGCCTTTCTTCGCCATGCCGTGTTTTAAATCTGTTGTACTCTTTTGACCTATTTGGTTGAAAGGGTATTTTTTATTTGTAAAGGAGGGTTGATAAGTGACACAAGATGAGAAAAAGTCCTGGGCGGAAGAACTTTTGAAAAGAAAAGCTACGGAACTCGGAAGACTGCCAAAAAAGGATGATTTTGATGAACCGACAAGGTCACGAATCAAAGCCTTCTTAGGTCCTTGGCCAAGAGCATTGGAAGCTGCCGGATTGAAGGAAGCAAAGCCTGTTCCCGAAAAATCCAAAAAGAGAAAAAAGGCAACTTTCAAATCAAAAAATCAAACCATTTCTGCGCGTCAGAAGTTGGAGAGGCACAGAACCAAATCGGAAGAACAGAATACTTTCGATGAAAACAAAATGAAAAATATCAAAAAGGAGATTCAATAATGAAAAAGCGAATTTTAAGTGTTGTTCTCGCCATTGCAATGCTGATAACCGCCATACCTCTTATGTCAGTTGCATCAAAAAGCGAATATGTTTATATCTCGGTAAGCTATGACGATAAATACACAGATGATAAAAACGGTGATCCCATAGCATATATTCCCGTATCATTTGAAACACTTGAGTCGGTAGATTTGAATGAATACGGTCTTTCTGAATATCTCTATGACGAAGACGGTGACGGTAAATATGAACTTACTGCGTTGCAGCTTATCATTTATGCTCACGAAGAGCTTTACGGCGGCGATTGGAGTGATGTAACCTTCACAGGAAGTCCCGGAAGCTCATATTTCGCAGGCGGTCTTTTCGGAAGAGATGAAAACCTTAACTATTATCTCAACGGACAGTATCCCCTCGCAGGTGCAGGTTGGGGAGCAACATCTGACCAGATTGTTCTTGAAGCAGGCGACTTTATTGACCTTGCAGGCTTTACAAGCTGGGATTTTTATATGGATTCCGGTTACGGCTTCCATTATTTTGCTGATGCCAACGGTTATGTGACACATTCCTACACCGCAGAAGCAGGCAAAGCTTGTGATATCAAGCTCGTCAAGGGCACAAAGGATTACGAATACAATTCCGTTTTCTTTGATATCCCTGATTATGAAGTGCATTACGGCAAAGCACTCTATAACGAAACAGGTAGTGTCACAACAGATGACAACGGTTGTACATCAATCACTTTCCCTTCTGCAGGAAAATGGTATTTATGGGTTGATGGCGGTTTCGGTAACGAATATCCCGATTCAATCGTTTCTGCTCCCGGCTATGCAGAGGTAGCAGTTACATCAGCGGATGCTCCCCGTGAGCCTCAGGATGTAAGCGCTGTGCTTAATGCTACAATGGCTAAACTTGCTGACACAGTAAAAGAACCTGCTTTCGGTACAAATGCAGGTGAATGGACTGTTCTCAGTCTTGCGCGTGGCGAATATTACAATACAGATAATGCATACTTTACAGATTATTATAATCGCATTGTGACCACTGTGAATGAAACTGCTTCTTCAGTCAATATGAACGGTGCACTCCACAAAAACAAATCAACTGAAAATTCCCGTCTTATTGTCGCACTTTCATCTATCGGTAAGGATGCAACTGCTGTTGGTGATTGGAATTTAGTTGAAGCTTACAGTGTTAACGGTTTTGATTGGATTAAAAAGCAGGGTCTTAACGGAACAATGTGGGCTCTGATTGCTCTTGACTCAAACGGTTATGAAATCAGTGATACTACACTCCGTCAGAAGTGTGTAGATGAAATTCTTGCAAGACAGCATAACGACGGCGGTTGGGCTTTGTCTGCAAATCTTGACTATGCATCAGACCCTGATATGACGGGTATGGCACTTCAGGCTTTGTATCCCTATCGCAATCAGACAGCTGTAGCTGAAGCTTGTGAAAAAGCATTTGATTGCCTTTCTGAAATGCAGCATGAAAACGGCACTTTTGCATCAAGCGGAAGTGAATGCTCCGAAAGCTGTGCTTGGGTAATTGTTGCCTGCACAACATGGGGTATCAATCCCGATACAGACAGCCGTTTTGTAAAAAACGGAAAATCTGTTGTTGACGGACTCTTAAATCATTATCTTGCAAGCGAAGCTCAGTTCCAGCATATCGTTGGTGCAGGTGCAAACGGTATGGCTACTGACCAATCCTGCTATGCACTTGTTGCTTACAACCGTTTTGTAAACGGAAAGGCATCGCTTTTCGATATGTCAGATGTCAGCTTCGGAGACAAGGCAGAAGTAATTGTAGGCAAACCCGTTGCAACTCTCGGTCTTCCCGCTGAAATTACAGATGACATAGGAAAAACCTTTAATGCAACAATCAGTATCGACCAATGGAATAATAACGCAGGTTATAAGCTCATTGACCTTGTTATGAATATTCCTGAAGGTCTCAGCGTTACATCAGTAACAGCAGAAAGTCGTCTTTCGGGCGGAACAGTAAACTATCATCTTGATGAAACAGGAAAGCTCCGTGTAGTTTACTTTGATGCAAACAATCATAATGATATAACCGTCAGCGGAACAGCATTTCCCGCACAGCTTTTCACCATTACATTCCGTGTTGATTCAGCAAATGCAGGTAACAATCTTGATATCAGTATCGGCGGTATGTCAATAAAGCTGAATTCAGATTCAACTGACGACGGTTCAATGATTGTGGTTGACACAGCAAAGGCTAACGGTTCTGTTTCTGTTGTCAAAGGCATTTCTTACAGTGCGGTATGTCTTTACACAGGTGATGATATTGACCTTATCCCGTCAAGCAAAAAGGCAGTTGCTGTATCTGTAACAGGTGTGGAAAGCAAGGCAAAGCTTACATACAATGACGGCACAAAGACTTACGAATTTAAGTACAGTGCTGAAATTTCTGAAAAAACAGGGGTTTCAACATACGTTGCATTGGTAGATTCTTCTGTTGATATGTCACAGTTTGTGAACAAAACAAACTTCACCCTTGAGGGTGACAATACTGAAGAGCTCACATTCGGTGATGCAAACGGTGATGGTATTGTCAATGCACAGGATGCTCTCGGTGCAGTTGACACATGGCTTCGTAAAGTTGATGCTCCTTCAGATGATGAAATTCTTGCGCTCAACGTTAACAGTGACAGCCGAATCAATACATTTGATGCTCTCGGTATTGTTGAAGCTTATGTTGATGGCAGTGAATATATTGTTGTTACAAAGGCTGCAACCCTTACAACAACTAATTAACTGAAATTAAGGGGTGGGATTAACACTCCCACCTCGTATCTTTAAGGAGAATGATTATGAGCAAAA
>JAFXLD010000106.1 GCA_017531385.1 Clostridia bacterium
CTGACATTTGCCGATAGTCATACCCAGCATCATTCTTTCCTTAAGTGCCTCATAAATATCCGAGCGTACAAATGAAAGTCTGTTGTCACGGCTCATAGATGCAGAGCGTTCAAAGGCGATATATGTCTTATCCTCTTTGCCAAAATTAATCTTTATACCTTTCGGCTTGAACATCTCTTTTGCGAGTTCCTGCAATTCAAGTATTCTGCCCACAGGCATACGGTTAAATATACCGGAGAAATCAACATACACAAAAACATCACGAAGAGCCTCGCACAGAAGCTCACTATTGCGGAAATCATCTCCGTAAAGGATACACATAGCCTGATGAAAAATCGGGCAGTCATCCTGCAGAGTATTTTCTGTACGGTATTCATTCGGGATAGATGTTGAATCGAAACAGAAATCATATCCGTCGTCGGTTTTGCGGGCGGATGAAATTATACTGAGTGCAGAAATTTCAGGTATCAGATACTTTTTATTTTTCATACTGTTCTCCCTGATAATTATTGATTATTTTCAGTATATCACAGGAAAATATATATTGCAATCATTATTATATTAACTGCCCCCACCAAATGTTTTTAGGTATATTAGATAGAGGTAAAAAGGCAAAGAAAAACTGCCCTCACGGAGAGAGCAGTTGGTTTATGAATCTAATTTAATCTCAATTTACAAATACTATATTTCATCATTGTAATACTTAGTTATCAAATCAGTAATAATTTCTTTATACATAGCAAAATGTCTCGCAAACTATTACAAATTATTTTTTCTTATCGTTGAAGTAAATAATAAATGCACCCATAACAGCAACTGCAATAATACAACCAAACTCAGCAAAATTACTTAAATGTTCATCTCCTATAACCGCACCTATGTAACCGACAATCAAAGTAACAACTGCCGCTAAAATTGCTTTACCCATATAATCACACTCCTTTGCTTACCGCCAGAGGCTCTAAAGTCTTTATTGTTCGCTAAAAGACTTCATTTATTTTGATTCTGATTGTGGCGTTTCTTATTCCACAGCGTACCTACACACATACCGATTGCAGAGATTATTGCTCCGGCTACAATCATTCCTAAATCCGGAAAATTAAGCTTATTAAAAGCAATGTTGTTTGCCATTTTAAATGTGCCATATTCAGCAAGCATATACATTATGCCAAAGAAAAGAGTTAATGCCCATTTCCTTTTCTCCCAGAAGTCATTTTTACCAATAACAACAGATATAATAAAGGTAGTTACAGGAAGTATAATCCAAAGAAACATCAAACTGTAACCCATGGCATCGCTTCCATTTGTAAAAAACCAAAACACAATCATTGCGAATGCCCAAATTACCAAATAGGAGAAAATCGTAATAATTTTGTTTCTGTTGGTGTTGCTTTTTACAACATTCGTACTTTCTTCAAGGTAATCATAATAGTTTTTCATTTTTTGTTCTCCCTTTAATAAATAGTCAAGAGAGACATCATAACATTCACTCATTTTAATTACACTAATGATATCCGGATAGGACTTTTCATTTTCCCAATTTGATATAGTCTGGCGACTTACCCCCAACAATTCAGCAACCTGTTCTTGTGTCAACTTCTTTTCAATCCGTGCTGTCTTGATTTTGTTTCCAATATCATGTGTCATGCTACAATACCTCCTTGCATTTTTATTGTAGAGAAAACACCTCTTATTGTCTATCAAATAGCATTGACACAACTTATAAAGTGTGTCAAAAACCTTTTGCATCTGCTTGCATAAGTTGTTTTTACTGTTTATACTATAATGTTTTGCTTATGTTTGTTCCGACAAATCCTTATCTTTATAATACATTATATCACACCCACACCACAAATTTCAATCCGTTTACATACACCTGTTACCTTAAAAGTAGCAGGTGTTTTTTTATGTTCAAAATTCAAATGAAAGGAGTGTTTATCTTCAACATTCGCGACAGACCCATTTTCCACCGCACCCGTAGAGGGTGATTTTTTTATGCCCAAATTTATTATCTAACAAAATTTATTTTATGGAGGTAAAAAACTAATGAAAACTTTTAACGAAATCAAAATCATTGGTGTTGACCACGGTTACGGCAACATCAAAACTGCAAACCACTGTTTCAGAACAGGCATTACGGCTTATGATTCAGAGCCGCTTTTCACAAAAGATATGCTTGTTTATGGCGGCAAGTTCTATCTTATCGGTGAAGGACACAAGGAATTCCTTCCCGACAAAATCAAAGACGAGGATTATTATGCCCTCACACTTGTGGCTATTGCAAAGGAGTTAAGTGATGAAGACCTGACAGAAGCCACAGTTCACATTGCGGCAGGTCTGCCTCTCACTTGGACGGCAGGTCAGAAAGAGAGCTTCAAAGCATATCTCACAAAGAATGAGGAAGTAACTTTCACTTGGCAGCATACCGAGTACAAAATCAAAATCGCAGGTGCAAGTATCTATCCTCAGGGTTATGCAGCGGTTTCGCAGTTTGCAACCAAAATGGACGGTGTAAATCTTGTAGCTGACATTGGCAACGGTACAATGAATGTGCTTTATGTTATTAACGGCAGACCGCAGTCAGAAAAAATGTACACAGAAAAGTTCGGCACTCACTTCTGTACTGTTGATATCCGTGAAGCTTTCTTAAGAAAAACACAGCGAGAAATCAATGAGCATATTATTGATGAGGTGCTCTGCAAGGGTACTGCAAACATTGTTCAGTCCGACATGAAGATTATCAAGGCAGAGGTACAAAAGTATGTAGCTGAAATCTTTCACAGGCTTCGTGACCACGGGTACGATGAAAATACAATGATGCTGTATATTACCGGCGGTGGCGGTTGTCTTGTAAAGAATTTCTATAAGTACAATGCTGACCGTATTCAGTTTGTTGATGACATCTGTGCGGCGGCAAAGGGTTATGAGTACCTTGCCGAAACTATGATGAAGAGTGGCAGGATATGAGTGAGTACCGCATAAATGTCCGCTTTAATTTAAGCGACACAGAACACACGGCAATCATTGATTATCTGAACAGCCTTGACAAAGAGAAATACAAGTCAAGAAATCAGTTTATCATTGATGCAATAAAAGCCACTATTGCTTATGCAGAGAAGCAGACGGCAGACGATGTACTGCTTGAAAAATTCCGTGAGATTCTGAAAGAGGAGCTGTGTGGTATTTCAGTTACCGCATCAGCTCCTTCTTCGGATAGCTTCAGTATGGAATTGACAGAGGAAGAAAAACAGAAAAATGATGCAGGGGCAATAGCTTTTCTTGATATGTTTTAACGGTGCCAAAACATTCAAATTTTGGAGCCACAGACAAAAACGCAATAAAAAACGGCACCGCTTACGGTGCCAACAGATTGGAGGTGATATTTATGACTGATAACGAGAAAAAGCTGATACAAGCCAAGCACAGACTTGAGCAGGCAGAAAACCGCAACCGTAAAAAGGAACGCACGGAACGAAACCACAGACTTATTGTAGAGGGTGCGATTTTGGAGAAGCTTTTACCTGAAATCAAGACGATGAACTTTACTGATATTGAGGGGTATTTACGAGAAAAACTGAAATAAAGGCTGATATATTCCCTTAAGGGCGCACTTACTCACCACCGTAAAAGTGGTGCAGTGCGCTCTCCGAGGGGTGCAGACGAAAATCATTTTAGAACAGACTACCGTTATATTTCGTTTGCACTTTGAAGATGTGTATAACGCAGATGATTATCCCTGCGAAAAGCAATACGGAACTAACAATTGATATGATTTTTATATGTGCAAACAAAGTTAAAAATCCATCAAGAAATATCGGTATACTCATAAAGATAATACCATTACCCATTTCTTTTGCATAACCTTTTAAGTCAGTAACATTTTTGTAGTGATAAGAATGCAAAATTGAAAGATTGCCTTTTCTTATAAAACAGCCTACTACCAAAAGTATAAGAGCTATAACTGTCGGAATAATGGCAGATATAACATTTTCTGTTTTTACTTCTTTATAAATAGTTGCAAAAAATTCTTTAAAAACAATACTCAATACAGGAGATAAAACCACTAAAAGAACAACAGTATATAATGTGATTTGAACTATTTGTTTTTTCTTATTCTTTTGTACTTGTTCAAAAACAGAAATCAAATTTTCATCTGCTGTTTCTTTAATGTTTTCAAAGGTTAATCGTTTACCTGCTAACAGTTCATTTACACTGACATCAAAGTATTCACTTAAAGATACAAGTGAAGTAACATCAGGATAACCTTTGCCTGTTTCCCATCTTGAAACAGCTTTATCAGAAACATTAATTTTCGCTGCAAGGTCCTTTTGTGTGAGCGCGTTTTCTTTTCGGAGTTCAGCGATAAAATTACCGCATTCTTTTGAGGTCATGTTAACACCACCTTTTACAAAAGAATATCATAAAAACACTGAATTTATCAACCTATGAATCGTAGAATACCAATTATATATAGTAAAAATCTGAGAAAGGACGGTGATCCCCGCAATTTATCACCTTGAAGCCAAAGTCATAACCCGTGGTGTTGGTCGCTCAGCCGTAGCCGCAAGTGCATATATGAGCTGTAGCGAAATCACTAATGAGTATGACGGCGTAAAACACGATTACACCCGGAAAGGCGGTCTTGTCTATGATAAAATCTTTCTCCCGTCACACGCTCCGCCTGAATGGTGCAACAGAAGTAAGCTTTGGAACGCAGTTGAAGAAACGGAGAAAACACGGGACAGCCGTTTAGCAAGGGAGTTCATTGTTGCCTTACCTGTTGAAGTCAGCCGTGAAAGGCAGATTGCAGAGGCGGAAGAATTTGCAAAGACTCTTGTAAATGACGGTATGTGTGTTGATGTCTGTATTCACGATACTGGCGAAGGAAATCCTCACGCTCACATTATGGCAACTGTCAGACCGTTAAATCCTGACGGTACTTGGCAGAGAAAAACGGAAAAAGAATATCTATGTATCAGAGACGGTAAGGAGCAAGGCTTTACCGCCTCTGAATTTTTATCTGCAAAAAATGAGGGTTGGGAAAAGCAGTATCAATATTATGTTGACGGGAAGAAGGTATATCTGCCACAGTCACAGGCTGAGGGTTATGAGAGAGTAAACAAATACCCGAAAAGCACTAAGTACGGCAGACAGAATCCCACAAGTGAGCGTTGGAACAGTGATGAACAGCTATGCCAATGGAGAAAGCTTTGGGCTGATATTGTAAACAGAGATTTAGAAGAAAAGAACATTGAGCTTATTGACCACCGAAGCTTTGCGGCAAGAGGAATACTTCTGCAACCTACAATTCACGAGGGTGTTTCAAGCAAGAAAATGAAGAAGAAAGGTAAAGTTACAGAGAGGATGAGAATCAACATTCTTATCCGTAAAGATAACAGCCTGATTACCAGCCTTCGTAAAACTGTTGAGGCACTTACAGAGCTTGTTATCACTGCGGCAAAGCTGCTCATACCTGCTCTTGCAGATGCTCTTGAAGGTATCCGTGTCGGTATGATAATCCTTGAATGTGAAAGAAAGAGCATTAACCGAATGAAGCATCAGGCTATGAATGAAGTCCGTGATGC
>JAFXLD010000107.1 GCA_017531385.1 Clostridia bacterium
AAAGAAATTTTTGCGATATACCGCCATTTGCAAACAAACTGCATTATAATGGGGTAAGGGGCAAAGCCCCTTCATAAACTCCTAACTTCTCACTCCTAACTCCTAACTATTGTCGGGCACAGCCCGATAAATTATTGTTTACCTCGGAGGAGTTAAAAATGACTGATTTTGAAAAACTTTATTCAGGAGAAATTTATTATCCGTCATCTGATGAAATTATGTCTGTTCAGCTTAAATGTCTGGACAAACTTTATGATTTTAATATGACAAGACCGACCGAGCTTGATAAAAGGGAAGTTATGCTCAGAGAAATGTTTGCCGAAATCGGTGGGGATTGCTATATTGAGCCGCCTCTCCATGCAAACTGGGGTGGACATCATGTGCATTTCGGCTCGGGTGTTTATGCCAATTTCAATCTGACACTTGTTGACGATACTCACATCTATGTGGGTGACAAAACGATGATAGGTCCCAATGTCACAATCGCCACTGCGGCACATCCCATTGCACCTGAGCTTCGTGAAAATGCTTATCAGTTCAATCTTCCCGTGCATATCGGTAAAAACTGCTGGATAGGTGCAGGTGCAATTATTCTTCCCGGTGTTTCAATCGGTGATAATACCGTTATCGGTGCAGGCAGTGTTGTAACAAAGGATATTCCTGCAAATGTTGTGGCTGTGGGGAATCCTTGCAGAGTTCTTCGTGAAATCAGCGAGAGGGACAGGATTTATTATTACAAAGACAGAAAAATTAACAACATACTGTAATACTTTATTTTCTGAAATATACCCATTTGCGTACTGATTCGTGGTTGTGTGCAGAAAATGTTCATTTTCTGTTAATTATTTTTTTATGAACTGTTCAAAGAATGTGTGTATAATATAAATAGCTTAATAATGGAAACGGAGGGAAATTTTATGGCAACAATTATTGAAAATCTCAAGGCAGCAGTTGAATTCATCAAGAGTATCTTTGATTACATCATGAGCTTCTTCACCGGTTTTGGTGGCGGCAACGATGCAGGCAACGCTGAAGATACAACAGCTTAATTGCAAATTTTAACATGAAAAAACGGTCCTTTTCGGGACCGTTTCTTTTTTATCTTTCCATTTCTTTGGGAAGGAAGATGTTGTGTATACCGTCAAGAAGTTTACGGAAAAATCTTACGAAAGAATAATATATTCTGCTTCTTCCGCCTTCAACTTCGGTAAGCTTTGAATCCTCTTCACGAGCCATATCAAAGAAATAAATCATTTCATATTCATAATCTGAGAGGTCTTTTTCATCAAGTGTGATAAGACCTGCACCTCTTGAAATTGCATCTGAATATGCCTGATAGCCAACCGTGGGAACATTGACTATGTCGATTCCCTCATGTGTGGCAATGAAATCGTTGACATGATCGTGACCGAAGAATGTGGCGATAACATCACCTGTTTCAACAAGTGCATCCCACTGACCTCCGTTTACAAAAGGAGGGCTGCAGGGCTCAAGTATGATACCTGCGTGTCTGTTGAAAAAGGGAACAGGGAAGTAGGTAGTGCCGTCAATAGTGTAATCCTTGCCGATTTTAAAGGGAAGACGGGGGTAAATTGCCTCGTAAGCTTCGGGCATGATGATGTGCTGGAAGAGCATTGAGGGAACAACTTTTCCTCCGTTTTCAGCTTTAAGTGCGTCAGCAGTGTCCTTGTACCACTGTATCTGATCTTCTCTTACATAATCGTAACCGCCCACTTCGGGATCGGGATGATATGCATTCGAGTCAATGAACCACAGGTTAAAAGCAGTCTTTTTGCCATCTGAAGAAAGTATTGTCAGATTGCTGTTTCCGCAGCCGTAAATGTCGGGATCGGCATCGGTTGTAAGACAACCGAACTCCTGAAAGTAATCCAGAAGTGTTTCTCTTGATGTCTCTCTTTCACCGTCATGATTGCCGAAAACAATAGCATAAGGAACATTTCTGCTCACACAGGGTTCTGTTATGGATTCAATGGTTTTATGCTCATTTTCGTCACCCATGGCAGTTGAGTTGTCGCCAAGGTATACAACAAGATCGGGCTGATATTTGTCAAGAGCTTCATTCATGAACTGCAGAGTGGTTTCTTCAACGGGAAAATCATCCTGAATATCGGAAAAAATCATTATCTGAAATTTGCCGTCAGTGCCGAACTGAAGAACTGTTTCTTCTGCTGATGCAAAAACAGGAAGAATAAAAGCAATCATAAGAAAAGCCAGAAAAATACTTAAAACTTTTTTTGCTGTTTTCATCAAAAACACCTCTGTTTAATTGATAATTATATTTTATCAAAAGAAATATTTTTTTGCAACAGCTCATTTAAACAAAAAACTGACGTTTGTGAAAGTATAGTTGATTCTTTACATTTTACTCAATGTGTGATAATATTGATTCGTAAGGAGATGATGTTATGTTATATCGTTTTTATGTGAATTTAACCGAGCAGGATTATTATGAGTTCAACAGATTTCACTTGTTTACATCACACTACGGAAAAAAGCAATTTGAAAAAATCCGAATTTTGACTTCAGTGATTCCCTTAATTCTTTTTATTTTGCGGTTTGCTTCGTATGTATTAAGCGGCTTTGCGGCGGAAAATCTTGCAGTTTGCATAGTGTATATATTGCTTTCTGTTTTTCTCTTTTTTATTTCAAAACCATTAGTGTGGTTCATATCAAAATTGCAAATAAAACAGATGAAGAAGCAAGGCAAGCTGCCGTTTACTCCTGCTTCAACTCTTGAGTTTTATGATGACAGCTTTGTGGAAATAACACCTGATAACAAAACAGAATCAAAATATTCTTTGGTAGATTCGATTTATATTGTAAACGGAAAAATGATTTATATTTTTACAAATTCCGTTTTGGCATATATGTTGCCGGTTAAAGTGTTTGAGTCTGAAGAACAATATAACAGTTTCATGGATTTTATTACTGAAAAAACCAAGCCTGCGATTATTGTTGATAGATAGGAGTGTAGTTATGAAAAAATATGAAGTGATAAAAGAGCTTTCCGAAGTTGCATATGAATTTACAAAAAAACTTCTGAGTGAAGATGTTGAAAACGGCACCCATGACCTTTCCGACGGTGTTTTTGCAAATGTAATGACCTACGAAACAAAAAAGCGAAGTGATGCTTTTTTTGAAGCACACAAAAAATATATTGACATTCAGATTATCCTTGACGGTGCTGAAATAATTTCCGTTGAACCTGTCGAAAAGATGCACGAATATGAGTGTGTACAGCCTTTCGGTGACGGTGACACGGAATTATATGCAGTCAACAGTGATTGTGTAGATTTCGTTCTGAATAAGGGTGATTTTGTGATTCTTTATCCCGAGGATGCGCACATGCCTTGTATCTGCATTGAAGAACCGAAGACGGTAAAGAAAGCCGTTATAAAAGTTCCGAAATAAAGACAGATTTTTCCGTTCTGAAGCCCTCAGAACGGAAATTTTATATTTAAAATCAGTATTTACTGTTTACAATTGCTTTTATTTATATTATAATATATGAGTTAAAGTATATTTATTTGTGCGGAGGTTTCCGTTTGGAAAAAAAGGAAAGAAAAAATGTCTTTGTGCCACCTGCTGAGATTCAGAGGCAGGGGAAATATATCGGGCTTGTAAGCACCGTACTGGCAAGCCGTTACGGCGATTCTCCCAAAGCTTATGTTCACACATACGGCTGTCAGGGGAATGTGTCCGACAGTGAGCGTATCAAAGGACAGCTGCGTGAAATGGGATACGGATTTACTGATACTCCTGATGATGCAGACCTTGTGCTGTTCAACACCTGTGCTGTCCGTGAACATGCAGAGGACAGAGTTTTCGGCAATGTGGGAGCCTTGAAACCCATAAAAGAAAAAAAGCGTGATATGATAATCGTGCTTTGCGGCTGCATGATGCAACAGCAACACGTTGCAGACAGGATAAAGAAAAGCTACCCTTATGTAAACCTCGTATTCGGTACTTTTGCAATTCATAAACTGCCCGAAATGCTTTATACAGTTCTTTCAAGAGGCAAAAGAGTTTTTGAAATAACCGAAGAAGAGGGCAATATCGCAGAGGGACTTCCCACGGAGCGTGACAGAGGTGCGAAAGCATGGTTGCCCATCATGTACGGATGTAACAATTTCTGTTCGTACTGTATCGTGCCCTATGTCCGTGGCAGAGAGAGAAGCAGAATGCCCGAGGATATTATCAAAGAGGCAAAAGAGCTTATCGCACAGGGTGCAAAGGACATAACACTTCTCGGTCAGAATGTAAATTCCTACGGTAAATATCCCGACTGCGGAATGAATTTTGCCGAACTTCTTCGTGAAATAAATGCACTTGAGGGTGATTTCATAATCCGTTTTATGACTTCACACCCGAAAGACTGTACTTATGAGCTCCTTGATGCAATGGCTGAATGTGAAAAGGTTGCGAGGCACTTACACTTACCCGTTCAGTCGGGAAGCAACAGGGTTCTTAAAGAAATGAACAGGCGTTACACCCGTGAACAGTATCTTGATTTAATCAGGTACGCAAAGGAAAAAATGCCAGACCTTTCAATCACCAGTGACATAATTGTAGGCTTTCCCGGGGAAACTTATGAGGAACTCTGCGATACAATAAGCCTTATAAAAGAAGTGGAATACACATCGCTTTTCACTTTCATTTACTCAAAACGTAAGGGTACAAAGGCGGCAGAAATGGAAGACCCCGTCACATATTCCGAGAAATCGAAATGGTTCAGAGAACTCTGCACGGCACAGGAAGAAATCGCAGGCAGAAGAACAGCATCCATGGTCGGAAAAGTTTACAGAGTGCTTGTTGAACCCAATGAAAAAGAGGGATTCCTTACAGGCAGAACAGGCGGAAATATTTCCATCGAATTCGAGGGAACGCCCGACCTTATCGGCAAGTTTGCAGATATAGAAATTACAGAAGCAAAAACATGGATTCTGTACGGAAAATTAAAATAATAAATTATGCATTTTGCATTAAAATAAAGGAGATTTTTAAAATGACAGTAATTGAAGCAACAAGAGAACTCGGTAAAGCAATTCAAGCAGACGAAAGATATTTAAAGCTAATGACTGCAAAAGAAGCAAACGACAAGGACGATGCACTTAACGCTCTTATCGGCAAGCTTAATCTTATCCAGATGTCTTATCAGCACGAAGCTGAGGGCGAAGCAAACGAAGAAAAGATGAATGAGTATGACAAGGAATTCCGTGAAGTTTACACAGAAGTTATGCTCAACGAAAACATGAAGAACTACGAAAACGCAAGACAGGATGTTGACGACATGATGAACTATGTTATGCAGCTTCTTTCAATGGTAGTCAACGGTGAAGACCCCGAAACTTGTGACCCTGCAAAGATTCAGGCTGATTGCACAGGTTCATGCTCAACCTGCGGCGGATGCGGCTAAAGTCAGAACAAGTTCTGACAGTGATATCCGTTCCTGCGGAACGGGTGATATATCCGCAATGCGGATGTGAAATATTTACTTCGTAAATGTGATATATTTGCCTTACGGCAAATGTTTCGGAAGGGGCTTTGCCCCTTAAACCCCATAAAAAAGGAAGGAAGAACAAAATGGCTCAGTTTACACCTATGATGCAGCAATATTTCAAAGTCAAGGAAAAGTACCCTGACTCCATTTTGTTTTACCGTCTCGGTGACTTTTATGAGATGTTTTTTGATGATGCCAAGACTGCATCCCGTGAGCTTGAGCTTGTTCTGACGGGCAGAGACTGCGGTCAGGAAGAAAGAGCTCCCATGTGCGGAATACCTTTCCATGCTGCCGAGGGCTATATCGCAAAGCTTGTCAGCAAAGGCTATAAGGTTGCAATTGCAGAGCAGATGGAAGACCCGTCACAGGCAAAAGGCATCGTCACAAGAGATGTAATAAGAGTCCATACACCAGGTACGGTCATCGAAAGCAATATGCTTGATGAGGGGAAAAACAATTACCTCGGCTGCATCGTGGCAGAAAAGGAAAAATGCGGTGTCTGTTTTGCGGATATTTCAACGGGTGTTATTCACACAGCAATGTTCACAGGCAAAAACACCGATGAAATGGTTATTAATGAGCTGGCACGTTTTATGCCTACTGAAATACTCTACAACAGTTTTGTTACAAAAATGAGCAGACTCAGGGAGTATATCACAAAGCGTATGGAAGTTGTCGCCGAGATGCTCGGTGATTACGATACAGAGTATGTCGATTGTAAAAATGTTGTTGAGTCGCATTTCGGCAAACCTCTTTCTGAACTTCAGCTTTCTGACAAAGACATGGCTGTTTCGGCACTGGGTGCTGCAATGCGTTATCTTTCCGATGTGCAGAAACACAGCCTTGCAAATATAACCGATGTAGACGTTTTTAATAATGAAAAATTCATGAATCTTGATGCGGCTGCAAGAATGAATCTTGAACTGTGTGAAACACAGCGTCGCAGAGAAAAAAAAGGCTCGCTTCTGTGGGTGCTTGACAGAACAAAAACTCCCATGGGCAAAAGACTTATAAGAACATGGATTGAACAGCCTCTTCTGAGCGTTCCTGCAATAATTTCAAGACAGAATGCCGTCAGTGAGCTTTTTGAAGAAACACAGCTGCGTGACGATATTATTGAGCAGCTTTCGGGTGTCAGTGATATTGAAAGAATCCTCACAAGAGTTGTTTACGGCACGGCAAATGCAAAGGAGCTTAAAGCTCTCTCGCAGACTCTTGCAAAAATTCCGTCAATCAAGAATATGCTTGCAGGCTGTCAGTCAAAGTTCGTAAAAGAAATTTATTCACAGCTCGATACACTCGAAGATATCTGTTCACTCATTGACGGTGCGATCTGCGATGATCCTCCCTTTACTGTAAGAGAGGGCAAAATGATCAGAAACGGTTTCAATGAGGAACTTGATTCGCTTCGTGAAATTGTTTCGGGCGGAAAAGAATTTCTTACTGCGATTGAAGAACGTGAACAGGAAAAAACAGGCATCAAAAAGCTTAAAATCGGCTACAACAGAGTTTTCGGTTATTATATCGAAATCCTTAATTCCTATAAAGAGCTTGTTCCCGATACATATATAAGAAAACAGACTCTTGCAAACTGCGAAAGATACATCACTCCGGAGCTTAAAGAGCTTGAATCAAAGGTGCTCGGTGCTCAGGAGAGAATAGTAAATCTTGAGTATGAAATTTTTGTAAGTATCAGAAAAAAAGTCGGCGATGCACAGAGTCGTATGAGAAGCACAGCAGATGCACTCGCAAGAATTGACGTTATCTGTTCATTTGCAAGGGCTGCCGTTGAAAACGGCTATGAACGTCCCGAAGTTGATAATTCCGATGTTATCGACATAAAAGACGGCAGACATCCGGTTGTTGAAAAATTCCTTGACGGTGCACCCTTTGTTCCCAATGACACCTTGCTTGACTGCACTGACAACAGAACGGCAATCATCACAGGTCCTAATATGGCAGGTAAATCCACATATATGAGACAGGTTGCCATAATCGTTCTCATGGCTCAGATCGGTTCTTTCGTTCCTGCAAGAAGTGCAAGAATCGGTGCAGTTGATGCGATATTCACTCGTGTGGGTGCTTCGGATGACCTTGCGGCAGGTCAGTCAACATTCATGCTTGAAATGAGTGAAGTATCGGCAATTCTTAAAAATGCCACATCAAAGAGCCTTATAATTCTTGATGAAATAGGCAGAGGTACTTCCACTTATGACGGAATGAGCATCGCAAGAGCAGTTCTTGAATATGTGACGGATAAAAAGAAGCTCGGTGCAAAAACTCTTTTTGCAACTCATTACCATGAGCTGACGGAGCTTGAAGAAAAAATGTCGGGCGTCAAAAACTACAATACTTCCGTCAAGAAACGCGGGGATGAAATCACATTCCTGAGAAGAATTGTCAGAGGCGGTGCAGACGGAAGCTACGGTATAGAGGTAGCTCAGCTTGCAGGTATTCCGAAGAGTGTTGTCGGCAGAGCAAGAGAAATTCTCGCTGAACTTGAGGAAATGGGTGCAGCACCCGTAATTCACACTCAGACAAGAGAAGTGACCGACGAGCCGCAGATGTCCTTTGAATCAGGAATCAATAACGATGTTATAGATGAAATAAAAATGCTCGATGTTAATACTTTAACTCCCATCGAAGCATTGACAAAGCTTTATGAGATAAAGAAAAAGTTGAATTAATCGGTTTAAAAGGCGAAGCCTTTTCCGAAATTATTCATTATTCACTATTCATTATTCATTGCAAAATGTTTTTCATTTTGCCCGGAGGTGTTTCCATTGCCGAAAATCAATATTCTTCCCAGATCTTTAGCCAATCTTATTGCAGCCGGTGAGGTGGTGGAAAGACCGTCCAGTGTTGTAAAAGAGCTGATGGAAAATTCCATCGACGCAGGCAGCACGAAAATCACCGTCGAAATCAAAAACGGCGGTGTGCGTTATATCCGTATCACCGATAACGGTTGCGGAATCGCAAGGGAAGATGTAAGGGCTGCATTTATCAGCCATGCCACAAGTAAAATCAGCGTTCAGGAAGACCTTGATGCTATTTTTACTCTCGGTTTCAGAGGTGAAGCTCTGGCATCCGTTGCGGCTGTGGCTCATGTTGAAATGCTGACAAAAACCGAAGACGAAGAAATCGGCACAAAGTACAGTATTTCAGGCGGAGAAGAACAGGAGCTTACCGATGCAGGCTGTCCCGACGGCACAACAATTATGATCCGTGACCTGTTCTATAATACTCCCGCAAGAATGAAATTCCTTAAAAAAGATATGACAGAGGGAAGTTATGTTGCAGATGTGGTTTCAAAAATCGCATTGTCACATCCTGAAATCAGCATAACTCTTATAAAAGACAATCGCAGAACACTTTTTACTCCCGGTGACGGCAGACTTGTCACCGTTATAAATGAAGTGTACGGCAAAGACTTCGGTCTGGCTCTCATTGAGTGTGAGGGAGAAACAGGCGGAATATCCGTCAAAGGCTATGTTTCAAAACCCGTTCATTCAAGACCCAACAGAACAATGCAGCATCTTTTTGTAAACGGAAGATATGTCAAACTCCCCGTTGCTGCATCTGCACTCGACAATGCTTATAAAAATCAGATAATGGTGGGTAAATATCCTGCCTGTGTGCTTTTCCTGACGGTAAACCCATCCATGGTTGATGTGAATGTGCATCCTGCAAAAACTCAGGTGCGTTTTGCTTCGGAAAAGCCTGTTTATGATGCGATTTATTTCTCTGTGATTTCGGCTTTGCAGCGTGGTGACACTCCCGTAAAAATAAGAACGGAAGTCAAGCGGAATGACCATCTGTTTGTGCCGAAAACAGAAGTTAAACAGGTTGAAATGCCTGTAAAAACAGAAAAAATTTCACTTTCTGTTGATACATCGGCAGAGAAAAAAGAAGTACCTCCCATTGAAGATATGTACAAGGGTATAAAAAGGGATTTTACACCGAAACCCGTATACAAACCTGCTCCTGTGGTGAGAGAAACTCCGACACCCATGTTTTCATTTGAAGATGAGGAAGATGTGCTCGGAATGTGCAAAACTGCAGAAAAACAGGCAGAAGAAAAAGAAGAAACAAAAGAAGAAATTGTTGAAATAAAAGAAGAAAAAAAGGAAGTGCCTGTGCCTGATTTCAGGGTTATAGGCGAAGCTTTTAATACATATATACTTGTTCAGACAAAAAAAGAGCTGCTGTTTCTGGATAAACATGCAGCACACGAAAGAATAATTTTCAATTCACTTAAAAAACAGGACAGGCAGATATATTCCCAGATGCTCATGACTCCCGTAACGGTGACACTTTCGGCAAAAGATTATGATGCTGTTTTAAATAATCTCGAAGTGTTCAGGAAATCGGGCTACTGCGTTGATGATTTCGGTGAAGGAACAGTCAGGGTAACGGAATGTCCCACAGAGCTTTCAGACGGTGATGTGGCAGAAATAGTTGCAGAAATTGCAGATAAACTTGCAAAAAATACATCTGATCCCGAGCCCGAAAAACTCGACTGGCTTTATCATTCAACAGCCTGCAGAGCTGCGATAAAAGCAGGAGATAATATTTCACATCTTGAAATGGAAGACCTTGTGAAAAAAGTCCTTACCGATGACGAAGTAAGATACTGTCCTCACGGCAGACCTGTCATGTTTTCCATGTCGGAATACGAAATCAAAAAGCTTTTCGGGAGAAACGGCTGATGGAAAAGAGAAAAGTTATTGCAGTGGTAGGCCCCACAGCATCGGGAAAAACCTCTCTTGCGGTTGAAATTGCAAAAGCTGTTGACGGTGAAATTATTTCTGCTGATTCAATGCAGATTTATAAAGGCATGTTTATCGCAACTGCGCAGCCCACCGAAGAAGAAAAACAGGGTATACCCCATCATCTTATCAGCATCATTGAGCCATCCGAAACATATTCTGTTGCTCAGTTTGTAAGCGATGCGAAAAGATGTATTGATGATATAACTGCAAGAGGCAAAGTTCCCGTAATTGCAGGCGGAACGGGACTTTATGTTGATTCTCTGCTTTACGGAATTGATTTCGGTTTTGTTCCCGATAACAGCGAAATGAGGGAAAAACTCAAAGAACGTCTTGAAAATGAAGGTGCCGAAAAATTACTCGAAGAACTGCGTGAAATAGACCCTGAAACGGCTGAAACGCTTCATGTGAATAATGCAGGCAGAATTTTAAGAGCGCTTGAAGTTTATTATCTTACGGGAGAAACAATTTCCGAGCAGAAGAGAAAATCAAGAGAAAAGGGCTCAGATTACGATTCTTTATATGTTTATATAGAGTACACCGACAGACAGAAGCTCTATGACAGGATTGAAAAGCGTGTGGATATCATGGTCAGTATGGGACTTCTGGAAGAGGCAGAAAAATTCATTTCTCTAGGAGAAGATACAACTGCAAAACAGGCAATAGGTTATAAAGAACTGAAAACGTATTTCAGCGGTGAGTGTACTCTCGATGAGGCACTTGATAATCTTAAAAAGGAAACAAGACACTATGCAAAGCGTCAGATGACATGGTTCAGACGCAATGAAAATAAATTTACCGTGTATCCCGATGCAGATCCGGATTTTGTGAATACTGCAATCGGAAAAGTTAAAGAATTTCTCAAAGGATGATTGTTTTGGAAAAAGAAAAAACACCAAAAAGCAGGCGACTGAGCATTTCCGCCATTGTGGGAATTACTCTGATGGGTGTTGTGCTTCTTGCGTTTTGTTCCTATCATGGCTATATGTTCATAAAAGGAACAGAACTCAGGACAGAGATAGCCTTTGCAGATGATTCTGCAAAAACGCTTAAAACGGATGTGTTTATCGTCAGGGACGAAAAAGTGATTTCCGCTGCGGGTGCAAATGTGGTTTCAGCCGTCAGGGACGGAACCCGTGTGGGCGCAAATGACATTGTGGCGTATTCTTTTGCCGACAGTGAATCGGCAGGTAACATTATCAGAATGGGTGAAATCAATGATCTGCTGGATTATTACAGCGATCTTGTGAACGCTTCATCAGATATTGTGGGTGATACTACTGCTCACGACGAAAGAATTATGTCCGATCTTTATTCATTTGCGGGCATGGTGTCGTCGGGGAATTTTACACACCTTAATGATGAACAAAGTGAAATCCGTGATGCCATCACATCAAAACAGACCGCAACAGGTGTGGAGCTTGATCTGTCTTCATCCATAAATGCTCTCAAGGCTGAATACGATGCACTTTCTGCTGCCACATCAAGTTATAAGGAAATAAAATCAGGCGGTACGGGCTATTACATTTCGGGTACGGACGGTTATGAAAATATTCTTGATTATTCAAAAGTCAAGGAATGGACCATTGCCGATGTGGAAAATGCGATGTCTGCGACACCTGCCACAATCAAAGAAAGTGATGCAGGCAGACTTGTTCACGGATACTACTGGTACATTTCCTGCGTAACAGAAACATCTGCGATAAATGCACTGCGTGAGGGCAGACGTTACACCGTTTCATTCCCTGATTCTTCGGTTGATGATGTCACGGCACAGGTTGTTTCTATCAGTTCAGACCGTGCATCGGGCAAATCTCTTGTGATTTTCAGATGCAATACAATGAGCGAAGAGCTGTCAACACTCAGATGCGAAACTGCTGTGATAAATATTGAGGAGTTTGAAGGATTCCGTGTTGACAACCGTGCAATAAGAACAAACGAAGACAATGAAAAAGGTGTTTATGTTGTATCGGGCGGATTCATGTACTTCAGAAAGATAAAAATAATCTTCTCGACAGAGGATTACAGTATTGTTGCCGATCCTTATAAGGATAAGGATATTATGGAAAATGACAGCCCGTCAAAGTATCTCCATCTTTATGACGAATACATTGTCGAGGGAAGAGACCTTTCCCACGGAAAGCTGATAGCGAGGTAAACAATAATTTATCGGCGAGCCGATAAATTATTAAATGAAATTCGCACCGATGGTGCGAGTGAAATATCCGTCAATGACGGATATGAAATATTTGTTTTACAAATATGAAATTTTTGCCTTCGGCAAAAGTGTCGGAAGCCGCTTTGCGGCTTGAATTATAAGAACCTGACTTCG
>JAFXLD010000011.1 GCA_017531385.1 Clostridia bacterium
GACGCACCTGTATCATTCCCACAAGACGATTATCAGCCTTGCGGATGTAGAAAAATTGCGTTGACAAAACCCACCCGTCAGGAAGTGTTTCGGGCGATGTGTATTTTCTGCATTCTGCAATATATGTAAGTGAATCCTCGCTTCTGCGAAGAGGACCGCAACCATCCATTGAGGAGTCTACATCCAGAAAAGCCTGTTTATATTCAGCAATCTGCTCTGCATATTCCTCACTTGGTCCAATTAAGAAGAAATCTCCTGCATCTATTTTAATCATAATTGTCACCTTATTGTATACTTTGAAATATATTCTTCAATGGCCGGTAAATTAGGCTTAAAAATATTAATAGGCAAATCGGAGATATCAAAAAACTTTAAGTTTTCTACTTCTCCCGGCTGACATTTCAATTCGCCATCGTAGTTTTTGCAGATATAAACAATATCAATGTTAGAAACTTCATCACCATTGGGATAAATGTTGTGCATATCTTTGCCTGAAAAAACACCTAAAAGAGTTATTTCTTTAGCAATTAAGCCTGTTTCTTCATACAATTCTCTTTTTGCAGTATCTTCAACATTTTCGTCTATTTCTACCGAGCCGCCGGCGTAACCCCAAGTGTTATTATCACTGCGTAATTGAAGCAAAATGCGACCACATTCATCAACCACAATAACACTTGCACCAACTTGTAATAGTGGTATATGACCGACAAGTTTTCTTAAACTCATTATATAGCCCATATTTTCACCTTTGGTTAAAAAATTGTTTTATATCCGACATCATTTCCTCATGCTGTTTGCAAAACAGCTTAGGAGTGTTGTTAATCGGGAAATATTTAAGTTCGAGTGTTTCGGTATTATCGCAAAATAGTTCACCACCGATAACAGAAAGTTCATATGCTATGCATACACTTTGATATTTATCACCATTCGGACAGATTGCATCGGTATCTGTATAAACACCGATAAGTCGTCCAACCTTAACATCCAAACCGGTTTCTTCTTTAACTTCTCTGACGGCAGCCATTTCAGGTGTTTCTCCTAATTCAAGAGCACCGCCGGGAAATCCCCACATATTGCAATCGCCTCGACGTTGCAACAACACTTCACCTTGTTCATTGAATATACAACCGCCTGCGTGAACTAATATAATCTTATCGTGACCGACTTTTCTGCGAATCCATTGTATGTAATTCTTCTGATTCTTTAATTTGTTAAACACTGCTATACATCCCTTAAGAATTTATATGATTCATTATATCATACTCATGTAGAAAACTCAATAAGCCAACTGCCCTCACAAATGTGAAGGCAGATAGATGATGATTTGTAATTAATCAATATTAAATATTCAAAACCATAGATAATGGTCCGCTACCACAGAAGCTCGATTGTGCCCTAAGTTTTGCGAACATCGTAATAATGCTAACCTATCATAGCAGATATTCTTCTTATCATCTCTGCAATGATAAGCTGTGCGAACATCGGTAAAGCCTTTCTTTAAAGTGCCGTCGGGATTATAGTATTCTTGCACTTTACTCTTATCTGTATATGTAGTCACGAGGCGATTGTGGTAAAGTATCATTCTTTCGCTTTTATAGTCGTTTCTGTTTCGAGCATATTTTTCATAGACGCTTTTTGCATATTCAGCTCGCAGGGCATGAATATCGATATCGGGGATTTTAGCAAAAACTTTATTTTGTTGAACTTCTTGCATTTTTTCAATGACAAAGGTAATATCTTCTTCAGAACCGATAATTTCTGAAAGTCTTTTTCTGCCACCCTTACCATTCTTGACAAAAATATAGTATTTACCGTCTTTCATTTGCAAGCAATCGCCTCGTAGGGCGGTTATTTCTCTTCGGCGCAAGCCTGTACATCTGCAGAATCTAATAAAGTCATCATTTTTACCGTCTTTGTATCTGTTGTCTCTTGCAACAGCGAGGCGGCTTCTTTTTATGTGTTTTCTTTCACGTGGCGGGGTAGAAATAAAGTCTTTTGTGGAGCAATGAAATAATTTCGCCAATGCGGAAGCTTGCAGTTTAATCGTATATGGCGACATATCCTTATCAATGCTGGCTTGCAAATACTCATTGACATACTGCCGACAATCTGCCAGGTTTTTTGCTTTGTGCTGACTTTTGCAGTAAACAGCAAAAGCAATACACTGTTGTTGGTATGCATTGAAAGTTCCGTAGGAATATATCTTATCGGATGTATCATCGGTTACCTTGTCAACATGTTTGCTCTGACCTATAGCAAGCATACTGCGAAGCTCTTCATCAACTTGTTGCTTCAAACTCTTTTTATTTTTATGACCCACTTTCATCACCCCTATATATAAAATGATATGTTAAAATAATCACCCACATTTTTTCAAAAGAGTTATGGTTCTCTTATCTTTCTGACCTTGTGTTGTTATTGGTTACTCCTTTCTGTTCCATATCATCTTTTATATCGTTTTAATTATGTAGCATTCTTCATTACATAAAATAAAAATCCCGATAAAATCGGGATTCCGTAATACAGTTTCTGAGTTAGCCGTTTATTCGGAGCCCCCTCCCGAATAACCGTCAAACGAAAAAGTCGGTATGATGTAAAATCACGCCGACTTTTCATCTTATTTATATGTGCTTAGCAATATGCCATAACAGCTTCTATGTTATCCATTATAAAATGTTGTGCTGATAAGTTATACAGTACTGTTTTGTACATGCCGTATCTGCCTTGTTTTGTTGAAACGAAAATTCCGATTTCTTCACCTGTTTCGGTCGGGTACTTTTTCATTTTGCCTTCTTCATCAGGCTTTTCAACAAGAACACCTATATCAATGAGCCAAGAAGCAACATTTTTATATGAAAGTTTTTTCATTCTTTCTGTGTCGATAAGTGCATTTAAACGGTTGACTATTTCACTCAATGAAATAGGGGGTTCGGAATATTGAAAATTTACCAAAGCTTCGTCAGAAATATTAAATGGAACTAATTTTGCTTTTGGCTGACGAGATGTTGCAATTCCGTTTTCTATTACATTTTTCAATATATCGGAAACATAAAACAGGCATCTTGAAATGCGGACATTGTTTATAACATCTGTTTCTGCTGCAGGGGAGTCATCAAGCGGATTTATGCCGTTTGCAAGTTTGTCAATATACATTTGGGCTCGTTGCATTTTTTCAATTTCTGTCATAATATAACCTCACTTTTTTATTCCCCGAAAATTGTATCAAGGTTGTCTTTCAGAATCTCAATGCCTCTTTCGGTAATACCTGTATAGTATTTATATGTAGTTTCGATTTTTCTGTGACCCAAACGATTGCAGAGCAGGTGAATTGGTGTATTCAGATCTGCAAGTAAGCTTGCTCCCGTGTGCCTGAGCCAGTGGAATTTGAATTCCATTTTGCCTTTATCTCTTATTTCCTGTGCCCAGTATTTGAAGCTATGAAAAGTCTGAAATTCAGCTGTTGTGGTTGTGTGAATAAAATCTGTAAGATGCAGTTTTTTATAGATATGACCTCGGCCGTCTTCCCAAGGAACAGTAACATTCTTTTGTTCAAACAAAATAGGTTTGTTTTTTATCGCCTTATCAAGATTTTTTTTGTGCTCAACAAGATAATCATATACACGGTCTGTCATATGTATTTTTCTTTTTGCTTTTGATGTTTTCAGAGGACCGCAAGTGAAAATTCCATCTGTTCTCAGCATCTGTTTTTCAACACTAATCATTCGGTTTTCAAAATCGATGTTATCCCATGTGAGACCGTAAACTTCAGCTATTCGCATCTGCATTTCAAGTCCTAAAAGCATTGCAAGTTCTGCATTTGAATCCTTTACGATTGCCCTGATTATTTTAAGTTCATTGTCTGTGAAAACACGGACATCATCTTCTTCATCGTCAATTCTTCTTTTTGGCATAGCCATTTTTGTACCGGGATTAACACAAAGTTTATTATACGTCTCCGTGCTTATCAGATTTCTGTTGTTTGCCTGATTTACAATCAGATAGAAAAATTTCAGGAATGATTCGATATAGGAGTATTTCAGGTCTGTATTATTGTATTTGTAACTGAGAAAATCGTGGACATCCTGAACTGACAATTCTTCAACATTTGTATCGCCAAAAACTTCCTTAATGTGATTTTTATAAACACTTTTTTGTTTTGTAATTGTGCTTTGAGCTTTATCAAGAGATGAATTACGAAGGTAGTAATTGAATATCTCATCGACAGTGACTTTTTTCTTGGGGATTTTTTTGTTTTCTAATTCTATTTCATAAAGCTCTTTTGCCCTTGCTTTTTTAGCAGCCGCCAAAGTTGTGAATGGTTTTCTTGTGTCCTTATCATATTTTCGGGTGGTATCAAAATTGTTTCCGTTTCTTTTAACAGAAATTCTGTACATATATTTTTTTTCGTCAATTTTATAAATACCGACATCTTGTTTTTCATTACCTTTTTTCTTTGTATCTGCCACTTTTACCCCTCCTTGAGCTTTGTCCGGCTTGCGTTTTATAGTCCGATTACGCGTATATGTCCCGGCGTTTACACTTTTATTATATAAAAAATAGTGTGTTTGTCAATGTGTTTTATCTAAAGAATGGCTATACTGCGTGTAAATTCGTGAAGAAGCAAGACACGGTAAGGCTCTCGAAGGTCTTCTTAAGAGATATTTCGGTTAATAGGTAAAAAAACAATCGGATGTCCGAAAGGGCATCCGATTTTTAGATGCTAAAATTATATTAAATGAAAATATTTTTTCAAGGCAACCTAAAGTTGCATTATAGTTGATTGATAATGGAATATATTTTTGTTATAATGAATATAACAAAGGAGGTGCAATATCATGACACTGGGTGAAAGGATCAAAGAATGCAGGATGAATTCAGGAATGTCGCAGGAAAAGATAGCAGAGATTGTCGGTGTAAGCAGACAGGCTGTGACAAAGTGGGAAGCTAATCAATCTGCGCCGAATACGGAAAATCTTTTTAAATTGGCAGAGATTTTCGGTACAACTGTTGACTTTTTATTATCAGATAATAAGGAACAGGAACAGACATCTGCAGCACAGATATATCAATATTTTAAAGCAGAAGAAGAAAAGAAAAAAGATGCTTTACGAATTCTGAAAAAAAGAAATATTGTATTTGCATTGATTATTGTTTCGGTGTACCTATTGGTATATTTAACAGGTCGAATTATTTGGTGTGATATTGAAACAAACAGTTTTATCGGATGGATAGTAATGTCAAAACCATCAGGAAATCATAGTTATCTTTACGGTTGGTTGCTTAGCAGCAATATGTTTATTATATCAATGATTATTTCAGTTTTGCCTGCATTTTGGGGCAAACATAAGTTTTCTGTCATAACAACATCAGCATTTGTTTTCGGGTTGATTTCAGGAATACTTTTTGGGCCAAATCCGGCAGGAGAGTTTATAGGACAATCGCATTACGGTTGGGCAATTTGGGGATGTATTTTTGTTATATCCATTGTAATTGGAGCAGCCGTGGAAATATTATCAAAGAGAAGATTAAAAAAGAGTAAATCTAAAGACTAAAATGTTTGCATAATCACAAAATCAGTCTCCCTTTGATTTTGGGAGGCTGATTGCTGTTTTATATTATATAAAGATATCCGAGTATCGAGATCAGCCACACAAGGATAAGTGAAAACAAACTGTACAGTTCTAAATTTTTATAGCCGTTTTTCTTTTTAAGCGTTATGACTTCAAAAAGAACCAAGCAGATGATTACAGGCAAGATAAAAACAATACACAGCATAAATCCGCCAATTCCGGTCCAATCGTTATTTAAGGATATTTTTTCAATTACCGCGGCAATCATTAATCCGACCAACACAAGTGTCAGTGCACCGCAAACAGAAGAATATACAATACTCAGAATATTATACTTGTTATATTTGTCTTTTTCTTTTTTTCCGCCAATCAACTCTTCTTGCGGAATCTGAAAAAGAACGGATAATCGTGCAAGGTTATCTTTGCTTGGATATCTGTCTCCCGATTCCCATTTTGAAACCAATGTACGGGATACAAAAATCTGATTTGCCAGATCCTCCTGTGTCATATTTGCATTGGTTCTCAGATTTTTCAATCTTTCTTTTAATTCCATTCTGAGATCACCTCCAATATATTTTTATCACAGAAATAGCGAAATAGCAAGTGACAACGATGTGACAAACGATATAAGCACAAAAATCATGTTACCTATTGAATATTATACAAATTGGTGATAAAATAGGTATGGTCAGTTTTTCCTGTAAAAAATATTTTAGGAGAATATATATGAAAGTATCAAAAAAAGTATTGTCAATTCTTCTCGCTGTTGCTGTTTTTCTTACAAGCACGAGCATTGCTGCATTTGCGGCAGCCAACAGCAAAACCTATTACTACATCGACTCAATAAACGGTGACGATGCAAACAGCGGTCTGAGTGAAGATCAGGCAGTCAAGACAATTGCCGGTCTTAAGCTTGAAGACGAAATCACAGCCGGAACAACATTTCTTTTCAGAAACGGCGGAGAATATGAGTGTTCTGTTGTTTTCAATAATACAAGTGGTACAAAGGAAAACCCTGTTGTTATTTCGTCCTATGGCGAAGGTGAAAAAGCTATTCTCTACACAAATGAGGCTAAAGAGGTTTTTGTTTTCATGGACTGTTCATACATAACAGTTTCTGATGTTGCGATTACTGCTCCAAACGGTGGCGGTATATGGATCAACACATCAACAAAAACATCCGAAGGCATTACAATTGATAATGTTTACTTTTATGATATGCCAAACGGCAAAGTGACAGGCAGAGATGATTGCAGTGCAGGTGCAGCACGAGGAAGAGCTGCAGTTATGGTAAAATCACTTCCCGGAACATCAAGATTCCCCGTAAACGATCTTACAATTACAGACTGCGAAGTATATGATGTTGCAAACGGCTTTATTATCTGGGGTTCATGGAACGAAGCTGAAACTCCCTGGTGTGAAACGGAAGAAGAGATTGATCCCGTATTCAACGAAGGACTTCTTATAAAAAATTGCTATCTGCACGATATGGATGCTGAAGCAATGATTATCGGTATGTGTGACGGTGCATTGGTTACCGATTGCCGTGCCATCAACTGCTGTCAGGGTGAAGGTGTGGATGAAAACGGTGAAATTCTGTATTTTACCGCCGCAATGTGGTTCTGGGGCAGTGTAAACAGCACTATCCAGTATTGTGAAATCGCAGGTCAGAAAAATGTGGGCGACGGTATGGCTGTTGACTTTGACTCGTATTCCCACAACTGTACTTATCAGTATATCTATTCTCACGACAATATGAGATTTATGTGTAACAACCCCAATTATTCGGGCCATCACGGAAACACTGTCCGTTACTGCCTGTCAGTGAATGACAACGGTGCAAGAAGTACAACAGCTGTAGGCTCAGCAGGTGAGCATGAATTCAGTTTCTATAACAATACAATTATCAATTCAGGTGAATTCCAGTTCAAGAATATGTATAATTCATATATTGCAAACAATGTTTTTGTAATGACAGACGGCAGCACTTTTGCATATGATCTTGATAATATTTCAAGAGGTAATACATTCAAAAATAACTGTTATTACAATGTGATGACACCGCTTGTAGATTTTACAGCTATGAATACAGTACCCGGATTTGCAGGTGATGACACAAGTGATTACATGAGCTATGTTCTTTCAAAGGATTCACCGCTTATCGGCAAAGGTGAAAAGGTTGACGACGGTCTGACAACGGATTTCTTCGGCAATGAAATAACAAGCAATAACATCGGTTGCTACGGCGGAAACGGTGTCAATGCTGAATACAAGGGTGAAACACTCATGGAAAAACTTGTAAGACTTATAAGAAATGTATTTGAAACAATAATTCATGAAATAATGGTTATTTTCGACTAAATGTAAGCGAAGACCAAAATAAACAGAATAAACAACAAGTGGATTGCAGAAGTTTTTAAGACTTGCAATCCACTTTTTTTGTATTATTATTTTTTATCTGCTTTCATTGTCATTTCGCCGATTCTGCCGATTTTTACACTGACTGTTACGTTTACTTCCGTTTCTGAAAGTGACTTTTTCCAATCTTTTGACATTTCTTCGTACACATCGGGATATTTCTGCTGAAGTCTTTTTCCGAAACGGAAAATATCACAATGTTCCTTTTTTGTAAAACGTTCAATCAGACCGTTCATTCCCGATTTGATATACTGCTCAGCAGCTTTTTCGATTTTATGAACATCATTTTCGCTGAATGCAGTGAATGTTTCACTGTCAAATTCCACAACATCAACTTCGCATTTTACATCAATGTTGAATACCGGTTTACCGTTTTTGAGTTCAAGGGTTGTTTTTGTTTTTGATGATATTATTTCAAGCGCTGCAGAAACATCTTCACTTGTAATGCTGAAAGAACCTGTGTTTATTTTATTCATGGTAAAAAGATATGCCATGGTTTCCGTATCGGACATCATTTTTGGCTCAACATCTTTTGAACAGGCTCTTGTGCCCGTAACTTTGATTGTTTTTTGTTTTGGAATTCTGTCCTCAACTACTTCAATAAGCGGCAGGGTAAAACAAGTGGTTTTTTCAAGTGAAAGATTAACCGTATTATAAAGCTCTGTGTCAACACAAACGGAATTTTCATTGCTTTGCTCGATTGCCGATTCAATAAGCTTTGCAGGCACTTCACCGCCGGCATCTATAGTCAGTACATCCGAAGCTTTTCCGGTTGCGGCGGCAATAAAAACATCGGGACGCGATGTATATTCACGGACAAAAAAATTCAGAGCTTTTATCATCTGACCGTCTGTTAAGGATGATCCGAGAATTATCATTCTGTTCTGGCTGTATAGAGGATATTTGCCCGTGTTTTCGCCAAGACTCCGTATTGCCTGTGCCACGGTTTTTCCCTTTACGGTGTAATTGGCAACAGGTGTTTCACTTTTTCCCTGTTCAGATGAACTTTTTGATGTTTCGAGCACCTGTACGGTCAGTTCGTACTGTCCTTTTTCTTTATCAAAGTCCAGTCCTATTCCTGAAATTACAAGTCTGTATTTTATTTCGGTATTCTGTGGCATACATGCTGTGAGAGTCAGCAAAAGTATGAGCGGAATTATCAGTTTAATTTTTTTCAAGTTTTGCCCTCCCTTTGATTTTTTCGCCGATCATTACAGCTATCGGCACTAAGAACACACTTGCAAGATAAAAAATTATCGTCAGGGGAGAGCGTATGATGTTTGCAAGGGTAATAAGACTTCCGCTCAGAGGAATTGTGCCCAGGAAAATAACAGACGCACTTATCACAATAAAAAGTATCTGTTTTCTCTTACCGAAAAATGCCGAAAGCAATGTTTCGCACAGGAAAATTGTTATTGCAATCTTGACTGCCGCACACAGAAGCCACAGACACGTTATGATTGCATCAAGTCGTTCGATGAAACCGAATTCAGCAAGAACGGACATTGCATACATGCTGAAAAGCTGAGTGCCCGCAAAATTTCCCAGAACACCTGAAATCAGTATTTCCGAAACAAATATAGTCAAAACGATTGCAAAAATCCAACGGAACAGATGACGGCTTTTCTGATTGTTTACATAAGGTGTGAGAAGTGTGACGAAAGCCAGTTCTCCTGTTCTTGTGCAGGAGTAAAGTCCCGATAAAAAAGTATTTTTAATATCGACGGAAAACAGTGATGTAAAATTCAGCAGATCAAACTGTTTTGATTGAGTAGCAAATACAAAAATGAGTGCAATGAATACGGGGATAAGGATAATTACCGCAGAGCGTCCCATTGCTTCGATTCCTTTGTATGCGATATACGAAGATGCCGCAAGCATTACAAATATGAAAAAAATTATATTGATATCGGGAAACATTACAGAGCCTGTAAAAATTCCGAATCTGACGGAAGTTATTATGCCGAAATACAGACTCTGAATGAAAAAAATAACACAGAGAATCTTTGAAAAAACAGTTGAAACACAAGATGCACGCGTGATTATTGATGATGTGTTGTCTTTTTTTATAAAAATAGCTGTAGGGATTGCCGTGAGCAACAGAAAGCCACCCATTATCAGTGACATAATAACTTCATCGGTTGAAGATCGTTGTGTCATGAAGCTTGCAACATAGGTTACCATGGCGAATACACGGCTTAAAAACAATATGGTATAGAATTGAAAAGGTGTTATTTTAGGAGTCAGTTCCATTTCTGTTTGTCCCCCTGAGATTCTGAATCTTGATATATCTTTTTCCCACATGTCTCCAACCTGCAAAGATCACGCTGTCTCTTGCACCGAATCTGTCAAAAGGTGAAATAGGTGCCGTGAAAGGAACTCCGAAGGAATTCATGGAGCAGATATCTGCCACAACAAGAGTAAAACCGAGCATTACACCGTAAAGACCCATTGTTCCTCCAAGAACAATAAATACAAAACGAAGAATTGCCGAAGGTTCGTGAAGTGACGGTATAACAGCAGAACAGATTGCTGTTATTGCAACGATAATGAGCATGGGAGCGCTGATAAGACCTGCCGTAACTGCAGCATCACCGATAACAAGAGCGCCGACGATGCTTACCGTGTGACCGACAGATTTCGGCATACGAAGACCTGCTTCACGCACTATTTCATAAATAAAATGAATTACCAGTGATTCAACAACCAACGGGAACGGTGTGTTCTGAAGTGAAGATACAACATCGGCAATAACTTCTGACGGAAAAATTTCCTGATGAAAAGTTCCTACCGCTACGTATGTGCCTGGTAAAAAAACTGCAAGAAAAAAACAGATAATTTTAAGCAATCTTGTGGCGGCTGCATAGTACGGTCTGTTCAGATAGTCATCAAGGGAATGAAAATTTTCGATAAAAAGATGCGGAACAATTATCGCATAAGGTGTTCCGTCTATGATTATGCCGACTCTGCCTTCGGCTATTTTTGCAGCAAAAACGTCAGGTCTTTCCGTTGTGCCCACACAGGTGAAGAAGGAAAGCCGTCTTTCCTCAAGAAAGGGCTTGAGTGCTCCGGCTCCCGGAACAATATCAATCTGAAGATTCTGGAGTTTTGCTTTGACCTGATTTACAATAAGAGGATCGGCTCTTTTTGCGTGATAGCACATAACAAGGGAAGTGTTGCTCGTTTCACCTGCAACGATGCTTTCAAAACGCACATAGGGGCTTTTTATCCGTCGTCGCACAAGAGTGACATTGTCTTTGAACATATCAACAAAGCCTTCACGTGAGCCGTTTTCCTGTGTTTCGGATTCAGGTGGCTGAACAGGTCTTCGGGGGTATCCCTGAACACTGAAAGCTCTGCAAAGGGGGACTCCGTCAACAAACAGAACCATACAGCCCAACAGAATATAATCCACAGCCTGTTTCATCGTAATGCCTTCTTTTGAATCACATTCTGCGGCACAGAATTTGCATAAATGGTCATATATCAATTTCGGCTCGGTACAGGGGAAATTCATATTCTGTATGGGTTCCACAACAGCCTGTGAAGCATGAATACCGTTATACATTCCGTCAAGAGCAACAAAAGCGAGCTTTACTCCGTTTGCTTCTGACTCCTTTATAACAAGATCAAAACTTGAGCCGAACAGTTCACGCAAGTTTATGATGTTTTCACTCAGATTTTTATTTATACCTTCGGGGATTTCCGGAAGTTCATCTTCGTGAACGATGGGATCCGAAAGTCTTCTTTTTGATTTTTTCCATTTTTCAAACATATTACCACCTGTCAATGTTGTTTCCTGAAATTATGTGAATATACAATGCATAATAACAAATGATATAACAGGTGATTTGATGCTTATAACGATTTACAGAACCGCAATATTGTATTTTTTTCTGATTTTTATAATGAGGCTGCTGGGGAAGCGTCAGATCGGACAGCTTCAGCCCGGGGAATTGGTAATTACTATGCTTATTTCTGAAATTGCATCAATTCCCATGGAAAATAACGAGACTCCCATATATCGTGCCATTGTGCCGATTGCTGTATTGGCGGTGCTGGAGCTTATAACATCTTTTGCAGCGCTCAAGTTTATAAGATTGCGTTCTCTTTTTCAGGGGCATTCTATTGTGGTTATCAGAAACGGGGAGCTTGACAGAAAACAGCTCAGAAGATTGCGTTACAGCACTGATGATCTGTTGGAGTCTCTCAGGCAAAAGGATGTTTTTGATATAAGTGAGGTGCAGTATGCCATTGTGGAAACTGACGGTTCCCTGAGTGTGCTTTTAAAACCGGAAAAACGTCCTGCTTCGGTAGAAGATGTAAATGCAAAACCCGATGACAACGGCTTGCCCAGAGTTCTTATATCAGACGGACGGATAATTGATTCGCAGATTAAAAAGAGTGTGATGTCAGAAAAAGAAGTAGAGAATCTTCTGAAAAAACATAAAATCGGCAGAAAGGATGTTTTACTCCTTACTGTCGATGATAACGGAAATGTGAATATAATAAAAAAATGATAACCCTGAAAAGGATTATCATTTTATTGCTTATGTTATTAACCGTTGAGCTCAGGCTTGTTGTCAAGAAGAACAATGGGGTTCTTCTTTCCTTTCTTGAAGCCTTCAAGCTCAAGAATGACGATTTCGTTTACACCCTGAATGAGGAAAGGTGCGGGAAGATATGCTGACTTCTGGGGACCCTTGCTCCAGTATCTTGAAAGCGGTTTACCGTTGATGAAGATCATGCCTTTTGTGAAAGCGGGAAGCTTTACAAAGGTATCAGCAGGTGTTTCTTCAATAATAAACTGTGCTTTGTAGAATGTGGGATGGTCAAAGAAGATCATATCGCTGTCTGACTTGAACTCAATCTGTGAAAGATCACCCAGTTCAAGGGGATATGCTGTCCAGTTATAAATATTTGTCTGACCGAGTCTTACGCAATCTGTGATACCCTTGTAATCTTTGAGCTCTGCACCGTAGCTTACACGGCCCATGTTTTCAACAAGGATTGTAAGATCGATACCTTCTTCGGGAACACGGATGTCAACGATTGATTCGGGGTCGTTTCTTGACTGGATTGCATAAAGGTCGTCGTTAAGGAAGATGTATGCTCTGTCGTGTACTTCCTTGATAACAAGAGGCTGATAATCGGACGGCCCTTTGATGTGAGTCTTATAAAGGATAAAACCGTAACCCTGACCGAGTTTTTCCATGGGAACGGGCTTGAGAAGTTCAAATGCGCTTGAAAGATTTTCTATGTTTTCAAAAAGATCTGCACACTGTGTGAAAGGAACTTCACCGTATTTTGCTTTCGGCACCTGAGGATCAATAATTGTATCTGCATCCTGCTTTATGTGGTTTGCAATTGTTTTTTTGAAAAGCTCATATTTCTTTGTGATATCTCCGCTTTCTGTAAGGGGAGCATCTGAATCGTAGCTGTTTACGATGGGTTTGTATTCACCGTCAAAGTTTGCACCGTTCATCCAACCGAAGTTTGTGCCGCCGCAGAACATATATGTAGAAACAGAAGCATTGTCTGCCATGATTCGCTGCAAGCTCTTTGCTGCGTCAGAGGGTTTTCTTTCATAGTGCTTGAATCCCCACTGGTCAAACCAACCGTTCCAGAACTCGGAACACATAAGGGGACCATCTTCCTGGAATTCACGAAGATAACCGAAGTTTACACCGGGATTTGCACCGAACTTGACTGTTTTGAAGACACCTTCCGCACCACCGTTTGCAAGCATATGATCTTCAATTCCGTCTGCAGTGTAAAGAGGAACATCAATACCTCGGCTTGTGAGTGCATCTGCGATGTACTGCATGTATCTTTCATCGTTACCCCAGCTGCCGTATTCATTCTCAACCTGAACCATGAGAACATTGCCGCCTCTTGTGATCTGATGAGTAGCAAGTCTGGGAATAAGCTCGTCGAAATATTTATCAACAAGTTTTAAATATCTTTCGTTCATGCAACGGAGTTCAATGTCTTCATATTTAAGAAGCCACCAGGGGAAACCGCCGAACTCCCATTCACCACCGATGTAGGGACCGGGTCTTACAATTGCATAAAGACCAAGGTCAGCAGCAATATCAAGAAATTCTTCAATATTGTTATTGTCGCTGAAATCGAAAGTATCTTCACTTCTCTGATGACAGTTCCATGCAACATAAGTCTCAACTGTATTGAAACCGCATGCTTTGAGCTTAAGAAGTCTGTCACGCCAATATTCCTTGGGAATTCTGAAGTAATGAATTGCTCCTGATACAATTGTGAACGGTTCACCGTTCAGGAGAAAGCTTTCATTTCCGATAGAAAATGGTTGTGTGGGTTCTGCCTGCACAACTTCTTCTGCCTCCAAAACTTCTTCTGTCTGCAAATTGAGTTCTACCTGTGAATTGTTTTCCATTTGCGAATCGCTCCTGTTCGTTCTATCAAATAGATTTCTGCATATTAATACATAATAATTTATATCATTATAACACCAAAAAACGAAAAATACAACCACTTAATAAAAAAAGTTATAAATTTAAAAAATATTTTAAATAATATTGTAATTGTTTCTTTAATTGATTATAATAAATAAAATATATTGTTTGTGAATCTGGTGATAAATATGTCAGAAAAAAAGGTTTTTTCTGAAGCAAAACCTCAGAAAAGCTCCGAGGGGCTTTCAATAGATAAAAAGACGGTAGTAAGCATTTTATGTGTGCTTGCTGCAGTTCTTGTTTTTGTGGGAATTCTTACTCAGGTGGTTCCCGGCGGTGAGTATCAGGTTGATGCAGACGGCTCCATAATTGACGGCACATACGCAGAAATATCTGATTATAAATTGCCGTTGTGGAAAATTGTTGCATCGCCCGTTCTTGCATTTACAAGTGATAATGCTTCAACAGGTCTCGGAATTATTGCGATTCTGATTCTTGTCGGCGGTACGTTTCTGATACTGGACAGAATTGATGTGCTTAAATACATAATGGCATCAATAGTCAGAAAATTCAGGGATAAACGATATCTGCTTATTGCCGTTATGGTGTTTGCCGGAATGTTTTTAAGCTCTACAGCAGGTATTCTTGAAGAAAGTCTGACGTTGGTTCCGATTGCTGTGGCAGTCTCTCTTGCTATGGGTTGGGATTCTTTTACGGGACTTGGCATGAGTCTTGTTTCGATAGCATTCGGATTTACTGCCGCAACATTTAACCCTTTCAATGTTATAACTGTACAGAAGCTTGCAGACCTTGATATTTTTTCGGGACTTTGGCTGAGACTACTGATTTTTATTGCAGTTTACGCTTCACTTACGGCTTTTCTTATTTTCTATGCAAAAAGAATTGAAAAAAATCCCGAAAAATCTGTTGCATTTGAAAGTGATAAGCTTATCCGTGAAAAATATTCAATGGAAAAATGTATGCCTGTGCTTGATAACAAGGATGTAGGCAAGGCAACAAAGGTTTTTGTTATCTGTCTGGGAATGGTGCTTGTGGGAATTGTTGCATCATTTGTTTTAAGTATTGTGGGCAACAAAATCGGCAACGAGACGATGAGTTCAATAGGAAGTGTTGCTTCGCTTGGTGCGATGGCAGTATTTTTCCCCGTAGGTGGTTTTCTTGCAGGCAGTGCTTCGGGACTTCACGGAAAAAAACTCTGGAAAACTTTCGGCGAAGGAGTAATGACAATACTTCCCGTTTTACCGCTGATTGTTTTTATTCTTGCAATTTCCTATATTCTCGATGCCGGCAAAATCATGCACACACTGCTTTTTTATATAGACAGCCTGATGACAGGAATTTCTCCCTATGTGGCAATTCTTCTCATGTTTGCATTTGTTGCCGTGCTTGAATTTTTTGTGGGCAGCGGAACTGCAAAGGCATTCCTTATTGTGCCTCTTATGAGTATGCTCTGCGATCTGCTTGGTGTCACAAGACAGTCTATGGTTGTAACATTCTGCATGGCAGACGGTTTTACAAATCTTCTTTATCCCACAAGCGGAATTATGATTCTTGCAATCGGCATGGTTGGCGTATCATACAGAAAGTGGCTGAAATGGTCATGGAAGCTGTTTGCTCTTGAAGGCATAATTGCTGTGGGCTTTATGCTTCTTGCTGTTACGATAAATTACAATTAACGGAGGCTGATTATATGGCAAAGTGTCCCCATTGTAACTACAAATTACAGCTTATTGATATAAAAGCTGAATGTCCTGTTTGCGGTGTCAATATTCCTAACTACAAATGGGAAGAACGGCTTGATGAGGATGCAATAACGGCAGAGCGTTCATTTGCAAGTTTCAGAAGAAGAACTGCTGCATTCAAAGATGCCTTTTTAGGATCAAAGCTCAGAATCGCAAGATTTGTAATGACCTTTGCACCGCTGCTGTTTTTCTTTTTTCCCATGTTTACATATGAAGCAAATCTTCCGTTTTCACCCGGCAAAGAGGGATTGTCAGTTCTGAGTATCATTCTTGAAATAGTAAACGGTGAGCTTGATATTTTCGGAATTTTCAATTTTACGACACTTGAAAAATCAGGGACTGCATTCCTGCTTCTGTACATTGCTCTGGGTATGGTTATTCTCGGTATCATTGCAGGTGTTCTGAATTTCTTTGTTCTGGTACTTTCATGTTTCGGTTATCACGCAAAGGGTAACATTGGACTTTGTGCCGCAAGTATTATTACTTTTGTTGCTGCAATCGTTCTTATCCTTGTTTCATCATCAATGTTTGCAAGCTCCGTTCCTGAAATATTTACACTTAATCTTTCATACAGCCTGTTCATCGGTATTGCATTCTTTGTTATAAATCTTACACTTAACTGCATTACTGAAAAACAGTTCAGACCTCTGAGAAAAGAATATGCAGAAAAAGAGCTTGAAGATATAAATAATGCTCTCAGGGAGCTTCAGAAGATATGAGAAGTTTTACTGTCGGAAAAAATGATGCTGACAAGCGTCTTGATAAATTTATCACCAAAGCCGCACCGATGTTGCCGAAAAATCTGATGTATAAATATATCAGACTCAAACGTATAAAGGTGAACGGAAAGAAAAGCGATATCGCATTCAAGCTCAAAGAAGGCGATATTGTTGAAATGTATATCAATGATGAGTTTTTTGAAGCGGCACAGGATAAATATGATTTCCTGAAGGCTCCGAAAAGCCTTGATATTATATATGAAGATGAAAACATACTTCTCCTTAATAAAAAAGCGGGGGTTTTATCACATCCCGATGAAGGAGAATATGTGGATACTCTCATAACCCGTGTTCAGCGTTATCTTTATGAAAAAGGTGAGTACAATCCGAAAGCGGAAAATTCCTTTGCACCGTCACTGGCAAACAGAATTGACCGTAACACAGGCGGAATTGTAATTGCGGCGAAAAATGCGGAATCACTGCGTATTCTTAACGAAAAAATCAAGAACCGTGAAATGGATAAACGGTATCTGTGCGTTATAATCGGCTGTCCGAAGAAAAAAGAGGACACTCTGACTTCCTATATGATAAAGGACGAAAAAAAGAACAAGGTAAGGGTGTATAACAAGCCATTTGAAGGCGGTAAGACGATGATAACGGAATACAAGGTGCTTGATACAAGGCAGGATCTGAGCCTTGTTGAGGTTATTCTGCACACAGGCAGAACACATCAGATAAGAGCACATTTTGCACACATCGGTTGTCCTCTTTTAGGTGACGGTAAATACGGAACAAACGAGATGAATAAGAAACACGGTGGTTACAAAAAACAGCTTCTTTATTCATATAAGCTCACATTTGATTTTAAAACCGATGCAGGTATTCTTTCATATCTTAACGGAAAAACCTTTGAAGCTGATGATGTCTGGTTCAGAACGGAATTTTATAATAATAATCTGTAAAAGAAAAAGCACTGTGAAATCAATCACAGTGCTTGGTTTTTTTATTTGAGTTTATTCTTCGTCAGCAGCTTTTTTTACTTCAATTTTGCCGTAACGTGAACCTGCGAGGTCGCTCTTGGGAGCTCTGTCTGCGGGTACATTTGGCTTGTAGCTTTCTTTTCTGCCGCCTCTGTTGCCACCACGGTTATAACCGCCTTTACCGCCACGGTTATAGCCGCCTCTGCGTCTGTCGCCGTGTGTGGGCTGAACACCTTCTTCAAGAGTGATTACAACTCTTCTTTCATCATCGTAACCGACTGAATGTGATGTTACACCTTCGATAGCCTGGATAGCAGTATGAATAATTCTTCTCTCATAAGGATTCATGGGGTCAAGCTTTACATTTCTGCCGTACTTGAGAACCTGATTTGCTGAACGGGCAGCAAATTCTTTAAGGCTTTCTGCTCTTTTTTCTCTGTAATCGCCAACATTGAGAGAGATCTTCTTTTTACCCTGTGTATTCTTGTTTGCAAAAAGACGTACAAGATACTGGATTGAATCAAGTGTTTCACCGTGACGACCGATAAGAGCGCCGTGGCTTTCTGATGTGCTGAGTTCATAAACAGTTTCTTCTTCCTCTTTATGTGAGGTGATTGTTATGTCCTCAATACCCATACCCTTGATGATTGTTGTGAGATAATTTCTGATTGCAGCATCATCGTCAGAGCTGATTGCGGGCTTCTCTGCTTTTTTTGCGGGAGCCGGGACAGTCTTTGCGGGAGCTTTGGGAGCAACGGGAGCTGCTTTCTTTGTTTCTTTGATTACTTCATCGGGAGCTTCATAGTAAGCTCTTACCTTTGCATCTTTACCGCCGAAAAGACCGAGAACTTTTTTCTGTGCATCCTGAATAATTTCAAACTTTACGTCAGCATCTAAGGGAGCATTCAATGCAGCTTTTGCTTTCTGGATAGCTTCATCTCTTGTGGATGCGGTAGCAATGGCTTCTTTAATCATTTTTTCACCTTCTTATATTTGTAAGTTTCAGGAATTTTTATCCTCAAACTCTTTTAACTTTTTAATGCTTGCTTCTCTTGAACGACGCTCAACTGTTTCGTCAATCATGTTGCGTGCAATAACCTTGTGAGGACTGTGAGTGTAGTTAAGAAGCAGTGTCTGGATAAGCTGGAAGAAATTGGACATGATCCAGTAAACACCTACACCTGCAGGGAACAGGAATGTAAACCATACAGACATGAGAGGAGACATGAATGCCATGCAACCCATGGAAGGATTCTTTGCCATTTCGGGATTGGTCTGCTTCTGTCTCTGGAACATGATAAGGCTTGTGACAAGACCGAGAACAAGAACAATACCGGGAATAAGCCATAAAATGCTCGGCTCTTTCCACTGAGGAGTCTGAGTAAGGTCAAGTTTGCCGAAAAGCATGAACTGATCTTTAAGCTTGAGAATATCTTCTGTATAAGGAACAAGAGCTTTAGGCATATTATCTGCAGAAAGCTGGCTGAGAAGCTGAATTTCGATTCTGTTTACAGCTCCGTTGCCTGAAGTGCTTGCTATTTTGAGAGATTCTGCAGCCTGATTGACAAGGTCAGTGCTGATTCTGAGAACCTTTGAAAGGGGAGTGTAAACAACACCGTAAAGACCGATCATAATGGGAAACTGAATAAGAAGAGGAAGACAACCGCCTGACATGGGGCTGAAACCCTCTCTCTGATAAAGGGACTGAGTTTCCTCCTGAATCTTCATCTGCATTTCTCTTGTGGGCTGTCCGCCGTTTGAATATTTCTGTCTGATTCTGTTGATTTTTGGCTGAAGTCTTGTCTGCTTTGCAGAGCCTTTTTGCTGACTGATTGATGAAGGCAGCATGAGGAGCTTAACAACAAGTGTCAGCACGAAAAGTGATATGAGATAATTGTCAAATAAAATGTAAAATAAATGCAAAACATAGCCGAAAGGTACGGCTAATGCATCATAAAGTCCACTCATAGTGTCAAATCCTTTATATACACGGGAAATCCGTTATAGTCTACTTTTTTCTGAATCTGTCTTTTAAATCAGGAACAGGGTCATATCCGCCCGGAAACAGTATGTTGCATCGCATAAGCCTTCTGATTCCGAGTAGGCTGCCCCTGATCAAACCGTATTTTTCAATTGCTTTTACCATATAGGCTGAGCAGGTAGGGTAGTACCTGCACATCGGCGGGAACAGCGGAGAGATTTTTCTCTGATAAAAACGGATTGCTTTAAGCACGAAGTTCTTCATTTTTTACAACTCCTGCTTCAATAAGCATCGGAAGCATAACATTATATATTTCAGTACTTTTTTTATACACAGTTTTTGTTCTTGCAACAAAAACCACATCGTAATTACCTTTTAACGGCAAATTAACCTGTCTGAAAGCTTCTCTTATAACACGCCTTGCTCTGTTTCTCTGAACTGCATTTCCGATCTTTTTGCTCGCTGTTATGCCTATACGACAAGAACCCGCGCGGTTCTTTCTTACATACATCACCAACGCAGGATTTGTGTAGGACTTACCCCGTGCATAAGCACGGCGAAAGTCGCTGTTAGTTTTTAATGTTTCAACAGGCAGCATAATGTTCCACCCTGGCTTGTCTGATTAAACAGCAAGTGATTTTCTGCCCTTAGCTCTGCGGCGAGCAAGAACCTTGCGGCCGTTTCTTGTTGACATTCTTGCACGGAAACCGTGAACCTTCTGTGTGTGTCTTTTCTTGGGCTGATATGTTCTCTTCATAACTTATTTTACCCCCATTCGTTTCCAGGTGCCGTAACTGCACCGACCTTCGGATTAATTGGATGTCAGGGCATAATTTGCCCCTGCGAATAAACATTATATAACATTACAGGGGTGAATGTCAACCTTTTTTTGAGTTTATTTTGTACATATTTTAATATATTATATACATATTAATATGTGCAATTTTGTGTTGACAGCATAAAGCAAATCTGTTACAATTCAATGGTAAATATCCGCCTCCTTAGTTCAATGGATAGAATAAATCCCTCCTAAGAGTGAGATATTTCATCCGCCAAAGGTTGTATATTCGATTGCATACAGTGTATAATTTAATATCTGCCCCGATAGTTCAACGGATAGAATAAGGTCCTCCTAAGAATTAATTATAACAATCGCTTTTAATTAAAAAGCGATTGACACAATGTTAATTTTATACCAACATTCTTGGGTGGAGTGAGATGTGGGTTCGAGTCCCACAAGTGGCAAAAAAAGAACACGCAAAAAACTTATCCCGGCTCGTCTGCCCTCTTAGTTTAATGGATAGAACAAGGTCCTCCTAAGGTTATACTAAATCACTCGCCTTTGCTCAAAAGGCGAGCGATAATATAGATAAAATTTCATACACGTCTCTGTACCTCAGCAGGATAGAGGGTCCGCCTCCTAAGCGGAACGCCCCCGGTTCGAATCCGGGCAGGGACGCCACAAAAAACGCCGAAAGCCTTGATTTTTCAAGGTTTTCGGCTTTACTTTTTTGTCGGGTGTCCTTGTTTGTTCTGCTCGGCTTCTTTACTGTGAGCAATCCTTTTTACTTAGGTTGCGGACTCCCTATCCCTTGAAAATCCTGCTAATCAAATTAGCAAGAAAACCCCGTTTTTGCTAATGAAAATCGACTTTCTGCTAATCGCTCAGAAAATCGTGCTAAAAATCTTGCTAATTAAAAAGTGTGCTTATAATAGTTCGACCTTGTTTTACCCCGTACCTTTTAATCCCTTTGTTATGTAGTATTATCCTATCCCAAACCGCACATTTCACAAAAAGCCTATCCTTATATATAATGAAAGTGTCAGGAGGTAATGGATATGAGAAACAAGAACTACTACATAAATCTTAATGACCGTGAATACTTAGATGTTCTTTCCTCTTTGATGAACAAGAGAAATAAATTGATCCAAAGCGGCAAGTATACAGATGGTATTGACGAAGTGATTATGAAGATTAAGAAGGCTAAGAAAAGGACTTTTCGTGTCCTCTATATATAAGTATATAAGTTCACATTCATATTTCAATAAAAATTTATTTCAGGCAGCTCCGCTTCGTTTGTCAATACGAAGCGGAGTTTTCCTTTTGAGCCACCCTTTCCTTTCGAGGATCGGGTGGCTTTTTTTATTTTTTTCAAAAAATTTTTCAAAACACCCTTGTGGTTTGCCCTTTCTCAGTGCGAATTAGTGAAAGGGTTGTTAATCGACTCCGATAAGGAGCAGCTCTTTCGCTGTTCCTTGAAAATTGAATATCAGGTGCATAGGACTTCAGTTCTGATGATTAGCCACTTTAACGGGTACGCCAAGACTTCCGTATGGAACGAGCGAGAACCCCCGTTATAAATATCAGGTTGCCCTTGATACGGCGATGACAGTCAGAATGATAATGGTACTTCTCTACGGAGCAGGCGGAGAACCCGGCTGAGGTGAAATTCCTATGAAGCGGTGAAGCACACCGCTACCTATGTACTTCCCTTGCAAGGGATGTTGAGAACAAATATTGCACAAATGAACATTAGACCGAAGAAAAGCGTTACTTCGGTCTTTACATAGCACCTTATAACAAGATGCTAAATCTAAATGAAAGGAGAACAGAAAATGCCTAACTGCAATACGATTGCTATATGTAATCAGAAAGGCGGCGTTGGTAAAACGACCACCACCGTCAACTTAGGCGTAGGCTTGGCAATGCAAGGTAAAAAGGTACTCCTTGTAGATGCCGATCCACAAGGCGACCTCACAACTTGTCTTGGATGGCAAGATACGGACAATCTACCTATTGCACTACCTGACAAAATGGTTGAAGTTATGCAGGACAAATGCAAAGAGCCAATGAAAGGTATTCTACATCATAAAGAAGGTGTTGACCTTATCCCCTCTAACAGCGACCTTTTTGATTTTGAAATCAGTCTTGTAACTGCAATGAACCGTGAAGCCATTTTGAGAAACTACCTAAACGAAGTAAAGCACAACTACGATTATATTATTATAGAC
>JAFXLD010000012.1 GCA_017531385.1 Clostridia bacterium
GAGTGGGAATGATGTACGAAACGGCTGAACACCGCATAAATACTGGGTTTTTCGAAAATTAAAAGGTGTTTTGGCAACGATTTGGCAACATCTGTATTATTCATAATAATTAAGAGCTAACTGATTTTTTGTAAAATCGGTTAGCTCTTTTTGTCTTGTCATTTTTAATTTATTGAAAATGACACAGATTATTTGCTTTTAGAAGATTTTTTTGCTTCGGTGAAAATATCGCTGATTTGTTGTGACGGAACTTTAACCCATTTTTGTGTTGTATCAAATTCGGGGTAATGATAACGCCATTCGTCATATTCTTCTTTGGTGATATTGCCGTCATAAAACTTTTTGGCGGTTTCAAGCCAAGCAAAAAGCATTTTATGAAGATTAGCGGCAGAGTTGCCTTTTGATGTATCAACACGCAAACAAACATCTCCGTCTGTTTCTTCAATTTTTACGCCGTATATATCTTCCAATGCAAAGAGAGTGTGCATTAAGCCAACATAGCTGTCAATGTTGGGAACATTTAAGGCAGCAGGAGAAACTTCTAACACTTTGGCAAGGTCATTTGTTAAATTCTCTTTCGGTGTTCTTGTGCCCGATTCATATTGTGCCATACGAATATCAGCAGTCTTTTCATCAAAGCCGACTGCCATACCTAACCATTTTTGTGTCATACCTTTAAGATTGCGTAAAAAGCGTATTCTTTCACCTATTGCCATAATTTACTGCTCCTTTTTAATTTCTTATAGGTAGTATAACATATATGTTTAGTGTTTGTCAAGATAATATAAACAAAAAAGTTTAATATTTTTTCAAAAACCACTTGACATAAACAAAAATGTTTAGTATAATGATATTGGACTTAAACATATAAGTTTAATTTATCGCACAAGGAGGTGAAAAATATGGCAAATAACACTTTTCTTAAAGTAGAAGATGTTGCCGAAATTCTCGGCGTATCAAAATCATACGCATATAAAATTGTCAGAAGCCTTAACGCAGAGTTAAAGGAAAAAGGCTTTTTGGTGGTTTCAGGGCGTATCAACAGAAGATATTTTTTAGAAAAAGCGTGCTATGGCACAGATAAATATGATGAAAGGAATGAGTAAAATATGGCAGTTTACAAGGAAGAAAAAACAAATACTTGGCGAGTTATATATCGCTACACCGATTGGAAAGGTGAACGCAGGCAATCACAAAAGCGTGGCTTTGCTACAAAGCGAGAAGCACAGGCTTGGGAACGGGAGCAGCTTAATAAAACAAAGGCTGATTTGGATATGACCTTTGCGAGCTTCGTTGATACATATACGGAAGATATGAAAAGCCGTATTAAAGAAAACACTTGGCACACAAAGGAGCATATAATGCGAACAAAGATTTTACCATATTTCAAGAACAGAAAGATGTGTGAAATTGAGCCAAAGGATATTATTGCTTGGCAAAACGAAATGATAAATTCCGTTAAGAGCGATAACAAAAAATATTCCCCTGTATATCTTAAAACGCTTCACAATCAATTAAGTGCAATTTTCAATCACGCAGTAAGGTTTTACGGATTATCTTCAAATCCGGCAGCAAAAGTCGGTAATATGGGTAAGGAAAAGAACAAAGAAATGCAGTTTTGGACACAAGAGGAATATAAAAAGTTTGCAGAGGCGGTTATGGATAAGCCTGTTTCATATTATGCCTTTGAGATGTTATATTGGTGCGGTATTCGTGAGGGTGAGTTATTGGCATTAACACCGTCAGACTTCGATTTTGAAAAATGTACGGTTGCAATTACAAAATCATATCAGCGTTTTGACAGACGAGATGTGATAACAGACCCGAAAACACCAAAGAGCAATCGAGTTGTCAAAATGCCCGATTTTCTCGGTGAAGAAATACAAGATTATATCAAACAGCTTTACCACATCAAGCCTGATGAAAGAATGTTTGAAATAACAAAAAGTTATCTTCATCACGAAATGACAAGGGGAGCAAAGGCAGCAGGGGTTAAACGCATAAGGATACACGATATTCGTCATTCGCATATTTCCCTTTTAATAGAAATGGGATTTTCAGCGGTTGCCATTGCTGACCGAGTAGGACACGAAAGCATTGATATAACATACCGATATGCACATCTGTTTCCGACAACACAAACGGAAATGGCAGATAAATTAAGCACAATCAGAAAAGGAGATGAAGAAAATGTCAGCTAAAAATTTAGACAGCCACAAACGATGGAGAAATATCACAGTAGGGTTTCGGGTTTCTGCCGAAGAAAACGAACTAATAAACAAGGCAGTAAAGTTATCGGGACTACCGAAACAAGAATATTGCTACCGCAGATGTTTAGGTCAGGACATTGTTGTAGTGGGAAATCCGAGAGTATATAAGGCACTCAAAGATGAATTGCAGAATGTATTAACCGAGTTAAAGCGTATCGAAAACGAGAATGTGACAGAGGAATTACTGCAAACAATTCAGTTGATTACCTTAACTCTGCAAGGCTTAAAGGAGGACGAGTAATGAACACAAAAAAAGAAATGACTGCTCCGATTACATCTGTTGGCGCAGATGAAGAACAGTCAAATAGTATTAAAACCAACACTATTATAACCGATTATGACGAAAATTGCAATGCTTCTGATGATATTTTTCAAGAAATGCAAGAAGAATTTCAAAGAAGTTTGGAGCCGTCATATTTGAAAACAGTTTCTATGGATAAACTTTATGACACAGTTTACAGGAGCAGGCCGCCGATTATTGACGGCTTGCTCTATCCGGGAACATATCTTTTTGTAGGAGCACCTAAACTTGGAAAGAGCTTCTTAATGGCGCAGTTTGCATACCACATAAGCACGGGTAAAAGCCTATGGGGATTTGATGTCAAACAAGGCACGGTTTTATATCTTGCTCTTGAAGATGATTACCGAAGATTGCAGGAGCGTTTTTATCGAATGTTCGGTGATGAAAGCACAGACGATTTGTTTATAGCCGTAAATGCAGGTCAGCTTGGAAACGGACTTGATGAACAGCTTAACAGATTTGTAAATGAGCATACTAACACAAAGCTGATTATCATTGACACCTTGCAAAAGGTCAGAGAGTTCGGCGGTGATAAGTATAGCTATTCCAATGATTACGAGGTCATAACAAGGCTGAAAAAATTTGCTGATAATTTCGGTGTTTGTCTGCTCCTTGTTCATCACACAAGAAAGCAGCAGGCAGACGATAAATTTGATATGATTTCAGGCACAAACGGATTGCTCGGAGCAGCAGACGGAGCGTTTATGCTACAAAAGGAAAAACGCACTTCAAACAATGCGGTTCTTGAAATATCCGGCAGGGATCAGCAAGACCAAAAGCTGTATCTTGTAAGAGATACGGAAAAGCTGTTGTGGGATTTGGAAAGGTTAGAAACGGAGTTATGGAAAGAACCACCAGAGCCGATATTGGAAGCGGTTGCAAAGTTTATAACCTCCAACAATCCGCAATGGTCGGGAAGTCCTACCGAGCTTGTAGAAAAATTACAGGTTGATATGGCTGCAAATGTTTTGACATTAAAGCTCAATGTAAACGCAGGGCGGTTACTCAATGAGTACGGCATACGATATGAGTATGGCAGGTATCACGCAGGTCGCAGAGTGAAATTTTCACTTATAGAAAATTGAATTTTGCGTGACGGTGTGCGTCGGTCGTGTCGATGATTTTGATAGTGGTGGCGGTACTAAAAACACCGTCACCACCGTCACAGACCGACACGGATTTTTGGATAGGAAAGGATTGGATAGGATATGAAGAAAGTACAAATTTCAAGAGAGCTTTTTCTAAATCTGATTCGCTATCATTTTGCAGAAATGTATGAGCTTGAGGAAGATATAAAAAATGAGCTTGAAAACAAATTAAATTTAATGGTAATGCGTGAGTATTACACCACATATAAAACTGCTCCCACAGAGCAGGAGCGTGAGGAAGCACGCAAAAAATATCTCGATGAAAGAGGTGTACCTGAGAGCTTCAGGTGGTGATTCCTCTTTAAGAGATATTTACGGGAATGTGCCACATTCCCGTGTAGGCAATTAAGGAACGAAAGTGACGGATTGCAGATAGGTGAGAACGAGAAAATTTTGAGCGTTCTCCACCATTGCAGACGGCGGAATTTTTGTTGAAAAATATCTGCCGTTTGCGGTGTGTGTAGCCACAAGCAGCACACACTTCGGCGGTAGCCGAACAAGCCCTCTGCAAGAGCGCAAACAATCGTAGATTGCCGCATTTTTGTTGGCTCTGCTGACAAAAGTGCATTTGCGTTACTTTTGACAAAAGTAACAAAAGAAAAATTACTATAAAAGAGTACCCACTCTAACAGAATTGAGGTGAAAATGAATATGCAAAGAACAATATCCATAATGACAGGTAAAGGCTCGGTTAATCATAATGACCGAAAATTTACGGCACAAAATGTTGACAAGGAACGGACAAAAAATAATGTTGTGTACTGCAATGAAAACATCAGAACAGTATATCATAAATTATTTGATGATGCCGTAAAAAGATACAATGCAAAACAAACTCGCTCGGATAGAATTATCAAAAATTATTATAAAAAGATAAGTCAAGAGAGCAAACAGGAAAAACCTTTTACGGAGATAATAATTCAAATCGGCGATAAGGATAATATGGGTGCTGAAACGGAAAACGGACAACTTGCAAAGAAAATCCTTGACGACTATATGAAAGGCTTTCAAGAAAGAAATCCAAACCTATATGTATTCTCTGCTCACTTACATATGGATGAAGCAACACCGCATTTACATATTGATTTTGTTCCGTTCACTACGGACAGCAAACGAGGACTTGACACAAGGGTATCAATGAAAGGTGCATTAAAGCAGCAAGGGTTTAGCGGAACAGGTCGGAGTGATACGGAGCTTAATCAATGGCGTGATTCCGAAAAGGAAGTTTTATCAAAAATAATGCTTACACACGGCATTGAATGGGAGCAGAAAGGAACTCACGAAAAGCATAAATCCGTTAGCGAATTTAAGAGAGATAAGCTCATAGAGGAAGTCGAAAATCTGCAAGAACAAAAGAAAGACTTGTTGCAAACAATGTCAGCATATAAGCAGGCAGAAGAATATGCACATCTTACAGTACAAAAAATCAAAAACAATGACGATTTTGATATACCGGAGCCTCCGTCATTGATGACGGCAAAGACATATAAAACAAAATTTATAGAGCCGTTCATAAAGCGTATTATGAAAATAATTGAAAACCTTGCAAGGCGGTGTTATAGGGCGGAAAAACTTGCTGAACAGGCAGAAGCAAAAATCAGACCGTTAGAACAGAAAAATAAAGAGCTTGAAAATCGGCTGTGGTATAAAAATATGGCACTATCAAAAGCAGAGGTTAAGGTCAGAGATTTTGACAGAATACGAAATCATTTCGGCAAAGAAACAATAAACCAATGGCTGAAAGAAATAACAAGGCTTGGCAAAAACAGAAGTAAAAGCAGCAAGGAAATTGAAAGATAAAATATCCCTTTAATCACTGGTACAGGAATGTGCCACATTCCTGTGTGGGTGGTTAGCATAATAAAAATGACAAAACATTATAAAATTTATATATTCTAACTATTGATTTTTGGAGTAATATGTAGTATAATTTAAGAAAAGATTTGGAGGCGGACAAATGATTAACTTTTCTTGCTAATTTATGTTTAACATTATAGGGCTAAAGAGCCGTTATTTTGTTTTCGTGAAAGCAGGAAAGCTATATCTATAACTCCGCTGTATAAATAATATTATACTGTTTATTTGAGTCATAGGAAAATGCTTTCTTATGGCTCTTTTCTTTTGCATTGGGAGGTGTTTTAATGAACGATAAAATATCTATTACACATATTTATCTTCAAGCAAGGTTGATTTGTTTTGGCAGTGGTTGCTTGAAGTATCATTACTGCCGGTAATATCAACTCAAAACATTTGGAAATACAGTTTTAGAGGAGTGATAATAATGTCTTTAATAAATGTAAAAGATTTAACTTTTGCTTATGACGGAAGTTATGAGAATGTATTTGAAAACACAAGTTTTCAGATTGATACAGATTGGAAATTAGGTTTTGTTGGCAGAAACGGCAGAGGTAAAACCACATTTCTGAATATTCTGTTGGGTAAATACAAATATAGCGGAAATATAACTGCATCTGTTAGCTTTGAATATTTCCCGTATGAAGTTGAGGATAAAACCAAAAACACAATAGAAATTTTCTATGATATTTGCCCTAATTGCGAGGATTGGGAATTTATGCGTGAAATATCTTTGCTCGAAGTTGATTTTGATGTTTTATACAGACCTTTTTTCACACTATCAAACGGAGAGCAGACGAAGGTTTTACTTGCAGCACTATTTCTTGTTTCAAACAGCTTCTTGCTTATAGATGAGCCTACAAATCATTTAGACGAAAATGCGAGAAAAATTGTAGGCGATTATCTATGCAGAAAAAAGGGGTTTATATTAGTTTCGCATGACAGAAAATTGCTCGATACTTGCACAGACCATATTTTATCTGTAAATAAAACAAATATAGAAGTACGAAAAGGCAATTTTTCTACTTGGTTTGAAAACAAAACCCTGCAAGATAATTTTGAAATGAATGAAAACAAAAAATTACAAAAAGAAATTTCAAAACTATCACAGGCGGCAAAGCGTAGTGCATCGTGGTCTGATATGGCAGAAATGAGCAAATACAATACTAACAATTCCGGCTTAAAATTAGATAAGGGTTATGTAGGTCATAAGGCTGCTAAAGCAATGAAACGCTCAAAAAGCATTGAAGCAAGACAAGAAAAAGCTATTTCGGAAAAGTCAAAATTGTTACACAACATAGAGGAATACGAAGCACTTGCGTTAGCTCCTGCAATCTATACAAAAGATAGGCTGGCAGATGTAAGCAATCTTTCTTTATACTATGATAATAATAAAATTTGTGAAAATATCAGTTTTGAAATTAAAAATGGTGATAGGATTGCTTTATGCGGAAAAAACGGTTGCGGAAAATCAAGTGTTTTGAAACTGCTATGTGGTGAAAAAATCAAATACACAGGTGATGTGTGTATAGGCAATGGGCTTAAATTTTCCTATGTTTCGCAAAACACCGATACATTACAGGGCAACCTTTCAGTGTTTGCAAAAAACAACGGAATTGATGAAAGCTTACTCAAAGCAATTTTGAGGAAACTCGACTTTTCAAGGGAACAGTTTGACAAGGATATATCCGATTTCAGCAGCGGACAGAAAAAGAAAGTCTTGATTGCAAAAAGTTTATGTGAAAAGGCACATTTGTATATATGGGACGAACCGTTAAACTTTATTGATATTTTTTCGAGAATACAAATCGAAAATGTGATTTTGGAGTATAAGCCAACGCTGATATTTGTCGAACACGATATTTCATTCAGAGAAAAAATCGCAACCAAAGTTGTAAATATGTAACCGAAAAAATCGTGGTACAATTTGCTTAATGAGTAAAAGGTATCACGATTTTATTTGCATACTGTGTAACGCAATAGAAGCTCATTTTTGAGGCTTTGAATATAAAACCATTACCTTTATGTTTTTTGCATATTTTAACCGCATAAAATGAGCGTTTTTAACCTCTATTGCGTGACAAAAGTAGAACGATAGAAACCTATTTTTGAGGGTGGAAATATAAAATCCTTACCTTGTAAATTTTGGTTTTTGAAAACCGTATATAAAGGGCGATTTCGCACAGCTATTGTTCCACATACTAAGTTAAAAATTATGTAGGCAAAATTTATATAACTAATTTTTGCAAAAGCATTGATTTTATTGTGGCTTTGATGTATAATATGAACTGTCCAATGGCAACAATATGGCAACAAAAAATCGGATAGTCCATAGGTTGTGGATAATACAGATAACTACAATACCTCGTGATAAAATCTCTAAACAGAATTGTTTAAGATTTCTTTATCAGGAGCGAGTGGGAATAA
>JAFXLD010000013.1 GCA_017531385.1 Clostridia bacterium
AAATAAACAGCCGCACGTGAGCGGCTGCTTGAGATTGTAATGCGGTGCTAAACTTCAGAGCCCCTTTCAGGGGCTAAGCCAGTAATCACCCCTTATAGGGGTGGTGCAAACCACCGGTTGAACCGGTGGTTTTGATTTTGTCTTTTTTTACAAAGAATCAATATAATCACAAGCAGCAAGTGCGGCGATTGCGCCGTCTGAACATGCTGTTGCGACCTGACGGATTCTCTTTTTACGGCAGTCCCCTGCCACAAAAACACCTGCAGTATTTGTTGTACAGCTTTCGTCTGCATCTGCATAACCGTATGAATCAAGACCGATAACATCGGAAAAAGGTGCGTTCTGAGGAATAAGACCGATTGCAACAAACATACCCTTTACATTGATTTTTCTGTCTTCTCCGTCTGCAGTTTTTGTGATGACGATGCTTTCAAGTTCTTCATCACCGCAGATTTTTTTCACAACGGAGCCTGTAATGATTTCAACATTCTCTTTTAAATAAAGCTGCTCGGCAAGTTTCTTTTCACCTGTGAGGAAATCAAGATTTTGAACAACATAAACCTTTGATGCAACATCTGAAAGAAGAATTGCTTCCTGCAATGCTGAATTACCGCCGCCGATGACTGCAACTTCTTCATCCTTATAGAATGCACCGTCACATACGGCACAGAAAGAAATTCCGTTGCCGATGAGGTTTTCTTCATTCTCTATTCCAAGAAGTCTGTGTTTAGCACCTGTTGCGATAATAACAGCTTTTGCTTCATAATCGCCGTCTTCGGTAACGACTGTCTTGACTTCACCGTTTTTGACAGAGAAAACTTCTGTAGGTTCAATTTCTGCACCAAGCTCAAGAGCCTGTTCAACAAGTTTATCTGCAAACTCATTACCCGTGACACTGACAAAACCTGGGATATTTTCAACCTTGGGTGAATATGTTATCTGACCGCCGAAACTGCCCTTTTCAAGGACAAGCACACTTTTATTTGCTCTGAGAGCATATATGGCGGCGGTAAGTCCCGCAGGACCACCGCCGATGATAATAATATCGTACATTAACAATCCCTCTTATGCCTTAAGGAATTTTTTGATATCTGAAACACCTGCAAACTTCTCGAATGTGCCGTCTTTTACAACAACAAGTGTGGGAGCCTGTTTGATGCCGAACTGTTCCACAAGGTCTGCGTGTTCATTTGCAAGAAGCTTTTCATACTTAAAATCATTCTTATCAAGGACTGAACAAGCAATCTTACAATTGGGACAAGTTGCAGTTGTGAAAAGATATGCAGCATCAACTGTTTCAACAGCACATACTTCTTCTGCAGCTTCCTTGATTTCCTCAGTTACACTGTTCTTTTTGAGAACAGAAGTTTCGATGTTGTAAACTTTTCTGTCCTTGTATTCCTGGCTCTTACCGTCATTCCAGTTCTGAACGGGACGGTAGTAACCTGTGATACGGCTGTATACTTCTGTCTTTTCACCACATTCGGGACATTCGTAAACTTCACCTGTGATGTAGCCGTGATTACGGCAGACTGAGTATGTGGGTGAAAGTGTATAGTAAGGCAGTTTATAGTTTTCAGCAATCTTCTTGACGAGGTTTGCGGCAGCTTTCCAATCGGGAAGTTTTTCACCGAGGAATGCATGGAAAACAGTACCAGAAGTATATCTTGTCTGAAGCTCGTCCTGAATATCAAGAGCTGAGAAGATATCATCTGTGTAACCAACGGGAAGATGTGAGCTGTTTGTATAGTAATGTGTACCGTTTGAGTACTCATTTGCTGTGATGATTTCGGGATAGTGCTTTACATCGTGCTTTGCAAGTCTGTATGAAGTTGACTCTGCGGGAGTTGCTTCAAGGTTGTAAAGATCGCCGTATTCAACCTGATAATCAGAAAGTCTTTCACGCATGTGATCAAGAACCTGCTTTGTGAATTCCTGAGTTTCAACATTTGTAAGGTCCTTACGGAGCCACTTTGCATTAAGACCTACTTCATTCATACCGACAAGACCGATTGTTGAGAAGTGGTTGTTGAATGTGCCGAGATATCTCTTTGTGTAAGGATAAAGACCTGCATCAAGGAGCTTTGTGATAACAGTTCTCTTGACCTTGAGTGAACGGGCAGAAATATCCATAAGCTTATCAAGACGCTTGTAGAAATCTGCTTCATCCTTTGCAAGGTAAGCGATTCTGGGCATATTGATTGTAACAACACCGACTGAACCTGTGCTTTCACCGCTTCCGAAGAAACCGCCGGATTTCTTTCTGAGTTCACGGAGGTCAAGACGGAGACGGCAACACATTGAACGGACATCGCTGGGTTCCATATCGCTGTTGATGTAGTTTGAGAAGTAAGGTGTACCGTATTTTGATGTCATTTCAAAGAGAAGCTTATTGTTCTCTGTTTCTGACCAATCAAAGTTGCTTGTGATTGAGTATGTGGGAATGGGATACTGGAAGCCTCTGCCGTTAGCATCGCCTTCAATCATAATTTCGATGAAAGCCTTGTTGACCATATCCATTTCTTTCTGACAGTCTTTGTAACGGAAATCAACTTCCTTACCGCCGATGATACAGTTGAGCTCTGCAAGGTCAGCAGGAACAACCCAGTCAAGAGTAATATTTGAGAAAGGTGCCTGAGTACCCCAACGGCTGGGAGTGTTTACGCCGTAGATAAAGGACTCGATACATTTCTTGACCTGATCATAAGAAAGATTATCTACTTTAACAAAGGGAGCAAGATATGTGTCGAATGATGAAAAAGCCTGTGCACCTGCCCATTCATTCTGCATAATGCCGAGGAAGTTAACCATCTGATTACACAGAGTTGCAAGATGCTTTGCGGGAGCAGATGTAATCTTGCCTGTTACACCGCCGAGACCTTCCTGAATAAGCTGTTTGAGTGACCAACCTGCACAATAGCCTGTGAGCATTGAAAGGTCATGAATGTGGATATCTGCATTTCTGTGTGCATCTGCAATTTCCTGGTCATAGATTTCTGAAAGCCAGTAGTTAGCTGTGATTGCACCTGAGTTGCTGAGAATAAGACCGCCGACTGAATATGTAACGGTTGAATTCTCTTTAACACGCCAGTCATTGATATCAAGATAATCATTGACAATATCTTTATAGTTGAGCATTGCTGCATTGATATTTCTGACTTTTTCTCTCTGCTTTCTGTAGAGGATGTATGCCTTTGCAACATCATCATAACCTGCTTTGATAAGAACTGATTCAACACTGTCCTGAATTTTTTCAACAGCTATTTCACCATTTTCAATCTTAGGCTCGAAATCTGCTGTAACTTTGAGTGCGATAAAATCAATAATGTCTGAATTATACTGTTTGTTGCATGCATCAAATGCAAGGGCAACAGCATGACCTATCTTGGTAAGGTCGAAATCAACGGTCTTTCCGTCTCGTTTGATAACTTTAAACATGATGTAGCCTCCCTTTATTAACTGAATTTTACTGACATAAGTGTCGTGCAGGATTCATTATATAGGATATCTTGCGCTTTGTCAATAGCAAAATCACAATATATTGTGTATTTTTTTTAAATTCCGCGTAATTCAGCATTTTTCACAAATACTGACACCGATTCACGCAATTTTTCCATTTCTTCTCTATCAAGAGGGGTCAGACCTTGCTGAATATTACCCTCAGACTCTATAAAATGTTGAATAAAATACCTTTCAGCCCCTTGTATCAGTTCACCTATTCCCACCATATCTTGTGGTGTGTGAAATTCTTTGACAACGGTTGTCCTGAATTCGTAACCGACTTTCCCCTGAAGAAGCAAATCGACACTTTTTCTGACAGGTGAAAAATCAAAATCAGATAAACCGATTGTTTCGGCATACTTGTCCGGGCAGTTTTTTATATCCATTGCCACATAATCAATATTGCCGGATTCAATAAGTTTTTGAAGTTTATCGGGGAAACTGCCGTTTGTGTCGATTTTAACAAGAAAACCGAGCTCCTTGACTTTTTTTGCAAAATCAAAAATATCATCATGCATCAGAGGTTCGCCGCCGCTTATGCAGATTCCGTCAATAACACCATGTCTTTTTCTGAGATAAGACAGGATATCGTCTTCCGTGTATATTTCACTGTCATTTGTTCTTGTGACAAGTAAAGCATTGTGACAGAAGGGACACCGGAAATTGCAACCGGGTGTAAAAACCGTACAGGCAACATAACCGGGAAAATCAAGCATAGTCATTTTCTGAAAACCGTGAAAAATCATAAACAATCTCCTATCAATAGATTCTGACAGAAATAACATTTCTGCCTTTTTTTGTCTGCCTTAAAATACCGTCAAAAATGAATCTGCCGAGTCCCCTGACACTTATAAGCGTTCCGTTTTTCGGCATAAATGAAGAATTGTCAATCAACATTCCGTCACAGAAAACCGTCTCACTCTCAATTCTTTTCTGGCTCTCATTCCGTGAAAGATTATATACAGCAGAAATCAGAACATCAAGTCTTTCTGATGAAACAATAAGCTCTTCATATTTCAGCTCCGGCAATACATCATTAGGAATAAAATCACTCAAAGAACATTTTACAGATGTATGCTTCACTTTATCAAGCTGATTTATAATAAAATCTGAAACCGTGTCAAGACAGACAAGAAATGCCACATTTTCATTTATAATAATATCACCGAGCATCTCCCTACGGAGCCCCAGTCCCATAAGTGAACCGAGAAAATCGCGGTGAGTGAGCTTGTCCGCAAATTTCATCTGCAAAGGCTCTATTTTAATAAATTTAACGGGATATGCACATTCATAGCCAAGATCATTTTCATCTCCAAAAACGGCAATACATCGCTCTGCATTATCATATCCGCCGTAAAGCTCAGTTTTAACGGGCATTTTCATCTTCCTGAGTTCACTTTGTTCTGACATTGTGAGAAATTCAGAATAAGTATAAATGCCTCTTTCATATGAGCGGGATGCAAGATCATTAAATCTGTTTTTTATTAAAGCTAATTCATCCATACATAAAATAAGGGACGATAATCGCCCCGATCCTTTGAAAGATTTATATAATTATACAATATAAAGAATTGATGTGTCAATATAATTAAGGTAATAAAGAAATCAAATTATTCACAACAAGCAAGATAACTCCGGGAAGTCCCGATATACAGCTGACAAGAAGAGAAAAGAAATTCACCGACAAATGAAGTCCTGTAAAACCGCCGATAAAATTAACAGCAAAAAGTGCAATAATTCCTTGCATTGCAGACATAATCAACGATCTGAAAAACCGATGTGTTCCAATCATTGTGAAAAGAATAATAATACCACTTAAAGACATAATAAAGATATACATAAAAACATCCTTTCATTAATATATTAATGTATATTTAAAAAAAATGAAATAAATGATTAATTCTGATTAGACAACTGTTGATTGAATATACTAATTTATGAGGTGAAGCAAATGAACAGTCATTCAAAGTCTTATGAACAGTATTGCTGTATAAAGAAACGAAATGTTGTTATAGAGGAAACGGCATATCACGACGGAAGAAAGAAACTCAGATGCACGTTACATCCCGAGTGTATAAAATGTAAAAATATAATACTTAAAATATACTTTGACGATGAAAAAACGGATAACGACTGATTGACATAATGAAAATTTATAGTATAATATATAAAGGAAAAATTATGATGCGGAGTGAAAATTTTGAGCATGTTATTTTTAAAACCTGCACTTAAAGAAACAATCTGGGGCGGTAACAGATTGAGAAATGATTTCAAAATGCAGACCGACCTTAAAAATATTGCCGAAGCATGGGTACTTTCCTGTCATGAAGACGGTGAAAGCACCGTTATCGGCGGTGAATTTGACGGCAAGTCGCTTTCACATGTTCTTGCAAAAGAAATCGGAATGGCATCTCTCGGAACAAACTGCGAAGGCTATGATAAAATTGAGGACTTCCCCATTCTCATCAAACTTATTGATGCTGATGACAAGCTCTCTGTTCAGGTTCATCCCGATGATGAATATGCAGCCGCAAACGAAAAAGATGTAAGAGGAAAAACTGAAGCATGGTACATAATTGACTGCGACGAGAATGCAGAACTGATTTACGGTTTCAACGATGACCTTACAAAGGAAGAATTCCGTGCATCAATTGAAAGCGGTAATCTTCTCGACAAAGTTAACAGAACTAATGTGAAGCCCGGTGATGTTGCTTTTATTTCCGCAGGTACACTCCATGCAATCGGCAAAGGCATTCTTCTTGCTGAAGTTCAGCAGAGCTGTAACACAACATACAGAGTTTTCGACTATAACAGAACAGGTCTTGACGGCAAGCCCCGTGAACTTCATGTTGACAAGGCTGTTGATGTTACAAACTGCACTATCCCTGATTCAACTCTTGACCCCATCGGCATGCCCGTAAAACATGACGGATATACAACAACACTCCTTTCAGAATGCCCCTATTTCACAATGACTTGTGTTGATGTTGACACTCTTTATGCAGACGAAGCTGATGAAAAATCATTCGTTTCACTCGTTATTCTTGACGGTGAAGGCACAATAAAATGCGGTGACGATGAACGCAGTTTTGTAAAGGGTGACAGCATTTTCATCCCTGCTGACAGCGGTTCATTCTATGTAAGCGGAAAAGCAAAAATTCTCCATACAAAGGTATAAAATGGCAGTTATAAGTGCACATGAACTGACGATGGAGTTCCTTGACAACGTGCTCTTCGATAAAGCAAGTTTTGATATCGAAGAGCATGATAAAGTGGGACTTATCGGCAACAACGGAACAGGAAAAACAACTCTTTTCAAGCTGATTGCAGGGGTATATGAACCTGCAGACGGCGGTCTTTTTATATCTTCAACTGCACGGACAGGCTATGTTGAACAGCATGCCTGTGCTGATTTTTCCAAGACAGCAAAGGAAGAAATGCTGTCTGTTTTTTCGCATCTTGAAAAAATGGAAAAAGAGCTTGAGGAGATTCATAATATAATTGACACTCAGCCCGCAAATCTTTCCGAGCTTATCGAAAAGCAATCACAACTGACAGAGAAATATCAGTCAATGGGCGGTCTTACATTCCGTTCAAGAGCAAATTCGATGTTATCCGGACTTGGGTTTTCGGAAGATGAACAGCATCTTCCCGTGGGTGACCTCAGCGGAGGCCAGAGAACAAAAATAGCCTTGGGTAAACTGCTTTTATCCGATGCAGACCTCATACTTCTTGACGAGCCTACAAACCATCTTGACATAAAGAGTGTTGAATGGCTTGAAGATTTTCTCACAAAATACAACGGTACGGCTCTGATTGTTTCTCATGACAGATATTTCCTTGATAAAGTCACAAACAAGACCATGGAAATCGAGCACAAGAAAATCACTGTCAGAAAAGGAAATTACTCTGTTTATGCAAAATTAAAAGAGGAACAAAGAGAAGCTGACAGACGGAAATTTGAACAACAGTCAAAAGAGGTTGAACGCATTGAAGGAATCATCAAACAGCAGAAGCAGTTCAACCGAGAACGCAACTATATCACAATTGCAAGCAAACAAAAGCAGATTGACCGTATCAAAGAAGATATGGTGGCACCCGAAAGCGACGAAAAAGCGATGAAGCTGAAATTCGAGTCGGGAACAACAAGCGGAAATGAAGTAATTATTATTACTGATTTATCAAAATCATACGGTGAAAAGGCACTTTTCAGAAATGTCAATCTCAGAGTTATGAAAGGTGAAAAAGTTTTTATTCTCGGCTCAAACGGATGCGGTAAATCAACATTCTTAAAGACTGTTTTAGGCAAACTTTCAGCAGACACAGGCAATACTCGTTTCGGTGCAAATGTTCAGCCCGGTTATTTTGACCAGATTCAGTCGGGACTTGATTCGGACAAGACAGTTTTACAGGAAGTTTATGACAAATTCCCTGTATTCACAATTTCACAATTAAGAGGTTTTCTCGGCGCTTTCAAATTCAGAGGCGACGACATTGAAAAGAAAATGTGCGATTTATCGGGCGGTGAAAGAGCCAGAACAGCACTTCTTGAACTGATGCTCAGAAAACCGAATCTGCTGATTCTTGACGAGCCTACAAACCATCTTGACATTGCATCGAGAGAAGTTCTTGAAGAAGCTCTGACGGATTATGACGGTACTCTTTTCTGCGTTTCTCATGACCGTTTTCTTGTGAATAAACTTGCAACAAAAATTCTCATTCTCGATGATGGAAATCTGACTGTATGCGACGGTAATTATGACGATTACATAAACACCCTGAACACACCCGCAGAGAAAACAGAAAAGAAAGAAAAGAAGACGAATGAATATCAGCTCAGAAAAGAACGGGAGTCCCTTGAACGCAAGAAAAAGACAAGAATAAAGCGACTTGAGGAAGAAATTGAACAGACAGAAAACGACAAAAATGAGGTACAGACTCTGCTCGATTCTCCCGAAACTGCTACCGATTATGAAAGACTTATTGAGCTTACCAACAAGCTCGATGAACTTGCAAACAGACAGGAAAAACTCTATGATGAGTGGCTTGAACTGAATTTGTAATTGTGCATATTTTATGTATAATTAGCATTTTATACATTTTCTATTCATTTAAACACTTCAATAACCTGCGGTTCTTTGTGAATTGCAGGTTATTTTATATAATAATATTTTGTGTAATTCAACAATAATCTTTATTTTAAACGGACAATATTTTACATTTTCACAAAGTTGCATAAATATTCAGAAATTTATTGACAATCAGACAAAAAAGTGTAAAATATTATAATAGATTTTTTACAGGAGTATTTTTATGTATAAAGTTTTTATTGACGGCAATCAGGGTACAACAGGTCTGAGACTTTTTGACCGTCTTAGCAAAAGAAATGATATTGAGCTTCTGACCATCAGCGAAAACTTACGAAAAGATAAAGACGAAAGACGAAGACTTATTAATGCAAGTGACATTACTTTCCTTTGTCTTCCCGATGAAGCTTCACGGGAGTCTGTTTCTCTCTGCGACAATGCAAATACTGTTATAATCGACACGTCAACTGCTCACAGAACAAATCCCGACTGGGCATACGGTTTTGCAGAGCTTTCCGATGAACACAGACAGAAGATTTCATCATCAAAAAGAATTGCAGTCCCCGGATGTCATGCAAGTGGTTTTATTTCGATAGTTTATCCTCTTGTAGCAAAAAGAATTATGACTTGTGACTACCCTGTTGTGTGTCACTCGCTAACAGGCTACAGCGGCGGCGGTAAGAAAATGATAAATGACTATGAGAACGAAAAGACTTCAGATTTGTTTGCTCCGAGGCAGTACGGTCTTACACAGAATCACAAGCATCTCAAGGAGATGAAAGTCATCACAGGTCTTACGGACTTCCCTATTTTCACTCCCATTGTTGACGATTATTACAGCGGAATGGCAACAACTGTTCCCATTTTTACAAAGCTTCTGAACAAGACAAGCCTTAATGAAATTCATTCAATGTTCAGTGAGCATTACAAAGACTCAAAATTTATTGAAGTTCTGCCTCTTCACGGCGGTGAAACACCTGTTTCAATGATTTCAGCCAATGAAAAAAGCGGCAAAGACTCAATGAAGATACTTATTTCAGGCAACGACGAGAGAATATTTATCACAAGTGTGTTTGACAACCTCGGCAAAGGTGCTTCGGGTGCCGCTGTTCAGTGTATGAACATTTCAATGGGAATTGACGAAACAACATCACTTGATATCTGAAAGGAAATTTGACTATGGAATATATAAACGGCGGAGTATGTGCTCCGAAAGGATTCAAGGCAAGCGGTATTCACTGTGGAATCAGAAAAAACAAAACAAAGCGTGACCTTGCACTCATCGTGAGTGACTGCAAAACATCGGCAGCGGCTATTTATACTCTTAACCTCGTTAAAGGTGCTCCCATTTATGTCACAAAAAACAATATTTCAGACGGCACAGCTCAGGCTATGGTCTGCAACAGCGGAAATGCAAATACCTGCAATGCAGACGGTATTGAAATTGCAACAAAGATGTGTGATATTACAGCCGATGCACTCGGAATTGACGCAAAGGATGTTATCGTTGCATCAACAGGTGTTATCGGTCAGCCTCTTAACATAACTCCCATTGCAGACGGTATGGATCAGCTTGTAAGTGAACTCGGCTATGACAACAGCACAAACGCTGCAGAAGCTATCATGACAACTGATACAGTAAAGAAAGAATTTGCAGTGAGTTTCACTCTCAGCGGAAAAGAATGTAAAATGGGCGGTATTGCAAAGGGCTCAGGCATGATTCACCCCAACATGGCAACAATGCTCGTTTTCATCACAACAGATGCTGCTATCTCTCCCGAACTTCTTCACAAAGCTCTGTATTCAGACGCTCAGAAGAGCTTCAATATGATAAGCATTGACGGTGACACTTCAACAAACGATATGGTTTCAGTTATGGCAAACGGTATGGCAGGCAATGAAATCATCAACGAGGAAAACGAAGATTTTGAAACTTTCAAAAAGGCTCTTGCAAGATTGACCGAAAAACTCTGCAGAGCTATTGCAAAAGACGGTGAAGGTGCAACAAAGCTTGTTGAATGTTTTGTTTCAGGCGGTAAAGACTGGCACACAGCCAAGACGGTTGCAAAATCTGTTATCTGTTCATCACTTTTCAAGGCTGCAATGTTCGGCGCTGATGCAAACTGGGGACGAGTTCTCTGTGCTATCGGTTACAGTGGTGCAGATGTTGATGTAACAAAGATTGATGTTTCATTCACAAGCGAAAAAGGAACTATAGAAGTATGCAAAGACGGTGCAGGTGTTCCTTTCAGCGAAGAAATTGCAAAAGAAATTCTTCTTTGCGATGAAATAAAAGTAAATGTTGACCTTAAAGACGGTGATGCAACTGCTGTTGCAAGAGGTTGCGACCTGACTTATGACTATGTTAAAATAAACGGAGATTACAGAACATAATGGATATTACAAATGCACAGAGAGCCGAAATACTCACACAGGCTCTCCCTTATATACAGGAATACAGAAATAAAATCATCGTCGTAAAATACGGCGGAAATGCTATGATAAGTGAAGAACTCAAAGAAGCCGTTATCGGCGACCTTGTCCTTCTCTCACTTATCGGTATCAAGGTTGTGCTTGTTCACGGCGGCGGCCCCGAAATCAATGAGCTTCTTAACAAAACAGGCAAAAAGAGTGAATTCATTGACGGACTTCGTGTAACTGATGAAGAAACAATCGAAGCTGTTCAGATGGTTCTTGCAGGAAAAATCAACAAGAATCTTGTTAACAAAATCGGAAATATGGGTGGTAAGGCAGTCGGTCTTTGCGGTATTGACGGTCAGATGATTAAAGCAAAACAGCTTGATGATGTTCACGGTTTTGTAGGTGATATTACTGAAGTCAACACTGAAATTATAACTGACATTCTTGACAAAAATTACATTCCCGTTATTTCAACTGTTGCTTTCGATGAAGAAAACAATTCTTACAACATCAATGCTGATACTGCTGCTGCCTACATTGCAGGTGCATTAAAGGCTGAGAGTCTTATCAATATGACAGACATCCCCGGACTTCTGCGTGACAAGGACGATGTATCAACACTCATCAAGAAGCTTTATGTCAGCGACGCCAGAGAGCTTATGCACGACGGTATTATATCAGGCGGCATGATTCCGAAAGTTCAGTGCTGTACCGAAGCTATCAGAATGGGCGTCAAGAAAGTTTTCATCATTGACGGCAGAATCCCCCATGCAATTCTTATTGAAACTCTTACCGATGAAGGTATCGGGACAATGTTTGTGGAGTAAGGTGTAATTATGACAACAATCGAAAAAGATAAACAGTATATTGCCAACACATACGGCAGATTCCCTGTGACAATTGTAAGCGGTCACGGGTCAATTGCTGTTGATGAAAACGGCAAAGAATATATTGATATGGGAACAGGTATCGGTGTTAACGCTTTCGGGTACTGTGATAAAGAATGGGTAGAAGCTGTCACACAGCAGTTAAACACACTTCAGCACACATCAAATCTCTTCTACACTCAGCCCGGAACTGAGCTTGCTGAACTTCTCTGCGAGAAATCCGGAATGAAAAAGTGTTTCTTCGGCAATTCCGGTGCAGAAGCCAATGAATGCGCATTCAAAGCAGCAAGAAAGTATTCTCTTGACAAGTACGAGAATCCTGACAGAAACATAATTATTTCCCTTACCCAGAGCTTTCACGGCAGAACGCTTGCCACTTTAAAAGCTACGGGTCAGGATGTTTTCCACACAACCTTCGGACCTTTTCCGGAGGGTTTTGTCTATGCTGAGGCTAATAATTTTGACTCTTTTGCCGAAACTTATAACGAAAATGTCTGCGCTGTAATCATGGAAATGGTTCAGGGTGAAGGCGGTGTTATACCTTTAGATAAAATTTTTATTAAAAAGGTATTTGAATTTTGTAAAGAACATGATATAATTGTAATAATAGACGAGGTTCAGACAGGAAATGGTCGAACAGGCTCGATGTATGCATATCAGCAATTCGATATTGAACCTGACCTTGTTTCAACTGCAAAAGGTATTGCAGGCGGCTTACCGATGGGGGTATGTCTTTTTGGTGAAAAAACAAAAGACACTATGACACCTTCATCACACGGGTCAACATTTGGTATGAATCCCGTTGTTTCTGCAGGAGCCCTGAGTATTGTCAAAAGGCTTGATGATGAGTTCTTAGTATCCGTCAGAGCAAAGGGCGAATACATAAGAAACCGTCTGGCTGAATGTAAAAATGTTAAAAGTGTTACAGGTATGGGACTTATGCTCGGCATTGAAACCACAAAAGATGCAAAAGAAGTTGTTATGAAGTGCATCGAAAAAGGTGTTCTGCCCCTTACTGCAAAAAATAAAATCAGACTTCTTCCGCCTCTCAACATCTCTGACGATGAACTTGAGAAGGCTATGAATATAATCACGGAGGTAATTGAAGAATGAAACATTTACTCAAATTAGGTGATTATTCAGAGAAAGAAATTCTCTCAATACTCAACCTTGCTGACCAGCTCAAATATGAGAAAAAGCACAACATTGAGCATCACTATCTCAAGGGCAAAACACTCGGTATGATTTTTGCAAAGTCATCAACAAGAACACGAGTTTCCTTTGAAGTAGGCATGTACGATCTCGGCGGTTCTGCACTTTTCCTTTCCAATGCAAACACACAGCTGGGCAGAGGCGAACCTGTTGAAGACACAGCAAGAGTTCTCTCCCGCTACCTTGACGGTATCATGATAAGAACTTTCGATCAGGAAGAAGTGGAAACACTTGCAAATTACGGTTCAATACCCATCATCAACGGTCTTACAGACTACGCTCATCCCTGTCAGGTTCTTGCAGACCTTATGACAATCCGTGAATTCAAAAATACATTCAAGGGTATGAAGCTCACATTCATCGGTGACGGTAACAATATGTGTAACTCGCTTATTGTAGGCTGTATCAAAGTCGGTATGGATGTAGCAGTTGCTTGTCCAAAGGGTTATGAACCCGATGCAGATATAGTTGCATGGGCAAACGAAACAGGCAAATTCACACTTACAACAGATATATATGAAGCCGCAAAGGATGCCGATGTTCTTTATACAGACGTATGGGCTTCAATGGGTGAAGAAGCAGAAGCAGAAGAAAGAAAGAAAGTTTTTGCAGGCTATCAGATTAATTCAGAGCTCATGGCAGTTGCACATCCTGATGCAATGGTGCTTCACTGCTTACCTGCTCACAGAGAAGAAGAAATCACTGCTGAAGTCTTTGAAGCACACGCTGAAGAAATTTTTGAAGAAGCTGAAAACAGACTTCATGCCCAGAAAGCTGTTCTTGTTAAACTTATGAAAGAACAGTATCAGGAAAAACAGTAAATAATGAAAGCCCCTGAGTTTTCAATCTTATATAAAGGGTGATTTTATGAAAAAAATGTACATTGTACTCGAAGACGGACATATCTTTGAGGGCAAGGGTTACGGCGCAACTGGTGAAACAGTCGGTGAGCTTGTTTTCACAACAGGTGTTGTCGGTTACATCGAAACTCTTACAGATGCTGCTTATTACGGTCAGATTGTTCTCCAGACATTCCCTCTTATCGGTAATTACGGCATAATCAATGAAGATACAAACGGTGTAAAACCCGTCATCAAGGGTTATATTGCAAGGGAAATCAGCGATATGCCTTCAAACTTCAGATGTGACGGCAAACTTGAAGATTATCTTAAAGAAAATGGTATCATTACCGTTTGCGATGTTGACACAAGAGAGCTTACAAAGCTTATCCGTGAAAACGGTGCTATGAATGCCTGTATTACAGAAGATCCTGCAAAGGTTGATCTTGATGCTCTTAAGGCATACAAAGTAAAAAATGCTTTAGCTTCTGTTGCTTCAGGTAAAAAAGGTTATTTTGAAGCAGAAGATATGAAATATTCAGTTGCAATTATTGACTGCGGTGCAACTGCAAATGCAATTGAAAAACTCACTGAAAAAGGTTGCAGTGTAACAGTACTTCCCTACAACACTCCTGCAGAAGAAATTCTTGCTATGAATGTTGATGGTGTTGTTGTTTCAAACGGACCCGGAAATCCCGAAGAAAATACTGAGCTTATTACAGAAGTCGGCAAGTTAATGGATGAAAAGCCCGTGTTCGGTTTCGGTCTCGGTCATCAGCTTATGGCTCTTGCAAAAGGCGGAAAGACAGCCAAAATGAAGTTCGGTCACAGAGGCGGCAGTGTTCCTGTAAGAAATACTGCTGACGGCAAGGTTTTTGCAACACATCAGAATCACGGATATGTTGTAAGCGAAATTCCCACAGAAGCAAAGGCAATTTTCACAAATGTCAGTGACAACACAAACGAAGGTCTTGAATATGCAAACGCATTTTCAATTCAGTTCACACCTGATTGCTTCTCTGCTACAGTTGACACAGACAAAATTTATGATAAATTCATTTCACTCATGGGAGGTGACAAGTAATGCCGCTTAATAAAGACATTAAAAAGGTTCTCGTTATCGGTTCAGGTCCTATCGTTATCGGACAGGCTGCCGAATTTGACTATGCAGGTACTCAGGCTTGTAAAATCCTCAAGGATGAAGGGCTTGACGTTATACTTGTCAACTCAAACCCCGCTACCATCATGACTGACAATGCAAATGCGGATGAAATTTATCTTGAGCCTCTGACAGAAGAAACTGTTATGAGAATTATTGAAAAAGAAAAGCCCGACTCAGTTCTTGCAGGTCTCGGCGGTCAGACAGGTCTTACCATCGGTATGCAGCTTGCAAAAAGCGGTTTTCTCGCAAAGCACGGCGTAAAGCTTATCGGTACTAACGCAGAAGCTATTGACCGTTCGGAAGACAGAGAGCTTTTCAAGGAAACAATGGAATCTATCGGTCAGCCCTGTATTCCTTCAGATATCGCAACTGAAGCTGAACAGGCTCGTGAAATTGCAAAGAGAATCGGCTTCCCCGTTATCATTCGTCCCGCTTTCACCCTTGGCGGTGCAGGTGGCGGTGTTGCTTACAATGAAGAAGAACTCATGCCCATCGTAAACAACGGTCTTCTTCTCTCTCCCATCAATCAGATTCTTGTTGAAAAATATATCTACGGCTGGAAAGAAATTGAATTTGAAGCAATGCGTGACAGCGCAGGTAACGCTATCGCTGTCTGCTCAATGGAAAACTTTGACCCCGTCGGTGTTCATACAGGTGACAGTATTGTTATCGCGCCCGCAGTTACTCTTTCAAACAAAGAGTTTATGATGCTCCGTAACGCTTCTCTCAAGATTATTGAAGCTCTCGGCATTGAAGGCGGCTGTAACTGTCAGTTTGCTCTCAATCCCGAATCATTTGAATATGCGGTTATCGAAGTTAACCCCCGTGTTTCACGTTCATCTGCACTTGCTTCAAAAGCAACAGGCTACCCCATTGCAAAGGTTGCAACAAAAGTTGCTCTCGGCTATACACTTGATGAAATCAGAAACGACGTTACAGGTGAAACATTCGCTTGTTTCGAGCCTACTGTTGACTACTGCGTTATCAAGCTTCCCAAGTGGCCCTTTGACAAGTTCATCAATGAAAAGCGTAAACTCGGCACACAGATGAAGGCAACAGGCGAAGTTATGTCTATCGCTCCTTGCTTTGAAGCTGCAATCATGAAGGCTGTAAGAGGTGCTGAAATTTCACTTGATACTCTTAACTACAAGAAAGTTCAGGATCCTGAAATTGACATCGTCAAAAAACTTCATGATGTTGATGACATCCGTCTCTTTACAGTATTTGAAGCACTCAAGAGAGGTGTTTCAACTGAACAGATTCACGACATCACAAAGATTGATGAATGGTTCATTGAAAAACTCAGAAATCTTGCAGACTATGAAGCAGAAATTGCAAACGGTCTTACTGACGAGCTTTATCTTAAAGGTAAGAAATACGGCTACACAGATGCAGCAATTGAGAGAATCAGCGGTTCAAAGATAGAAAATCCACGCGATGCTGTTTACAAAATGGTTGATACATGTGCGGCTGAATACAAGGCTCAGACACCTTATTTCTACTCCACATATGACAACGATTGTGAAGCAAGAGAATATCTCAAAGGCAACACAAAGAAAAAGATTATCGTTCTCGGTTCAGGCCCCATCAGAATCGGTCAGGGTATCGAATTTGACTACTCTTCCGTTCACTGCGTATGGACACTCAAGAATCTCGGCTATGAAGTCGTTATCATCAACAACAACCCCGAAACAGTTTCAACAGACTTCGACACAGCTGACAGACTTTATTTTGAGCCTCTCACTCCCGAAGATGTTCTGAATGTTATCAAGACAGAACAGCCCGAAGGCGTTGTTGTTGCATTCGGTGGTCAGACTGCAATCAAGCTCACAAAATTCCTTGATGACAACGGATTCAGGATTTTCGGTACATCTGCTGAAGGCATTGATATTGCCGAAGACAGAGAAAAGTTTGATGCTCTTCTTGAAAAATTCGGTATCAGAAGACCCAAGGGTATGGGTGTTCTCACACTCGAAGAAGCTCTTGATGCGGCTCACACTCTCACATATCCCGTACTTCTCCGTCCTTCATACGTTATCGGCGGTCAGAACATGACAATCGCATACAATGATGAAGATGTAAGAAAATATATGAACATCATCCTTTCAGGCAAAATTGAGAATCCCGTTCTTGTTGATAAATACATGATGGGTTCTGAGCTTGAAGTTGACGTTATTTCAGACGGCAAGGATGTTCTTATCCCCGGTATCATGCAGCACGTTGAACGCGCAGGTGTTCACTCAGGTGACTCAATTGCCGTTTATCCTCCTTACAATCTGCGTGACACAATGAAACAGACAATCATTGACTGTTCAACAAATCTTGCTCTTGCTCTGGGAACAAAGGGTCTTGTTAACATTCAGTACCTCATTTATGAAAATGAACTTTATGTTATTGAAGTTAACCCCAGAGCTTCAAGAACAATTCCATATATCAGTAAGGTTACAGGTGTACCCATGGTTGATATTGCAACAAAGGTTATGACAGGTACTCCTCTTAAAGATTTAGGCTTCGGCACAGGTCTCTACAAGACTCCTCCTTACTTTGCAGTCAAGGTTCCCGTATTCTCATTTGAAAAACTTCTTGATGCAAACTCAAGCCTCGGTCCTGAAATGAAGTCCACAGGTGAAGTTCTCGGTGTCGGCAAGACAATCGACGAAGCACTCTTCAAGGGTCTTGTTTCAGCAGGTTTTGAGATTGCTCCCAAGGAACTCGGCAAAGAAATGGGTGTTTACATCACTGTAAAGGATGCAGATAAGCCCGAAGTTGTTGATCTTGCAAGAAAGTTCCATGACCTCGGTCTCAAGATTTATGCAACAGAAGGCACTGCAAAGGTAATAGGCTCGGTTGACATTGACGTTACTGTTGTCAATAAGCTTTACGATGAATCCAACACAAGTATGGACCTTCTCGAAAGCGGTAAAATCAAGTATATCGTTTACACCGGCACTCCCCTTGATGTTGTTGATGACTTCATAAAACTTCACAGACGTGCTCTTCAGCTCTCTGTGGCTACTCTGACATCAATTGATACTGCAAATGTTCTCGCTGATATCCTTGCAAGCGGATTCACCCAGGCTAACACAGAGCTTGTAAACATCAATGAAATGCGTACAGAGCCAACAAAGCTCAAATTCGCAAAGATGCAGGGTTCAGGTAATGACTTCATTTTCTTTGATAATCTGAACGGAGAAATCACTTCTCCTGAAGTTCTTGCAATCAACTTCTGTAACAGACATTACGGTATCGGTTCAGACGGTATTGTTCTTATTGAAAAGTCTGATATTGCAGATGCAAAGATGCTTATGTACAATAAGGATGGTTCAAAGGGTTATATTGCAGGTAACGGTCTGAGATGTGCAGGTAAATATCTCTACGACAATGGTATTGTCAACAAGACTCACCTGACAATTGAAACTCCCGTAGGTATCAAGAAGATTCACCTTTACACAGAAAACGGCAGAGTAAAATCTGTTAAGGTTTATATGGGACAGGCTCAGTTTGAAGCAGAAAAGATTCCTACAAACATTCTTTCAAAGGGCAAAGTTATTGACCAGCCCATCGTTGTTGACGGTAAGGAATACAATGTAACCTGTGTAAATGTGGGCAATCCTCACTGTGTAGTCTTCGGCACACACATTGATGCTTACAACCTTAAGGAAATCGGTCCTGAGTTTGAAAACGCTAAGTACTTCCCCGAAAAGATTAACACAGAATTCGTAAGAGTTGTTGATTCAAGAACACTCAGAATGAGAGTATGGGAAAGAGGCAACGGCGAAACATACGCATGCGGTACAGGTGCTTGTGCGGCAGTTGCAGCAGCTTGCGAACTCGGTTATCTCGAAAAAGGCAAGGACATTGTTGTAAAACTCAAGGGCGGCGACCTGATTGTAAATTACACAGACGACCAGATCACTCTTGAAGGAACAACAGACCTTATATTTACAGGCGTTATAGAATACTAAATATATTTCAAGGCTGTACTTACCGTACAGCTTTGATTTTTAGAAGGTAATTTTATGAATTGTGAACTTACCAATATGGTAATGATAGAAAATCCCGAAAACGGAATGGTTTTGGTTCAAAATCGGGTAAAATACTGGACAGGAGTAACTTTTCCCGGCGGTCATGTTGAAAAAGGTGAAAGCTTTACAGACAGTGCTGTCCGTGAAGCAAAAGAAGAAACAGGTCTTGATATAAAGAACCCGAAGCTTTGCGGAACCGTTCACTGGTGCCACAAGGATACAGACGAAAGATATATTGTTTTACTTTACAAAACAAATGAATACAGCGGTGAACTTGTAGACAAGACAGATGAGGGGGAAGTTTTCTGGATAAATAAAGAAGATTTAAAAAATTATCAGCTCTCCCCTAATTTCAGTACATACCTTAAAGTTTTCCTGAGTGATGACAACGAGGCATTCGGTCTTTATAACAAAGACGGCGACGACGAAATGATAATCCTGTGAGGCATATTATGGATAACAATCGTAATGAAAAACAATATATAAAAATGACACAGACGCCGATACCGAAGCTTGTTTCAACTCTGGCTGTCCCTACTACTATCAGTATGCTTGTCACGTCAATTTATAACCTTGCAGATACTTTTTTTGTGTCCCAGCTGTCAACAAGTGCAAGCAGTGCCGTCGGCATAGTATTTTCCCTTCAGACAATCGTTCAGGCTGTTGGTTTCACACTCGGAATGGGTGCGGGAAGTCTTCTTGCACGTCGTCTTGGTGAAAAAAACAAAAAAGCCGCCGACACTTACGCTTCAACGGCATTTTTTACAGCTCTTGCAATAGGTCTGGTTATTCTGATTGTGGGCAAACTGTTCACTCCGCAGATAATGTCTCTTCTCGGTGCAACGGAAACAAACCTCGGTTATACCCTTGCTTACGGAAACTATATTATCTGGGGTGTGCCGTTTATCTGTGCATCATTTGTACTCAATAATATTCTCCGTTCTGAAGGCAAAGCAGCACTTTCGATGATAGGACTTACAACAGGCGGTATTCTCAATATCATACTTGATCCCATATTTATTTTCACAATGAAAATGGAAACTGCAGGTGCTGCACTTGCAACTCTTATCAGTCAGGCAATAAGTTTCATAATCCTCCTTGTTATGTTCCTTTTTAAGAAGAGTAATATCAATCTGAGCATTAAAAATGTGTCATTCAAGCCAAAAACTTACGGTGAAATAGTCGTGACAGGTATGCCGTCTTTGAGCCGTCAGGGTCTTGCAAGTATAGCAACTGTTCTTCTCAACACAGCGGCAAATCCTTATGGTGATGAAGCAATTGCGGCAATGTCGATAGCAACAAAGGTTGCAATGCTCGTTTTCTGCGTCTGTATCGGTATAGGACAGGGATTTATGCCGGTTGCGGGTTACAATTACGGCGCAAAGCGTTTTGACAGAGTCAGAAAGGCTTTTAAATTCACAATAGCAACCGATACTATCATTATGATTGTCCTTGCTGTCGGAATTTTCATATTTGCTCCGTCTATAATGAAAATTTTCAGGGCTGAGGATGCAAAAGTCATAGAAATCGGCACTGTCGCAATGAGAGCGCAGTGCATTGCAATGCCGTTTATGGCAACAACAATCGTTGCAAATTCTCTTCTGCAGTCTGTGGGTAAATCCGTAATGGCTACAATACTCTCCTGTTGCCGTCAGGGACTGTTTTTTATCCCGTTGATACTGATACTGCCCGGATTGTGGGGACTAGCCGGAATTGAGTATTCTCAGGCAATTTCAGATGCGTTGACTTTTGCAGTCAGCGTACCGTTTACAATATGGTTCTTTAAAAATCTTAAAAAAGAAGAACAAAAAATTGATACTCCGGCAGAATAAACTGTCGGAGCATTTTTATATGTTTTCTGCATTCATTCGCAGCAAGCCGTCAACAAAAATCTCAAAAATATGCATACCATCCATATTTACATAACTTGTACAATTGAATCTGATTCTGCCTTGAAGGGATTCTGCAAGCATTTCCTGTTCAAGATATTTTCTCATTTTACTCCATGAAGATAAAATCATATTATTCTCCTTACAAAAATAAGACAGATAGTTTTTAGCTATCTGTCCTGGTTTTCTTATTTGAATGGAACAAGAATTTCATCTGCTGATGAAATCATGAACTGAGGATAAGCGGGATTTGATTCAACTGTAGGCTGACCGTCGAAGTCAACAAGCCAGAAGAGGAAGTCTGCAACTTCACTGCCGTAACCGCAGGATACGTGAGGCATATCTTTGATTGCCCATGTGTATTCGGGGAAAAGACATGTTGAAAGGTCAACCTGCTTGTCGGGTGACATCATTGCACTGTCGCCCTCAAGTTCTTCACCGAAGTTTGCAACTCTTGCTCTGCCGAGCATAAGAGCTGATTCAAGAACATTATCACCGTGTGATTCCGAGCGTTCATATACGGGCACGGGTGACATATGATAACCTGCAAAAACAGCAACTTCAACACCTTTTTCAGGAAGTGAGAGAAGAAGTTCATCCATACCTGTCATCATATCGTTGAGTTCATAAGCCTCTTCGATAACTTCAGCATAGTGAGCCTTGTCTTCATCTGTAGGGAACATTGTTTCGATACATGCATCGAATTCATCAGGAAGAACAATCGCCCAAAGTGCAGGCATGGTTACAAATGTGTCAATAAGGAAATTATCATACACATAATCAATGTATCTGTCAACAAATTTCATTGCAAGTTCTGCAACTGTATCAAGCAAACCTGTTACTGCAAGAGTTTTTACAAGGAAATTGTTATCGCCGAGCTTATCATAAAGGAAATATTCAAGTCCTGTACCTGTTATGAGAACTTTCTTCTGAAAAAGGTCTGTTACGACATAAGTGCCGCAGAAAACAGTACCGTCAAAAATACATTTATTAAGGCTGTCTGTGCCGTATTCATAGATATAAGCATCTACAACTGCACCACCCATACTTGCACATACAAGATTGACTTTGTCTGTGTTATGCTCAGCCTTTGCAAGCTCAATCATTTCATTAAGACCGTCACAGGTATCACGGGGTGAAAAACGCCAGTCATATGCATAGTAATAAACATGGTCAGCACCGTATCTGTCAACGCCTTCCATAACAATACCGTGTTCCATAGGAGCGATTTCGCTGTGCTCTTCAAGATAATCAGGATAATTACCGATTGCAAGAGGATAACTCTTCATTGTTGTGTTGTGAACAGAATTGCCGTTGTTGTCACATGCAAGACCGCCCATGACATATTCGAGATAATCCATAAGAGGAGGCATAATGCCGTCTATACTTCCCTCATTAACTGCATTGCCGACACACTTTACAAGTGTTGACATGATACCGCCGACTTCAATTGGATTGAGTGCATTTCTTTCTGTATCAAGACCTAAATCCATTGTAAGTCCGTCAAAGTCCATGCCGCGGCACACAACAAGAGGATATTCAGGGTCAATAACGTCTGTTTCAGATTCATTTGCAAATGCAACAACTGCAGAGCTGAAAACAAGTAAGATTGATAACACAATACTGATGAGTTTCTTCATTTTGAACACTCCTTTCACGTTACTTATGAATTATAGCACATATGGAAAAAAAATGCAACCCCATCAAATTAACGCAAAAAAAATGCAGATCTATGAAAAATCATAGACCTGCTGTCATGTTAAAAAATATAAATTGTTACGCCTCTGTTACCCCACTGATAAGCAAAACTTGTGGTATTGACATAAAGGTCGACAATCGGTGCATTGTTCCAGTATATGAATCCACCGGTATCTTCTGCTGAGCTGTAGCCGTATACTGTTCCGTCATTGGCAACAATATACATTTTAGAACCGTAAGGAATAATTCTGGGGTTTACAGCTACAACTCCGGGATGAACACTTGTGCCGGTTGCTGTGGTGTGTCCCATACAATAAGCAGTCGATCTGCCTGTAAGCTTTCTTGAATAATTAAGAGGAATTCCGTTCTCATCAAAGAGAATGTTATCAGGAACAGGAATATCAGAAACCTGAGATAATCCGAGTTCTTTAAATGTGTATGCACCGTCAGGCTTTGAAACTACTTCGAGAGCTGATGTGGGAGCTTCTGTTGTGGCAACAACAGCCTTGGTTGTTGTTTCAGGTGCTTTTGTTGTTGATTCAGTTTTTGCTTCTGTTGTTTTTTCTGTAGTCTTTTCTGTTGTTACTTCCCTGTTACTTTCAGAACCTGTTGATAACTCTTCGATAAATACTACTGATTCACTTTCGGGAGTCTGAGTTCCCGCCAATTCAAGTACAGAAAAATTATTATCTGCATTGAATGATAAAAATGATTCCGAAAGTTCAAGTATTTTCTGACTGCCATTTACACTGTTCTGATTTTCAGCCGCTTTCACATCTGCTGAATAATGAACAGTGAAGGTAAGCGATGTAAAAGCTATTGCCGCTGCAGAAAAAACAGCTGCACACTTTCTGTTGTATACCTTCATGCAGGCAGAAGAAAAGATGTGTTTTACTTTCTTCATAAAGTGTCTCCTTTGATGTTTTTGCCAACATATACATAATGAATAAAACCATTGTATATTTCGGCTTATATACACTGCCGTAATAAGACGTCGCCATTATAAGCAACTTTTTTGTATATGTCAAGCAAATCAAAAGAGAACTTTTTGTGCAAATTGTCAATTGTATTTTTTGTTTTTACATTTTATTTACCAAATAATTCCCATTTATATAAAGTTTGCTGTCATATTTTGGGAATTTTTTGTTTACGATTTGTGAAAATATACAAATCTTAATATCATTTTTACTTAATTTAGAATTATTTTTAATTATTTATGATATTTAATTTATTATATCCATATCTTGTGCTTTTATTTTTATATTAATTTATCCGATACAAGATACATTTCATAAATTTTTTCGAAATATTGTAAATCCGCAGAACTTTTTTTGCTCTGCGGATTCTATATTCTCTGCTAAATTGTAATAAAAACAGCACAATCATGGCTTTTCAGTGTAAATATATCACCATAAGATATCGCGGTATTTGACCAGATTTCCTTTATTTTCTGCTGTTTTTCGTGCATTTCTGCAGGGAAAATTTCTTTATTGATCTGTATTTTTTTTGTGCTGTTTTTCTTATTATATATACAAACAGCAATGTTACCGTCAGCGAGTTTTTTTACAAGAAAATCAAATGTCGGAGTCTTTTTATATCTGACACATTGCATACCGAGTTTATCCTGATTTATTGCTATCATATCCTTATTGGAAATAATATCAAGAGTCTTTTTTTCATCAGGAAGCTTTCTTATATCGTTGCCGAGTATCAGTGGTGCAGACATCATACACCAGAGTGAAAAATGAGTCTTATTTTCTTCATATGTAAGATTTCCGTTGCCGACTTCAAGCATATCCGGGTCATTCCAATGACCCGGACCTGAAAATTCGGCAAGTCTGAGATTCATATTATATATAACATTAATCCATCTCCAGTTCGGCAGTATATCCCCTGAAATCCGCCATAAATTGCCTGCATTCCAAGCCCAGTTCTTGGGATTATTCCGTCCCCATTCACAAATTGAGTATGTTATTTTGCCGTCAGAAGCTTTCTTTAATGCCTCGCCCATTCTTTTGTATTGAATATATGAACTGTCAGCTCTTGTACAGACGGGGTTGAATATTTTTATAACATTCTTTCCTTGCTTTACATGAACTTTAGTCTGGTATCTTCCGCCGATAGTCCAGCTTTTTGTGAAAGGTATAAACATTTCGTAGTAATTATCATTAACCTGAATAACAATATATTTTTCGTATCTGCCGGATTTCTTTACGCAAAGAGTAAAATCACACTCACCGTCTGATTCGCAATCAACATCAAATACAGCTTTTCCCTTGCCGTGGCCGAGAAAACTTATGTACTGCCCCGTTTTCAGATTTTTATCCTTATTGATTTTTGCCATTCCTTCAAGCTTTGCTTTGTCGGATGAATATACTGTTACATTATCGCCCTGCTTCAGTTCCATAGCCTCTACCAACGGTGCAACCGACGGTATTTTTATATTATGACAAAAATCATATTTGAAATATTCAACACCCCAACGGGCAAATGTGTCTGCATCAATTTTTTCATTACCTGAACTTGCAGGAAGATCTTCACAGGTATAGTCACCGTTTGATGAATAAAGACCGATTTTAAGTCCCTTGGAATGAATTTCATCAGCCAACCATTTAATGCCCGATGAAAAACGGACAAGATCACCCTGCAATCTGCCGTTTTCATCCCTCATTGATGAATGCCAGCAGTCATCAAGATTGACAAATTTGTATCCTGCATCAGCAAGACCTGTTGACACAAGAGCATCTGCTGTTTCAAGAATGAGTTTTTCATCAATGTTGTTTCTGAATGTATTCCAGCTTGACCAACCCATAGGAGGTGTCTGAGCGTCGCCACCATCATAAAATTCATTTTCGGGTACTTTTATGGTCAATCTTGATTTCAGCATATGCTGTCTGATAATACAGAACGGACAGATCCCTTCTTTCTTTTTCTTCAGTGCCCACAAACAAAAAACAACAAATAATACTATTATAAGTATTATAAATATATAAATAAAATATTTATACATTATATATCCCCTTTCATGATGCTTTCAATTGTAAATTTATTAAATGCTATATATCCGCTCGGAAATGCCTCATAAAGGATTCCGATTGCGTTGTCGGGCAAAACTGCCATACAACTGTATGCGAAAAAATCTGACCATTTTTCTGAAACATTATAACATGGATCATTTTTTATCTTTTTCTCAGAAATCCATTTTATTGAATAATCAGACTGCACTTCACCCACCGCAAGATATCCGTCTGTTCTTGTTTCATCTTTCCCTCTGTGACCTGTTGGCCTTGAACAGAGAATATAATCTTTTTTTATGTCCATTTCTGCTATGTAAATATTTTTCGGAATTAATATTACAGAATGCTGACATCGTGAAGTATAAAGCTCGGTAAACTTTCCGGTCCAGATTATTCCGTTATCTCTGCTTATGGAATACACAATATTCCCGGCTTTAGCAGGTCTGCCGAAACAGCCTATTGTACCGTCAGAATACTGCACAAGCTGACATTCATCAAGATTCTCACAAAAGTCTGTTCGTTTCCACGATTCACCGTTGTCATCACTGTAAATTATGAATGCTGAGCCGACAGAATAAACAGGAATCAGCAGTCTGCCGTTATCAAGCCTTAATCCGACTCCCGGACCTACTCCAAGAAACGGATCATCATTATCTGTTTTAACCTGTGAAGTTATATCAACCGGCTGCGACCATGTTTTTCCTTTATCATAACTTTTCATCATAAAAAGATATGACGTCACAGGTGCAGTAAACGGTGCTGCAGATGTTTCAAGACAATCATACAAGCAATCTTTCGAATAATGCTTTTCTGCAGAAAATTTTTCCTGTCCTGTTTTGTTCAGATATATATTGCCGACATATTTATCACCTTTGTTATCATGAATCAAAGGCGGATATTTGCCGATAAACTTAGCTTTATCTTCTGTATAATACATATCACCTACAGTCTGATATGCAAACTCAGGATTGTGCTCAGAAGGAAGATAATAATTTGTCTTATTGCCGTTACTGTCATAAATAAAACAATCATCACGGACAGTACAGACTTTTCCGTCTGAATCATAAAGCTTTCTGAAGCTTTTTCTGTCAACAATAGTATATCCGTTTGATTTTTCAAGCAATTCTGCCTTATGAAGACCTTTACATTCGGGATAAAAGTCAAAAAGCATAATAAGTGCACCGTCTGCCGCTTCAACCATAACGGGATCAATTGCAAATGCCGATGTATATTCATCATCTTTTTTCGGAGCAATTCTTGCAGGCGGAGTAAACACAGTTTTCAGCTTATCAAACGTTTTTCCGTTATCCGAACTCCGTCTTACAGCAATTTCGATAAATCCCCAATCAGCACCGCAATTTGCTTTATCACATACTGCAATAATTGTATCGTCTTGTGTAATCAAAGACGGTATACGGCAGGATTGCATATTATTCATTTCGATTTTGTCACCAATGAGTTCCGATGGAACTGACGGCTCATTCACACCGACAAAAACAGGAATATCTTTCATTTCAATCACCAAAAAAAGTATATCATATTAAACAAATAAAAACAACAGCTCTCCTTACGGAGAGCTGAAAAAATTTGGTTTTATTTATTTGTTTCTGTTTTCTTTGAATACTTTGTCTTATAGATAACTCTCATAAGTAAAGCTTCAACGGGATTGATGTATTTTGCATCGCCGATAAGCTTAGCTGCAGCATCAGTTCTCATTTCCTTTTCAAGAACCATTTCAACAGCTTCTGCATCATACATATTACCTGCTACACAGATACCGCCGTTATCCTTGACAAGAACAGCATTTCTGCCCTTGAGCTTTCTTACAACCTTCTTTGCTGTTTTTACAGTGTTTGCAGGGTTGTATTCACCTGTTTTAAGTGTAACACCTACAAGCTGAGCAAAGTCATCAAGAAGGGGCTTGAATTTTCCGCCTCTTACGGATGCTGCAAGGATTTCAGGCTTCTTGGAATGAATAATACAATTAACATCTTCTCTTGAAGCATAAACAGCTCTGTGAAGCTCTGCACTTGCAGGATAATTTTCACAATCAGCAACTTCATTGCCTGTAGCAATATCAATTCTGACTGTTTCACCGCCAAGGGCAGGTGTCATAACGAGAGTTGAGCCTTCTCTTTCAGATGTATAAGCATCAAAAATCTGAGCCTGTTTCTTTGCTCCTTCACTGACTTCAGCAATATGTTCTGCAACAGCAGCAATATTTTCACTGACTTTGCCTGTAACCGCTTCAAGTCTGTCAAGAAGGAATTTTTCACATACTTTTTCAAGACTGTCTGCAACTGCAAATGCATCATCATAATCAGCACCCATACAAAGAGCACCGTGATGAGCCATGACAACAGCCTTTGATGAAGAACGTTCAAGTGCTGCAATAACACCCTTGCGAAGCTTTCCTGTGCCGGGCAGACCGTAAGATGCAACGGGAATATCTGTACCGATAACTGCTCTGCTCTCTTCGGGAACCATATTGATATCGTAACCGAGGAAGCTTACTGCTGAAGCATTCTTCTGGTGTGTATGAATAACGAAATTGACATCGGGACGCATTTTGTATGCAGCCGCATGGATGCCTTTTTCTGATGAAGGCTTGATTTCTGATTCATAAGAACAGTCTTCAATTTTAACAAGAACGATGTCTTCGGGTGTAAGTGACTCATAGCTTCTACCACTGGGAGTGATAACGAAATATTCATCATCAACTCTGCAGCTTACATTACCCCATGTACGGGCAATGAGTCCGGACTCTACGAGCTTAAGACCTGCTTTGACAACTTCAAGTTTTGCTTCTAAAATGTCCATATGGGCACCTCTTTATATTAGTACTGCTTAAGAGCAACGTTTGCAAACACCTTGTCGAATCTCTTGAGAGCTTCGTCGATAAGTTCAGGAGTATAAGCAGCTGATGTGTAAAGTCTTGAACCTGCAAGGGTTACGAGACCTTCTGCCATGTATGCTGCACCCATGTGCTCCATTTCCTTCTTTCTTTCGCTTGTAGCTGAAAGAACTTTGGGGATACCCCAGGGCTTGCTCCAATCGATTGAGTAATGCATTGTACCAACTGTTTCAAGATGGCAGATTGATCCCTGGTTGAATGCAACGAAGGGAAGGTTGTACTTCTTGATAAGTTCCTGAAGACCCTTTGTAAGTCTGTCACCCATCTGACCTGCGTACTGACAAGCATTTCTTTCACCGATGAGCTTAAGAGTATAATAACCTGCAACACATGAAAGAGGTGTAGCAGCCATTGTACCGCCCATGAATGCCTTCTTGACCTTTGTGCTGCCGTCAAGACCTGCACCGAGGTACTTCATGTATTCTCTCTTACCGCCGATACCGCCTGCACCTGGATAACCGCCTGCGATAACTTTACCGAAGATTGTAAGGTCAGGAGAAACACCGTAATAACCCTGAGCACCTGCCATACCGATACGGAAACCTGTAACAACCTCATCAAAGATAAGGAGTGCACCGTACTTACGGCAAAGTCTTTCAACGCCCTTGTTGAAATCATAATCAAGAGGTCTTGTACCGCTTTCGGGACCAACAGGCTCAATGAATACAGCAGCTGTACCGCCACGAAGTGTGTTGAGCTTGAGAACTCTTTCAAGAGAATCAAGATCATTGGGGAAGAATTCCTGTGTATGCTTGAAGAGATAAAGAGGTACACCGTGAGCCTGAGTGAACTTTGAGCCGGGAACACGGATACCGTAACCGAGCTGATCTGACCAACCGTGGTAAGCACCGCCCATTTTTACGATGTTCTTGTTCTTTGTAGCAAGTCTTGCAACACGGACTGCTGCCATACAAGCCTCTGTACCTGAACCGAGCATACGGAACATATCTACTGTTTCAACATTGTCTGAAATGAGTTTTGCAAGCTTGTATTCAAACTCATGGAAAAGACCTGTTGAAGGACCGCATGTGTTAAGAAGGTCGATAACCTGGTCGCGAACGATTTTGGGGTTTGAGCCGAGAACTGTGGGACCGCCTGCCTGAAGGAAGTCGAAATATTCGTTTCCGTCAACATCATAAAGCATCATGCCGTCTGCCTTTGTGAAAACAAGGGGGAACGGATAGTTGAAAGCAAGGTTGTGCTGAACACCGCCGGGGATTGTCTGACGTGCTTCTTCAATCATTGCCTTGGACTTTGCACATTTCTTATCGAAATAGTTTTCTTCATAGTCCTTA